>JAFAMB010000054.1 GCA_019233825.1 Verrucomicrobiota bacterium | reverse complement strand
GAAGCCGGGAAGTCAAGAAGGCTGGCAGGTTGTACTCGCGCGCTGCAGGCGAAGCGTCCCGCTTTGCCTTTTGAGAACGAAGCAAAGCGGGACGCTTCGCCTACAGCTGATATACCTGGGCCAAGGAACGAAACTCTTCGATTTGTTTCTCTTGCCAGCCGGTATCGCGATGCAACTCTTTAGCCAGAATCTCAGCGACGCGAGGTGCCGCTTCGGCCGCCGCCGACGAATCGAGGAGCAACGCACGGGTTCGCCTGGCCAAAACGTCTTCAACTGTCCGCGCCATTTCTTGACGGGCTGCCCAGACCACCTCCGCCTGCAGGTAAGGAAGCCGACCATTAAACGGCTCACCAAGGCCGTTTTCCGACGCGGCTAATTCCCGGACCTTTTCTCGGTCGGTCCCGTACACGGCCAAATGATCGGGCGGCGCAAAAGTCTCAGCGGCGGCGCTGCTTCCATGAAGGGGCAGCTCGGCGGTCCGGGAGGGAACGGAGGGAAACCCGCTTATTTGAGTGACACGATCGACACAATCTTCGCCCATTTTGCGATAAGTCGTCCATTTGCCTCCCGTGATCGTGACCAGGCCCGAGGATGATATCACGACGGTGTGATCGCGGGACAGTCCGGCAGTTGAGCCTCCCTGGCCTGCCTTGACCAATGGCCTAAGCCCGGCATAGCAGGAGAGCACGTCCGACTCAGTTGGGCGCTTGGCCAGATATTGCTTCGCTTCAGATAGTATGAAGGAGATTTCCTGTTCCTTGATCCGTGGCTCTTCGACGGGTTCGGGAACCTCGGCATCGGTGGTCCCGAGGATCAGCCGATCGTGCCAAGGAATACCAAACAAGACCCGGCCATCTGAGGTCTTGGGGATCATGAGCGCCGACTTTCCTGGCAGGAATTCTTTCGGAAGTACCAGGTGCGCGCCCTGGCTTACCGCGAGCATTTTGGCGCTGCCCGGTTCATCCATTTTTCGAACAGAATCCACGAAAACCCCGGTCGCATTGACGACCACCCTGGCCGAAACTTCGTGTTCGGTACCGCCTTCTCTATCCCGTAAAATGGCGCCGGCTATCTTATCGTTCTTCTTCGTGAGTCCGATAACTTCCACATAGTTTGCTGCCAGACCCCCCAGATCGAAAAGCGTATGCGCGAGAGTGGCAGCCAACCTTGCGTCGTCGAACTGACCATCGAAATACAGGATCCCTCCCTTGAGTCGACTTTGCTCGACCGTTGGCAGGTGCTCGATCGTCTGAGAGCGGCTTAAGGTTTTGGAACGTCCCAGCGAAAGCTTTCCCGACATGAAGTCGTAAATTCCCAGGCCAACGCCATAATAAGGAATTTCCCAAAAACCGTAGGCGGGAATAACAAATCTGAGCGGGTGCGCCAGGTGAGGGGCATTTTTGAGCATCAACCCTCGTTCTCGAAGCGCTTCGCGAACCAGGCTGATGTTACCCTGCGCCAGGTAGCGTACTCCGCCATGGGCGAGCTTCGTCGCACGGCTCGAGGTCCCTTTGGCGAAGTCCGTCTTCTCCACGAGCAACGTGCGCAGTCCGCGAGAAGCAGCTTCGACCGCAGTACCAAGACCGGTTGCACCGCCGCCGATCACCAGGCAATCCCAGACCGTGGAACGATCTGAGATCGCCTGGATTGCGAGATTTCTGTCCACGAGTATTTGAGCCGCTCAGAGCCAGGCCTTGGCTCGTTCCAGCGCCTTATTCCAGCCTGCCCGCAGTTTTTGACGCTCCTCGGCTCCAATCTTTGGTTCGAAGGTCCGATCGGAAGCCCATTGGGAGGAGATCTCTTCGGTCGATTTGTAAAAACCGACCGCCAACCCTGCCAGGTATGCCGCACCCATCGCAGTCGTTTCTGGATTCGCTGCCCGGACCACTGGGACACCAAGGAGATCTGCCTGGGTCTGCATCAAGAGGTTGTTGGCACAGGCGCCGCCGTCGACCCGAAGTTCTGCCACTTTAATGCCGGAATCTGCTTCCATAGCGGTGAGAACATCGGTGACCTGGAAAGCGATGGAATCCAAAGCCGCTCGGGCGATATGCGCTGCAGTGCTGCCGCGGGTTAGTCCCACGATTGCGCCACGGGCATAGGCGTCCCAGTGAGGAGCGCCAAGGCCAACGAAGGCCGGAACAAAAAGGACTCCGCCGCTATCCGGGACGCTTGCAGCCAGGGCCTCAACTTCCGGCGAAGTTTTGATGATTCCGAGGCCATCACGCAACCATTGGACAACCGCTCCAGTAATGAAGACGCTTCCCTCCAGCGCATAGTACGTGTAGCCGCCTTGTCGCCAAGCAATGGTCGTAATCAGTTTATTTTTAGATGCGATCGGATCAGTGCCGGTGTTCATCAACATGAACGAGCCGGTGCCGTAAGTGTTCTTGACCATGCCGGGTTTGCTGCACATCTGGCCGAAAAGCGCAGCTTGCTGGTCACCGGCAATCCCGGCGATGGGGATTCCGGCTAAGGTATCGACCGTCGTCTCACCATAGACTTCGCTGGAGCTCTTGGCGGCCGGCAGTATTGAACGGGGAACATGGAGCGCCTTTAGAAGTTCGTCATCCCAGTCTCTGCGATGGATGTTGAAAAGCATCGTGCGAGACGCGTTGGTTTCATCGGTCACGTGAACTTTACCTTCCGTTAGTTTCCAGATGAGCCAGGAGTCAATCGTTCCAAACGCGAGCTCACCGCGCTCAGCTCTTTCGCGAGCCCCGGGAACGTTGTCGAGCAACCAGCGGACTTTCGTTCCTGAGAAGTAAGCGTCTATCACCAGGCCGGTCCTGCTATCGACCAGCTCTTCCAGACCGTCCGCTCGCATCTGATCGCAAATGGGAGCGGTCCGGCGATCTTGCCAAACGATCGCGTGGAAGATCGGTTCGCCGGTTTTCCGGTCCCAAACCACCGTGGTTTCGCGCTGGTTAGTTATGCCGATGGCGGCGATGTCTGCCAAATTGATGTTCGCACGAATAAGCGCGTCTGCGGCGACACCGCGTTGCGACATCCAGATCTCGTTTGGGTCGTGCTCGACCCAACCGGGTTGGGGAAAAAACTGAGTGAATTCCTTCTGGGCGACGGAGATTACTTTGCCCGAGTAATCGATCACGAGAGCCCGAGAGCTGGTCGTACCCTGGTCTAAAGCGAGTAAGTATTTCATATTGTCTCCTGAGATTGGTTTAGGATTAGTGGGGAGGTGGGGCACTCCCGAAAGTGGCTACGTAAAGAAGTGCGCCGATTATGCCACCGATGACTGGACCGACGACAGGGACCCATCCGTAAGCAAAATCCGAGTCGCGCTTGCCAGGAATTGGCAAGACTGCATGGGCGATGCGAGGTCCGAGGTCACGCGCCGGGTTGATGGCGTAACCGGTGGGACCACCTAGTGACATACCGATTGCCCATACCAGGACCGCAACGACCCATGATCCCCAGGTGCCTCCGAGCCAAACTGGGTTGTCTTTGCCGGCGAAATAGGTCATCGAGAGAACACCGAAAACCAGAGTAAAGGTTCCAATAATCTCAGTCACGAGGTTTGACGGGTAATCACGAATAGCTGGACCCGTGCAGAAAACAGCCAGCTTCAGGTCGGCATTTTCTGTTGCCTCAAAATGTTGCCGGTAAGCGAGCCAAACAATGACGCCACCCAGGAACGCGCCGATGAATTGCGCAATGATGTATGGCACCACGTTTGCCCATTGAAATTTACCGATGACCGCAAGGCCGATGGTCACAGCCGGATTGATGTGAGCGCCGCTGATCGGCCCGGACGCATAAACGCCCACGGCCACCGCCATGGCCCACCCGGTAGCTATCACAATCCAGCCGGAGTTCTGTCCCTTTGTCTTGTTTAAGACGACGTTAGCAACAACGCCGTCTCCGAAAATGATGAGCAACATCGTGCCGATGAGCTCGCCGATGAATGGATTATTCATGAGTTACGTTTGTTGGGGGGCTAACAACTGGAGCTATCTTTTCTTACGGACAAATGTTTGTAAGAAATCAGAGTCTTCTAAAATTCGGCGTACGGACGCAAGCAAAATTTGTCAATAGTTGTCTGGCTAATGTTAAACAACTAACATTGCGATTAATGGGTTTGGACCGGACCCGGATAGGAACAGAAAATGTTACTATGCATGCACTTCTGCTATTCACTGGCCGGTGGCGGGAGGAGTCGGCGAGGAGAACCGGGGCAAATGGCAGAAGACAGGCTAAGTTAACTATTGTCAAGACGGGCAGGGCCGGTCGCGCGGGGGCACGACCCTGCCTATGGCAGGTTTCCGTGGATGTCAGATTTTGTCCCATGAAGCGCCTTACTCCAACCGGAGCGCAGCGTTTCGCGTTGATCCTGGCTCATCCGTGGTTCGAAGATCTGTCCGGCAGACCACTGGGAGGTGATTTCATCGGTCGACTTGAAGTATCCGACGCCCAGGCCCGCCAGATATGCAGCGCCCATCGCTGTCGTTTCAACCTTCTGCGCACTCACAACCGGGACGCCGAGAATATCCGCCTGAAATTGCATGAGTAAATTATTCCTGCAGGCGCCGCCATCAACGCGCAGTTCGCAAAGCTGGATGCCGGAGTCGGACTCCATCGCTGTAAGAAT
The DNA here is from genome assembly GCA_019233825.1 of Verrucomicrobiota bacterium. Lineage (GTDB taxonomy): Bacteria > Verrucomicrobiota > Verrucomicrobiia > Chthoniobacterales > JAFAMB01 > JAFAMB01. Next base: position 6,788 of record JAFAMB010000054.1, on the reverse strand, counting down.
GTCCGTTACCTGATAGGCAATGCTTTCAAGGGCTGCCCGCGCAATGTGACCGGCCTTCGTACCGCGCGTGAGACCGACGATACGCCCCTGCGCGTACGGGTCCCAATAGGGTGCGCCCAGGCCGGCGAATGCCGGCACAAAATATACGCCGCCATTGTCTTCAACCGTCAAGGCCAGCTGTTCAACCTCATCGGAAGAGCGGATGATGCCAAGGCCATCGCGCAGCCATTGGACGACTGCGCCCGCGCTAAAGACGCTCCCCTCAAGCGCATACTCCGTCCGGTGATTAATGCGCCACGAGACCGTTGTGACCAATTTGTTCTTGGAGACTATCGGCTGAGTCCCCGTGTTCATAAGCATAAAACAACCGGTCCCGTAGGTGTTTTTCACCATCCCGGGCTGATTGCACATGTGGCCAAAGAGGGCTGCCTGCTGATCGCCGGCGTTGCCGGCGATTGGAATCCCGGGGAGCGTGCCCACGGTCTCGCCATACACTTCGCTGGAACTTTTCACCTCAGGTAAGAGAAGCCTGGGGATTCCCAGCGCATTGAGAAGATGATCATCCCACATGCGCGTGCGGATATTATAAAACATCGTACGCGACGCGTTCGTTTCATCGGTGACATGACATCGGCCTTCGGTCAGTTTCCAGATTAGCCAGGAATCAATCGTTCCAAACGCCAATTCTCCTCGTTCGGCACGCTCGCGCGCTCCGGGAACATGGTCCAGGAGCCAGCAGACTTTTGTTCCAGAAAAGTAGGCGTCGATCACCAGGCCGGTCTTACTCTGGACAAAAGACTCAAGGCCGTCCGCTTTCATCGTCTCGCACATCGGCGAGGTGCGGCGATCCTGCCAGACAATCGCATTCGCAATCGGCTGCGACGTTTTCCGGTCCCAGATCACCGTGGTTTCGCGCTGGTTAGTGACTCCAACTGCTGCAATGTCTTTCGGTCCAATGTTTGCTCGGCTGAGGGCATCGGCAGCGACGCCGATCTGAGCTGACCAGATTTCGTTCGGGTCATGCTCGACCCAACCGGGTTGAGGATAGATCTGGGTGATTTCTTTCTGGGCAAGGGAAATCGCGTTGCCGGAATGATCAATTACCAGGGCTCGCGCACTTACCGTGCTTTGATCAAGAGCGAGAAGATATTTCATCGGCGGCAGCTTCCTGTTCACTGGTTAGGCTTCTTGAAAAAGTTCGGACCTCGGTCGATCCGGCAAACGAGAGCCGCCGGGTAGCCAATTGCGCGGCGATCCTGGAGACATCCAGCTTTCGAATGAGCGACTTGACTGCGGGTATTGCGCCGGCCGCGACACTGAACTCCCGGAGCCCCAGGCCCAGCCAGATTGGAAGAGCTTCCGGATCGGAAGCGATCTCCCCGCAGATCGAAACTTTGGTCCCGTGTTTTTGAGCTGCTCGAACAACCTGGTCACAAATTCGGAGAACCGCCGGATGAAGCGCATCGGAGAACGGGGCTAGAGCGGCACTTCCTCGTTCGGCACACAAGACATATTGAGTAAGGTCGTTGGTTCCCATACTGACGAAGTCGAGGTGGGGCAAGAGTTGATCGATGAGGAGCGCGGCCGACGGTGTCTCGATCATTGCACCGACGGGAATCGGCCATTGGTGCGGCAGGTTTTCGTTTGTCAGCTCGACTGCGACTGCGTCGAGCAGGTTCCTGGTGGCGAGAATTTCTGAAAGATCGGTGATCATCGGAATTAGGAGCCGAATGAGAAAAGAATCTGCCAGCCTTAAGATAGCTCGCAGGTGAACGCGAAAAAACCCTGGATTGGCCAGCAGCAATCTGATTCCGCGGACTCCAAGAAAAGGATTAGCCTCCTTTGGTTGCGAAAGGAACTTGAGCGGCTTATCGCCGCCTATGTCCAACAGGCGAACGACGACTGGCAACGATTTCGCAGATGGAGCAAGAGCTTCCCGATAAGCGGCAAGTTGTTGTGCCTCGTCCGGCTCCCTATCGAAATTCTGGAAGAGAAATTCCGACCGGAAAAGACCGATGAATTCGGCGCCGTTCATGCGCGCGCTCGAAATGTCCTGCGCAGAGCCGGCGTTGGCACCCACCTGGACCGAGTTCCCGTCCCTGGTTATCGCCTGTGCATGACTCTCTTGAAGAGCCCGCTCGAGTTCGGCCCGCTCGAGTTGCTGCCGGCTGACCAGGTCAGATAGAATGTCCGCCGGCGGATCTATCCAGAGCAAACCTTCAGACCCGCTGATTGCTACCCTTTGGGCCGCTTTCAAAAGATCGAGCTTTTTCCTGGCTCCGCCAACCGACGGGAGACTGAGCGCTCGAGCCAGAATGGCTCCATGGGATGTAGTGCCGCCTCCAAGCTGGATCACTCCGGCGACCGAGAGCCGGTGAAGCTCCTCGGCAAGTGTCGGGGTCAATTCCTCGCAAATCAGTAGAGTCGGCTCTGCGAACGGCTGTTCCGGCAAGCCCGACCCTTTTTTTCCGTCGACCAAATGCGTTAAAACAGTTCGGTCCACTTCGCGAAAGTCCGCCGCTCGCGCCCGGAGGTAGGGGTCATCTGCCTTTTCCTGGTCGGCCGCGTAACGAGAAAGGACCGCATGCCATGCGGCCGCCGCGTTCAGGTGTTCCTCTCGTATTTTTGCCTCGACCTCATTGAGGATCGTTGGATCCTCGAAAATCATTCTTTGAGCATCGAACACGTCCAGGTCATGCCGATGCAGGGAGGGCCTGAGGCGGCCGATCCGGCTATCGAACTCGTCAATTGCAGTCGCAATAGCCGAGCGGAGTTCGGCGATTTCCCGCGTGCAATCAGGGGCGGACTCTACGGCGTAGCTCGGAATGGCGGCGACAATTGTGTCGAGCAAAAGAGGACGGCCGATGGCGATGCCGCGGGAAACACCAAAAGGCCGGCTATCATCCGTCCTGTCACTGGTTTCACCTGGAGGCGCCGGCTGACCAAATTCACCAAAGTGGCTGTCAACGAGGGCCTGAATTGAGTCGATCACCGGTTTAGGGTCCGGCGCGGAAATCAAGAATCGCACGGAATCACCCTGGTGAATCTGTAAACGGGTCACATCGACCAGGCTGCGGGCCCGGACCGGGCCGCGCTTCGCAGTCCGGTTTTCAACGAAGACTTCACCCGGAAACTTCGACAGGGTTCTAATCAAATTGGCTGCAGGGCGCAGGTGCAAGCCGTGGGTGTTCTGGATCGTGACATCGAGAGTCTCGTTGACGGGTGGAGCGGAGCCCTCGGGGACGGATTCCGCGGCGGGCGAAACATCTTGAACCTGGTCCTGTTTTGGCAAGAGGCTTTGCAAGGCAGCCTTTGCCACCTCGTCGATTGAGGCGCCAAGCTGCGCCTGCACTGCTGCAGCGATGCCTCCTTCAACGAGTGGTGCGGAGGTGAGACGCACTTTTGCTTGTTGCTCGGGACTCAAAAATTCTCTCGCTGTCTCGGCGCTTAAGATGGCGCTCCCCATGTCCATAAGTACGAGCACTCCATCTTCGGAATAGACGGTGCCGATCGCTTCCTGAATTTCTATCGCATCGGTGCCCAGCTCAGTGCGATCTTCGCCGACGCCACCCGAAAAGGTCAGCTGGAGGTCCGAATTGATCGCGCGACGCACCAGGTCGGCGACCGCTTCCGCCACTGGACGACTGTGGGACACTAGCACCAAGCCTACCATCGGGAATGGTTTAGGGTTTTGGGTTTAAGGTTTAGGGTTTTGGGTTTTGGGTTGGCGCCGGTAGGGTCGCGCTCCCCCCGCGACCGACCTCGGCGCCGATCAAAATTGTGATACGTGCAAGGCCGGATCGCGCGGGAGCGTGACCCTACCAACTTCAGGTCAGGCTTTCAGCGGCCGAGCGAAAAAGGAGGACAGTGGAAGTCGCTCCCGGGTCCGGATGACCGGCGCTGCGTTCTCCCAAATAGCTCGCTCGACCTTTCCGCGCCACGAGCGGCACAGTCGATTTCAGGCCTTCCTCGGCGGCGCTGACCGCCTTGGAAAGCGCTTGTTCAAGGGACTCCCCGGAGTCGATGGAACGCTTATAGGCTTTGATCGCTGGTTGCAGGGCGTCCACCATCGTTTTGTCGCCAATTGCGGCTTTGCCGCGTAAGACGATTCCGGCCAGGCCTTTCTCGAGCACCGATGCGAAATCACCTGGCGTAAGCTCGGTCTTTGTACCCGCCATAGTGCTGGCTTGCAGGAAGAATGTTCCATAGAGTGCGCCGCTGGCGCCACCCACCGTGGAAATCAGAGTCATCGCAACCCCCTTGAAAAGCGCTCCGATGTCGCTGTTTTGGAGATCGTCCTTTTTGGCAAGCACGGCTTGGAAACCGCGGTGCATATTTGCACCATGATCAGCGTCGCCAATCGCCGCATCGAGTTGGGTTAAGTAGTCCTTCTGTTCGGCGATGTGTGCGGCATACCGCTCGATCCAAGCGAAAAACTGGGCTGCAGAAATATTTGACATAGAAGGTAGGCGGACCCTCCGGGCCCGCCTTAATTCAGACCAAAGACCAGAAACTGCCGACTGTTGTCCTACCCACCCCACCGAAGTCCGGGCGTCAGAACCGGTGCATCCCAAAGCTTTGTCAATTCATCATCCAGTTTCAATACCGTGACGGAAGTACCGGCCATTTCGAGGCTGGTAATGTACGGTCCGACAAGACTTCTGGTTACCTTGACTCCGCTCTTGGTAAGAATCTCGTGTGCCTTCCGGTAGACGACAAAAAGTTCGAGCAGTGGTGTACCGCCCATGCTGTTTACGAAAAGCAAGACTTCGTCGCCGGCCTTGAATGGTAAATCCTCGATGATAGGCGTGAGTAGTATTTCAGTAATCTCGTCGGCGCTCTTCAGTTTCATCCGAGTGCGTCCAGGTTCGCCATGGATGCCGATACCGATCTCCATCTCGTCCTCTGGCAGCTCGAAGGTAGGCTTGCCGACATGCGGTACGGTACAAGAGGTTAGGGCCATGCCCATGCTTCGGCCGTTGGCATTGACCTTATGGCACAGGGCGGCGACCTCTTTGAGCGCCTGGCCGGATTCGGCGGCTGCGCCGCAAATCTTTTCTGCGAGAACGGTCGTGCCGACACCGCGTCGGCCGGCGGTGTAAAGACTATCTTTGACGGCCACGTCATCGTCAATGACAACCGCCTCCACGTCAATGCCTTCCGCCCGCGCCAAATCAGCTGCCATTTCAAAATTCATCACGTCGCCGGTGTAATTCTTTACGATGTGAAGAACACCCTTGCCCCCGTTGACTGCTTTCGTCGCTTCGAACATCTGGTCCGGTGTTGGACTCGTGAACACGGCGCCGGGGCAAGCTGCATCGAGCATTCCGCGGCCGACAAAACCTCCGTGCATGGGCTCGTGCCCGCTGCCGCCCCCGGAAACGAGTGCGACCTTATTTTTTACCGGAGCGTCTGCGCGGATGATGTAATTCGGGTTGGTGTGGACTTTGATTAGATCACTAAAGGCGGCGCCAAGGCCGGTTATGGATTCGAGAACGACGTTTTCGGGTGAGTTAATGAGTTTTTTCATGTTTTGGGGGGTCAGGAGATACAGAGGAACAAGTTACCAGTATTCTTATCAAGAAAAGGGAAAAAAGGGGCGCGAAAAGAAAATTGGGTCCGATATCTGAGCGGAAGGGCGGACGTGCATTGGGTAAACCAGCCGACCGGTATAGTAGCAGTCGTGCGCCGCGTGTCAATCCTCTGACAAAACATTTTTTGGTATTTAACGAACTGCATTGCGCACTGGTAGGGTCGCGCTCCCGCGCGACCGGCGTTGAAGGGATCCGAGGTGTTACGCGAGGCAACCCCGGTCGCGCGGGAGCGCGACCCTACCGCTCGGGCGGAGCCTCTACCGGTCCGTTCCGGTCCAGCTCTTCGACCATTTGCAACATCCGCTGAGTTACCTTGCGAATCTGGCTGGGCGTAAGGAACGACAGACCGAGCAGTTCCATCAGTAACAATCCCTGGGAGGCCAAAAACAGAATGGCAATGTCTTCCATTCGCAGATTGAGCTCTTTGCAGAGAGCCTGGAAGTCGTTTCTGAAAGATTCGCGCATGGGCTCCACCAACTTCGGATCGTTAGCGATTGCCGCCACCACGGCTGTCAGGACGGGGCGTTGTCCCTCCAGGTGCCGGAGCGTTCCAATGATGTTTGCCTTCAGTTTTCCATTCCTTTCACCGGTAAGCGATTCGGCGACTTTTGCGTGCTCGGTCTCCAGGAGATGCATCGAACGGCGGATCATCGCTTCGAGCAGGGCTTCCTTAGATCGGAAATGATAGAATAGGCCCCCCTTGCTGACCTTGGCTTCATTCGCTGCCGTCTCCAGTGTCAAATGGGCCGGCCCGCGCCTGGCAACAATTTCTTCGGCTGCCTGGAGGATCGACTCTCGGGAATCCCTTTTGCGTCTGGTAGGAATGGAGGTGGAGCTGGGGGGTTGGCTCATGGGTAACTTTAAGAGAAACCGACCGGATAGTACACTAAAATAGCGGCCCGATTTCCATTCAAATCAAAAAATCAACAGAGCGGGATTCAGCGCCGAAGGCGCGATATCAAAGAAGCCGAGGGCGAGCGGTAGGGTCGCGCTCCCGCGCGACCGACGTTGAAGCGATTCGACGGCGTTCACGCGTGCAACCCCGGTTCGCGCGGGAGCGCGACCCTACCGCCACCCGTAGCGCAGCCCTAGATTCGCAAATGCTTGTGTCTATTTCCTCGAAGGCTTAAATGGATTCGATGGGAAGGAGTACGTCATGGTTAGCCTAATTGGAGCATTAGTTATCGGTTTAAT
>JAFAMB010000053.1 GCA_019233825.1 Verrucomicrobiota bacterium | reverse complement strand
CAGGAAAGGACAGGTCGTTCCTCGTGCTCGTGCTCCTCCTCGTGCTCGAAAACGCGGATGTCTCCCCATCAAACCTTGTTAGACGCCGTATCAAGCAGCTCCCCTCTAGGCCCGTTCAGACGATCATTCTCAACCGGAGGCAACAGGCAGAATCGTAAAAAAGGTCTGAGGGCGCATCAGAGCGGCGGAACAAAATCATTACGGGGAATCGGGATTCCCTTTTCGCTGCAAAAGTCCAACAGATCGAGCACGAGCACGAGCACGAGCACGAGCGCGAGCGCGAGCACGAGGAACAACGTGTCCCTTCGTGCTCGTGCTCGTCGTCGTGCTCGTGCTCGAGAACGCGGATGCCTCGCTAGAAAGCTGCCTCACCTCAGCCCCAACGCATCCATCATGTCGTACCACCCGGCGGGTTTGCCAATCAGCCAGTTCGCGGCTCGAAGGGCGCCTTTTGCGAAAACATCCCGACCCGATGCGCGGTGCGTCAGTTCGATACGTTCGCCGGTATCGGCGAAATAGACGGTGTGTTCGCCCACGACATCCCCGGCACGAATCGCGTGCAAACCGATCTCGTTCCGCGTACGCTCACCAACTAAACCCTCGCGTCCGTGGCGAGCTGCCTCATCGTACTCCAGGGCTCTTGTCTTCGCGATAATCTCTCCCAGCCGTTTTGCGGTTCCACTCGGCGCATCCTTTTTTTGCCGATGGTGCAGCTCGACGATTTCCGCATCAAACTCCGTGCCAAGGATAGCGCTCGCTTTTTCCGTCAGCCAGAAAAGCAGGTTTACCCCGACGCTAAAATTTGGCGCGAGCAGCGTCGCGGTCCGCGCCGCAATAGCCCTCAAGTTTTGAAGCTGGTCGGCCGTATGTCCAGTCGTTCCGATGACCAAAGGTTTTCTGTGAGCCGCACAGCAAGCAGCAATCGTGACCGAGCCTTCCGGCTGACTCACATCAATGGCCACATCACATCCCGCGACCAGTGATGAAAGATCATTTTCCCGCCCGGACTTGGAAACCAGGTATCCACCAGTGACCGTCGCAATTCGAACAATAGCCTGACCCAGGCGCCCGCCGGCTCCGTGCACGTGCACTCGGATCATACGAGCTTCAGCGAGCTAAGAGTCCGGTGGAGTTTTTCCTGGTTCGCTTTTCCCAGCTCGCACAGCGGCAAACGAAACTCGTTTTCGATCATTCCCATTAAAAAGAGGGCCGCTTTCACGGGGATCGGGTTGGATTCAATAAAGAGATCTTTAAAGAGTTGAAAATGCCGCAAGTGCACTTTCAGCGCGTCGGCCGACCGGCCGGCAAGGAAGGAATTGACCAGCTCCGTCATCTGCTTCGGAATGACGTTCGAAGCCACGCTGACCACTCCGACGGCCCCAACTGCCATGAATGGCAACGTCAAGGCGTCGTCTCCTGAAAGAATGGTGAACTCAGCAGGGAGCAGGTTCTTCAATGCGGAGACCCGTTCTGGTGAGCCACCCGCTTCTTTTATTGACACAATGTTCTTACAGTCTCTTGCCAGCCGCACGCAGGTTTCAACGCCAATCTCGCCCGCCGTGCGACCCGGGACATTGTACAGCATCAATTTGAGCGCGGTCGATTCGGCGATCGCTCGGTAATGCCGGTAAACCCCTTCTTGAGTTGGTTTGTTGTAGTAAGGACTTGCCAGAAGAGCCCCATCGACACCCAACTTTTCTGCTCTTTGGGTGAGCTCCACCGCTTCACGGGTCGAATTCGAGCCGGTGCCCGCTATGATCTTGCAACGGCCGCGCGCTTCCTCAACCGCGAGTTGGACTACGCGCAGGTGCTCATCGTAATCCAGTGTGGCGGCCTCCCCGGTCGTGCCGGTCGGAACGATTCCGTCGATTCTGTTCTCGATCTGGAACTGGATCAAATTGCGAAAAGCTTTTTCATCGACTTGCCCATTCTTGAAGGGTGTGACAATCGCTGTGTAGGTGCCTGTAAACATAAGTTTGAGCGGTTAAACAATTTCCATAGAACCTTCGAACGCGAAGTCAGCCGGACCCTTAAGTGTGACTTCCTCGAAGTTGTTTCCGGTTTTTTGAAAACCCACCTCCAGCCAATCGCCGCCTTTCACCAAAACATGAATCGGAGACGTTGTGTCGCGCAACGCAGCGTAGATCAGGCCCGAGGCGGTCACACCGGTGCCGCATGCCAGCGTCTCGGCTTCTACGCCACGCTCGTAGGTTCGGATAGCTATTTTACCAGGTTCGAGTTCCTTGACAAAATTTGCATTGGTCCCTCCAGGCTGAAACGCCTGATGATACCGAATTTGTGCTCCCCATTGCTCGACCGGCGTCGATTCGAGATCGTCCACAAATGTAACAACATGCGGTACTCCTGTGTTGATTGAGTGGGAAAGGAGTTTTGAGCCGCCAAGATCGAGCGTCCGGCGTAACGCCATGTGGCGGGGTCGACTCATCGCAAGTCTTACGAGTTCTCCTTCAAACGCAGCTTGAATCACACCCGCCATCGTCTCAAACCGGACTTCAGAGAAGGGACCCGCGATCTTATCAAGAAAGCGCGCAAAGCACCGGGCACCGTTGCCGCACATTTCCGCTTCCCCGCCATCGCTGTTGAAATATCGCATCCGGAAATCGGCCACGCGCGTGGAGTTCTCCACCAGAAGCACGCCGTCCGCTCCGACACCGCGATGGCGGTCGCACAGAAAGGCTATTTGCCGCGGCGAAAATTTATGGGCACCGCCCCGATTGTCGATCAGCACGAAATCGTTGCCGGCGCCATTCATTTTCGTAAATCGAAGCATATCCGCTCGCTAACATACGCGCAATTGCGACGCAAGCCTGGAACGTTTCTGGTTTCTCGGTTCTCGGTGGGGAGGCGCTGCCGCGCCGGTAGGGGTGCGCTCCCGCGCGATCCGGGTATGCAGTGGTAGACAAGGGGCGCGCTCCCGCGCGACCGGGGTGGCACGTCAAAGAAACGTGGACCCGGGCTCCCAGAAGCGCGAGGTCGGATTCCAAAATCCAAAGAGGGGCTCTGAAACATGCACGCCCGGTTCGCGCGGGAGCGCGCCCCTTGTCAATGAAGCGCTCCGGACCGCCCCGGCGCGCGCCCCAAGCGTCGGGGTGAAAGCTGATTGCTTTGTAGCATTTCAGGCGCGAAAATTGGGTCGTGAGCGAGGAACTGAGACGGAAGATGTTTCTGGATCGCGCACTTACCGCCCCTGGTAAAACGAAGACGGTGTTTGCGACCTTGCGCCGCTTCCGACGGGCCGAATCCCTTGAAGAGCGGTGCGAGCTTTGCAACGTTGGCCTCACGCCTGATCATCGCCATCTACTGCAGATGTCGAACGGTCGGATCGCATGCTCCTGCGATGCGTGTGCACTCCGGTTTCAGGATGTAACCGGTGGGAGATTTAAGCTGATCCCCAGGGAGGTCCGATTCCTCTCTCAATTCCACCTGACGGACGCCGAATGGGATCGGTTAGCGCTTCCAATCAACCTCGCTTTTCTCTTTTACAGTTCGCCCGAAGAAAAAGTGAAGGCGATTTACCCGAGTCCGGCCGGTGCGACCGAGTCGCTGCTGCCGTTGTCGGCGTGGGAGACGATACTGGCCAATAACAGAGCCCTGGCGCAAATGGAGCCCGATGTTCAAGCGCTTCTGATAGATCGAGTGGGAACCAAGCGGGATCACTACCTGGTGCCGATCGACGTTTGCTTTCGCCTGGTGGGGTTGATTCGCGTGCACTGGCGGGGCCTGTCCGGAGGAGATCAAGTGTGGCAGGAGATCACAGGATTCTTCGCCCGACTTAGGGCGGTCGCGTGCTAGGTGGCGAGTCATGCCTGATCTCAATTTTCAGGTGACCGGAGTGGAGCCGGCTGCTCGTGGGCTGACACCTCTACTGCATTTCAAGCTCGAAGTGAGAAATGCGTCGGCGAACGAAGAAGTTCATGCGGTCATTCTTCAGGCGCAGATTCATATTGAATCGACACAGCGGCAATACGGGGACGAAGAAAAAAAGAAATTGGCGGATCTGTTTGGCACACCGGATCGTTGGGGACAGACGCTTCGGACCCGGCTTTGGTCCCACGCATGTATAACGGTGCGCCCTTTTACGGACGTGGCCGAAGCTATCCTGCCAGTTCAATGCACCTACGACCTGAATGTGGCCGCAACGAAATACTTTTATGCACTTGGAGAAGGGGAGGTTCCGCTTCTCTTTCTCTTCAGTGGAACGGTATTTTACCCCGGGCCTGACGGACGGTTGCAGGTACAACGCGTCTCCTGGGATAGGGAATGTAGATATCGGATGCCGGTCGCGGTGTGGCAAGCGCTCATGGAGGAGCATTACCCCAACAGCGCCTGGGTTTCCCTGCATCGAGGCGTCTTTGAGAGATTGTATGCTTACAAGCGCCGCCATGGACTCCCGACGTGGGAGCAGACTATCGAGCGATTGCTAGGAGAACCTGATGAAGCCTGACGTACAGATCCGCCGACGATGAACCCCGCAACGGTCGATAAAATTGTAAATGCTCTGCTGTACGAGGGGTATATCCTTTATCCGTACAGAGCCTCTTCGCGAAAAAATCGGCAGCGCTTTACCCTTGGCCGAGTCTATCCGCACGTATACAGTCTGGCTGAAAACGGGGCGGAGCCTTTTGCAATGCAGACCGAGTGCCTTTTGCGGTCTCACCGTGACAGGCCGGCTCTGCAAATCGATGTGCGCTTTTTACACCCGATGGCTCGGGATGTGGGGAAGGAATCGGACCTTCCGCGAGAATCGCCCGCCGTCATCGAACCAGAAAAGTTCGAACTGGTGCCGGAACTCCGGATTGACGATAGACTCTACCAAACCTGGCAGGAGGCCGTTGAACGGATGGTCAGAGTACCTCGGCAGCCTTTGAACGTCCTGACCGGCCAATCACTGGATTTTTCCTTTTGCTTTCCTGCCTCGCTTACTCTGGAACCGATTCAGGATCGCCAAGGCCGAACCGCCGGGGTCATCCGCCGGCGCCAGGAACGGTTGGAGGGAGTCTGTCAGGTCACCGTAGTACCTCTGGACACTGAAATATTTAAAATTACTGTCCGCGTCGCAAACGAGACCCCGGTCGAGGAGACTGAGCTGCGTAATCAGGAGGCGATCATTATGCGGACATTCGCTTCAACGCACACGATTCTTCACGTGACTGACGGCGAATTTGTTTCTTTGCTGGATCCTCCGGCAGTGTACCGGGAAGCAGCCGCAGCCTGCATAAACTTCGGCACGTGGCCCGTGCTTGTGGGCGAAAAAGACAAGGGCGAGGTCGATACCATGCTCTCTTCCCCGATTATCTTGTATGATTATCCCGAGATTGCACCGGAAAGCCCCGGCGAACTTTTCGACGGAACGGAGATAGACGAAATCTTAACTCTGCGTGTTCTAACGATGACGGACGAAGAAAAGCTGGAGATGAGCCAAATTGATGAACAGGCGCGCAAGATTCTGGAGCGGACGGAAACTCTGGCGAAAGATGACCTGATAAAGATGCATGGCGCTTTCCGCGAAATTAATTCGTTCGACGAGAACTTTTTCGATGCCAATCCTCGATTGCAGAATGTTGCTATCGATGGGATCGACTTGAGGATTGGTGACCGGGTCCGGATCAGGCCTCGCCATCGGGCCGATGTGATGGATATCGCGCTGCAAGGTAAGGCCGCTGTTATCGAGTCAATCGAACAGGACGCCGAAAACCGGGTCTATGTGGCTCTGGTACTCGAAGAGGATCCGGGAAAAGACTTGGGATTGCTGCGACAACCGGGTCACCGCTTTTTCTATAGACTGGATGAAGTTGAGCCATTGCGGAGAACCGAGTGAGAAGGTCAAAACGGATCCTCATAGCGGGAGTCGGCAACATCTTTCTGGGCGATGATGCATTCGGTAGCGAAGTAGCGCGTCGCTTGATGCAGCGGGCGCTTCCGCCGGAGGTGCACGTCCGTGACTTTGGGATCTCTGTCTACGATCTAGCCTACGCCATGATGGACGGATATGACGCGACGATTCTGCTAGATACGACGGCACTGGGGCAGTCCCCGGGCACGGTTTACCTGATCGAGCCGGCTTTCGATGAATTGGATAAGTTAGCCAGCATAGTTGGCAACGCTCATAGCATGACTCCGGTCAACGTGCTGCAAATGGTCCGTTCACTCGGTGGCAGTCCGGGTAAGTTGTACCTTGTCGGTTGCGAGCCCGCGACGCTGGAAAGTGACGAGGGGAGCATGGAATTGAGTGAGAGCGTGGAAGCGGCTGTTCCGCGAGCCATCGAAAGGATTGAATCGCTGGTGATGGAACTGTTATCCGTCAATCAGAACGCAGAAATTTAGATTGATCCCCGTTGGAAGGAGGTGAATTGCATGTGTCGATCGAGAACGAGCGGGCCTGGCCTGTTGTTGCTAATCCTGATAATTGTTGCGGCAATTGTCTATTTACCCGCCATTCGGCGTTACGTCCGGATTCATACGATGTAACCCCGGAATTGGATTTTTTTTCCGTCCGCGTGCGGGCCCGGCCGCGAAAGCAAAGCAGTTCCAAGGTTTAATTAAGGTTGTAATAAATGTGCTACCGGTTAGGTTTTGTTAAATCTAAATCCTTAGAAAAGGAGTAACTCTCCGATGGCTGCAAATGCCCCCCTGTTGCACCGTGTTCCTGATGTAAAAGAGATCCACGTCGTGTGGATGACGACCGGCTTAGGTTGTGACGGAGATTCTGTATCGGTTACGGCCGCCTCTTTGCCGAGTATCGAGGACTTAGTCATGGGCGCCATTCCCGGGCTCCCTAAGGTTCATCTTCATAACCCGGTTCTCGCTTATGAAGTCGGTGACGAGTTCATGAAATACTGGCATCAAGCTGCAGAAGGCAAGTTAGATCCATTCGTCCTCGTGATGGAAGGATCCATTCCGAACGAGCGAATTAAGAAGCAAGGGTATTGGGCGGCTATGGGTACCGATGCCAGAACCGGCCAACCCATAACAACGAACGAATGGATCGATCGTCTCGCGCCAAAAGCTCTGGCGATCGTCTGCGCCGGTACCTGCGCCACGTACGGAGGTATCCATGCCATGGAAGGAAATCCGACGGGCGCAATGGGTCTGGCCGATTACCTGGGGTGGAGCTGGCGTTCAAAAGCAGGTCTCCCGATCGTCAATGTCCCCGGTTGCCCGGTCCAGCCGGATAATATGATGGAGACGTTGCTGTACCTGTTGTATCAGGTAGCCGGCTTGGCCCCGATGATCCCGCTCGACGAGCAGTTGAGGCCGACCTGGTTGTTCGGCGCGACCGTTCATCAAGGTTGCGACCGTGGTGGCTACTACGAGGAGGGCGAGTTCGCAAAAACTTACAGTTCGCCCAAATGTCTTGTAAAGCTGGGTTGCTGGGGACCGGTGGTGAATTGCAATGTAACCAAGCGCGGCTGGATGGACGGCTTAGGCGGTTGTCCCAATGTGGGCGGGATTTGCATCGGATGCACCATGCCCGGCTTTCCAGATAAGTTCATGCCGTTCATGGATACGCCTCCTGGCGCCACCGGATCATCAACGGCTTCCAGCATGTACGGCTTTGTCGTTCGAGCCTTGCGCTCAATCACTCACAGCACCGTGAATAAGGAACCGCGCTGGCGTCATCGGCGTGCCGAACTAACCACTGGATACCAACCGGTCCACTACGGCAATTCCTGAGCTGCCATCGGCCGGTTCATGCGTCGATGCCTCAACCGGTCTCTTTATCAACGCATACAAATTTTTCGAACTAGTTTAATCGGAGACATCATGGAAACCGCCACAATTCCCGCCACGGAGAAATCCCCCAAAGCAGGTCAAATTGTAGAAATGTCCTGGGACCCAATTACCCGCATTGTCGGGAGCTTGGGTATCTTCACCAAGATTGACTTCGGCAACAGAAAAGTGGTCGAGTGCCATAGCACTTCATCCATCTTCCGGGGCTACAGCATCTTCATGAAGAACAAGGATCCGCGGGATGCTCATTTTATTACCAGCCGTATCTGCGGGATCTGCGGTGATAACCACGCCACTTGTTCGGTTTACACCCAGAATATGGCCTACGGGGTAAAACCGCCGGCCATCGCCGAGTGGATCATCAACCTTGGTGAGGCCGCTGAGTATATGTTCGATCACTGCATTTTCCAGGACAACCTGGTCGGTGTCGACTTCTGCGAAAAGATGGTGCGCGAAACGAACCCTGGCGTGTGGGAAAAAGCCAAAACCACCGAGGCTCCGCATGCCCAAGATCATGGGTACCGTACGATTGCGGACATCATGCGCTCACTAAATCCATTTGAAGGCGAGTTCTATCGAGAGACGCTGCAGATGAGCCGGATGACCCGAGAGATGTTTTGTCTCATGGAGGGGCGTCACGTGCATCCCTCAACGCTTTACCCGGGGGGAGTGGGTACGGTGCCGTCGGTCCAGTTGTTCACCGACTTTCTCATCCGTCTGTTGAGGTATGTGGAGTTTATGAAGAAAGTTGTGCCGCTGCACGACGATTTGTTTGACTTCTTCTATGAGGCATTACCGGGCTACGAGCAGGTTGGGCAGCGGCGCATCCTGATGGGCTGCTGGGGCTCTTTCCAGAACCCTGACGTTTGCGACTATAATTATCGGACGATGGACCAATGGGGCAAGGCGATGTACGTGACCCCCGCTATAATAGTTGATGGTCAATTGGTCACTACCAACCTGGTCGATATCAACCTCGGGCTGCGGATTTTGCTTGGTTCTTCTTACTACGAGGACTGGCAGAACAAGGAGACCTTCGTGGCCCGGGACCCTCTCGGCAACCCGGTGGACAAGCACCATCCCTGGAACCAGACCACAATTCCCAAACCACAGAAGCGCAACTTTGCGGACAAGTACACCTGGGTCATGTCGCCACGGTGGTTTGACAAGCGCACAAATGATCATCTGGCTCTGGATACGGGCGGCGGTCCGATTGCTCGCCTCTGGGCAACGGCTCTGGCGAATCTCGTTGACATCGGTTATGTAAAAGCAACCGGCCACAGCGTTAAAATTCTGCTTCCGCAAACCGCCATGAAACCGGAAGTCCAATTTGAGTGGAAGATCCCCAAATGGAGCAATGCCATCGAGCGCGATCGTGCACGGACCTACTTCCAAGCCTATGCAGCAGCCGCGGCCTTGTATTTCGTGGAGCGGGCCATGGCGGAACTGAACGCCGGAAGGACCCAGACATTCACTCCCTTTACCGTCCCGGAGGAGGCTATTGGGTGCGGTTTTCACGAGGCTGTCCGGGGCGTGCTCTCGCACCACTTGGTTATCCGGAATCGTAAAATCGCAAACTACCATCCATACCCGCCGACATGTTGGAATGCGAACCCGCGCGACGTATACGGGACACCCGGGCCATACGAGGATGCGGTGCAGAACACCCCGATCTTTGAGGAAAACGGGCCGGACAAATTCAAAGGGATCGATATCATGCGGACGGTGCGAAGCTTCGATCCCTGCTTGCCCTGCGGTGTCCACATGTACCTCGGCAATGGCAAGGTCCTGGAGCAGATACATACCCCGACAGCCTTCGCAGGCCTGCGCCAGCCACCCGCGGTGAGCCGTTAGCATTAGCCAATACCATGATTCAAACCATCGAGGCCTCGCCGGACGAGATCTACGACATCGAATTGGAGCATAGTCTGCTGGAGGCAAACGCCCGGCTGGCGAAGGAGAATCGCATACTGTTGGATGGCCATGGCATAACCGGCATCGACATTATGGGAGCCATCGGTTCGGGCAAGACCACTTTGATCGGACGGTTGGTTGCGAAACTTAAAGATCGGCTTGGCGTTGCGGTGTTCAACGGTGACGCCACCACCAGCAGTGACGCCGACCTCATCGCCGCACAAAAGGTGCCGGTCGTTCAAATAGCCACTGTCAATGGTTGTCATCTTGACGCGAATCTGGTGGCTAAAGCGCTCCGCAAAATCGATCTTGACGGGTTGAGGCTGATCTTTATTGAAAACATCGGCAACCTGATTTGCCCGGCTGAGTTTCCCCTCGGATCGAAGGCGCGGGTCGTCGTGGTGAGCGTTACCGAAGGCCAGTACATGGTTAGGAAACATCCGCACATGTTTCTCGGAGCGCATCTCGTAGTAATCAACAAAGTGGATCTGGCGGAAGCAATGAACGTCAGCGTCGCGCAGTTAGCTGAGGACGTACGGATCCTTAAGCCGGATATCAAGGTCATCCCAACCAGTTGTAAAGCCGGAACCGGATTGGATGAGGTTGCGGCAGAGCTGTTGGCGATTTAGGCATTGGGCGGCCGATGCATGAATTCTCGATCGCTTCATCCATTGTGGAGAGTGTGCTGGAGTTTGCCGCGAAAAATAAGATAGAAAAGATCCTGGAAGTTAGGTTATTGGTCGGCGAGCTGATGGCCGTCGAGTGGGAACAGCTCCGGTTCTGTTATGGCGCGATTACCAGGGAAACAGCGATGGAAAATTCCTCGCTGGAAATTGAGCAGGTAGAGGCGGCGGTCAGCTGTCCATATTGCTCTTACCGGGGTCGTCCAAAATATTGGGAAGACGCTTTGGCTGCTTTTCCGATCGTGACACTGCAATGCCCCCAATGCGGAATGGCCGCGGAGTCGACCCAGGGGAAGGAATGTGCGATCAAAACAATCAGATACATGGCTTAATGGACGCATTGAACGAAGCCGGCAAACGGATTCAGGAACTGATCGAGCAAATCGACGCACTGCCCGACTCGCCTGCGCGTGCGCTCTTCCAGCAATGCCTGGAGTCCGTATTGAAGTTTTATGGTTATGGACTGGAACGAATTCTTCAAATCGTCTCGACCGCAGGACCTGAGGGCAAAAAGATCTATGGGGATCTGATTCACGATGGCGCCGTGCGTGGACTGCTGCTTATTCATGATTTGTATCCGGTTGACATCGAGACCCGCTTGCGCGAAGCGCTAGATAAGGTTCGCCCTTACCTCGAGAGCCATGGTGGCAACGTCGAATTAATCGATCTCACAAACGATGTGGCGCGGTTACGTCTACAGGGCGCCTGCAAAAGCTGCGCTTCCTCGACCGTGACTCTGGAGTTGGCTATCAGGCATGCCATCGAAGACGCTTGCCCTGATCTCATGGGCTTTGAGGTGGAGGGGGTGGCTACAGATAGTGCTGCAGCAGACGCCGCTTCCCAAGGGAAACGCCCGGATTGGATCACGATCGACAATGCGCAACAGCTTGATAATGAAGCGGGGATGTCCGTCCGCGTTGGGGGCCAGCATTTAATTGTCTGCAGGGTGAATGGCAACTTTTACGCCTACCGGAACAACTGCCCGACCTGCAATGCGCCTTTGAACCCAGGGATTTTAGAGGGCGCACTACTGCGATGCGGCCGCGGGCATAGCTACGATGTCCGGCAAGCAGGGCGCTGCCCGGAAAATCCCCGCGTGCATCTGGACCCATTTCCGCTGCTGCTACAGGACGGCCTGGTGAAAGTGGCAGTGGCCCGGCGAACTTCAAACCCCGAACCCCAAACCCCAAACCCCGAACTCCGAACGGCGAACGATGAACGCTGAACGACAAACGCTGAAGCGCCTGGAAATAAGGATCCGGGGAGCCGTCCAGGGCGTGGGATTTCGGCCGTTCATTTACAGACTGGCGACGGAGCTTGGGCTTAACGGTTGGGTTTTGAACTCCGGGCAAGGCGTTTTCATTGAGGTAGAAGGCCTTCGTGACGCCCTCAGGCAGTTCCAGCTTCGGATAGAAAAGGAAAAACCTCTGCGCGCATCCATTCAGAGCCTCGAATCTTCCTTGCTCGACGCAGTTGGCTATGACCAGTTCAAGATTGCCTATAGCGAGCAAGGCGGTCCCAAGACAGTTCTGGTCCTGCCGGACATTGCCACCTGCTCAGATTGTTTGCGTGAGATCCTAGAACCGGCGGTTCGGCGTTACCGATATCCATTCACAAATTGCACCAATTGCGGGCCGAGGTTTACGATTATTGAGGCGTTGCCGTACGACCGGTCGAACACGTCGATGAAACGGTTTGAGATGTGCGCGGACTGCCGCCGGGAGTATTCCGATCCAATGGATCGCCGATTTCATGCCCAGCCCCTTGCTTGCCCTGAATGCGGTCCTCATCTGGAGCTATGGAATGCGCGGGGTGAGATGGTCGCGCAGGGTGACGACGCCATGATTCAAGGTGCAAAGACGGTTTGCCAGGGCAAAATCGTGGCGCTCAAAGGTATCGGTGGATTCCAGCTGATCGTGGATGCGCGCAATGAATCGGCGATTCGAGAATTGCGTGTTCGTAAGCACCGCGCGGAGAAACCTTTTGCCCTGATGTATCCATCGGCTGAACTCGTGCGGCAGGATTGCCACGTGTCGGAGCTGGAAGAGCGAGTGCTGGTATCTCCCGAGTCCCCGATTGTGCTGTTGCAGCAAAAGACGGGGCCGGCGCGACTAGCCTTTTCGGTCGCTCCCGGTAACCCCTGTTTTGGCGTGATGCTACCTTACACGCCGTTGCACCATCTGTTGATGCGCGAGCTCGGCTCTCCCGTGGTTGCGACCAGCGGCAACATCAGCGATGAGCCCATCTGCATCGATGAACAGCAAGCCCTCGAACGGTTGGCAGGCATTGCCGACTTTTTCCTCGTTCATGACCGGCCAATTGTGCGGCATGTCGACGATTCCGTTGTTAGGGTGATCCGCGGTCGTGAAATGATACTGCGAAGGGCGCGCGGGTACGCACCGCTGCCGGTCCATTTTCAGGAGCCCCTGCCGACTGTTCTGGCCGTCGGATCGCATCTGAAAAACAGTGTAGCCCTGAGCATTGGGACAGAAGTGTTTATCAGCCAGCATATCGGCGACCTGGAAACGGCCGAAGCGTTCTCCGCTTTTCGCAGTGTCGTAACAGATTTTCAGCGCCTCTACGAAGCGTCGCCCGAGATGATCGCGTGCGATATGCACCCTGACTATCTGTCGACAAAATATGCAGTGAAGTTGCAGGCAAAGCCTCGCTTGGTCCAACACCATTGGGCGCATGTGCTGGCATGCATGGCCGACAATGAGCTGGAACCACCCGCGCTCGGTGTGTCTTGGGATGGCACAGGTTGCGGACCTGATGGTACCATCTGGGGCGGGGAATTTCTTCTGGCCGGCGAGACCGGTTTCGAACGTGCGGCGCACTTTCGTCAATTTCGGCTTCCGGGCGGTGAAGCAGCCGTCAGGGAACCCCGTCGAGCCGCGCTCGGCGTCTTGTATGAGGCCGTTGGCAAAAATGCCTTCAAACAAATTTGGCTCGCACCGATTCAGGACTTTTCATCGAGCGAGCTGAACCTCATTCAACAAATGCTTGCAAAGGGCCTTAATGCACCGGTCACTTCGAGCGTGGGCAGATTATTTGATGCCGTGGCGTCCCTTGTTGGTTTACGCCAAAGAGGCAGTTTTGAAGGTCAAGCCGCGATGGAACTAGAATTTGCCGTCCGTCCGGGGGTGGAAGAAAGTTATCCATTTATGGTGAACGAGACATCGCCGCGCGTCGTTGACTGGAAACCGATGCTCCAGGCGATTCTGGTTGACCTGGAGCAAGGACAGGAGGCGGGAGTTGTCTCTGCCAAATTCCACAACACGCTGACGGAGATCATCGTCACCGTGGCCCGGCAAATCGGTGAGCAGAAGGTTGTCCTCACCGGAGGCTGTTTTCAAAATCGCTATCTGACGGAGCGGTCAGAACAGAGGCTGTTGGATTCGGGCTTTCGGTGTTATTGGCACCAGCGTGTACCGCCAAATGACGGCGGCATCTCGCTTGGTCAAGTGATTTCGGCTGCCAAAGCAAACTGCAGAATGGAGAAAAATTGTGTGTCTGGCAATTCCCGGTAAGCTAATTGAGGTAACTGAAGATCCCCAGGGCGTCAGGATGGGCAAAGCCAATTTCGGCGGCATTGTTAAGCAGGTTTGCCTGGAGTACACGCCCGAGGTGAATGCCGGCGACTATGTGTTAGTTCATGTTGGGTTTGCGCTCGCCAAAGTGGATGAGGAGGAGGCCGCTAGAACCTACCAGCTCCTCGAAGAGATGGCGCAGCTGGCTGAGCTGGAGACCCCGGATGTCTAAAAGGGAGTCGTTCTTCATGAAGTATATTGATGAATACCGTAGTGAAGCGCTGGCACAGAAAGTGATTGGCGAACTCCGACGCATTGTCACCAGGCCCTGGGTGCTGATGGAAGTCTGCGGCGGTCAGACGCACACGATTGTTAAGTATGGCATTGACCATCTCTTACCAAACGAAGTTGAACTTGTGCACGGACCCGGTTGCCCCGTCTGTGTGACTTCATTGGAAATGATCGACAAAGCGCATGCAATTGCGCGCCGGCCGGATGTCATTTTCTGTTCGTTCGGCGACATGTTGCGTGTGCCCGGATCGGCAGTCGATCTGCTCGTGCTGAAATCCCGGGGTGCCGATGTCCGCGTCGTCTATTCGCCCATCGATTCGCTGAAAATCGCGCGTGCCAATCCTGGAAAAAAAATCGTGTTTTTTGCTATCGGATTCGAAACTACCGCCCCTGGCAACGCCATGGCAGTTTGGCAGGCTCGACAGCAGGGCATCAAAAACTTCTCCGTGCTGGTCTCCCATGTTCTGGTGCCGCCCGCCATTGCCTCTATTCTACAGTCGCCGTTGAACCGCGTGCAGGGTTTTCTGGGACCGGGTCATGTCTGCACCGTGATGGGTTATCGGGAGTACGAGCCGATTGCAGAACGATTTAACGTGCCCATTGTCATTACCGGATTCGAGCCGCTGGATATTCTCGAAGGCGTGTTGATGACCGTTCGCCAGCTCGAGGCAGGTAAGGCCCAGGTACAAAACCAGTATCCTCGAGTGGTCAAGCGCGAAGGCAATCGTGTGGCCCAGGAGTTGGTGAACAAAGTATTCGATGTTTGCGATCGAAAATGGCGGGGGGTCGGCTCGATCCCCAAAAGCGGCTACAAGTTACGTTACGAGTTCCGCGATCATGACGCTGAACGGCTTTTTGAGGTGGAGGAAATCGACACCCAGGAGCCGTCCATTTGTATTAGCGGTTTGGTCTTAAAGGGAGTCAAAAAACCGCATGACTGTCCCGCCTTTGGGAAGGAGTGCAAACCGGAGCATCCGCTCGGCGCGACGATGGTATCAGCCGAAGGCGCTTGCGCTGCTTACTATGCTTACGGACGGCATTTGGACCTTGAGAACCGCCTTGCAGCGCGCCGAGGCGTATCGGTGACGCCGAACGAACAATGAACCCCAAACCCCGAACTCCAAACCCCGAACCGTGAACGCCATCGACAAAGCGACCGAAAGCTTTCGCGACAAGATCATTCGCAAGAGCGGCGAAAGCGTTGAGATGAAGGAGAAATTTTTTTTGAAGTACGCTGAACCTCTCGAGACGATGTCGCGGACGATGGCGGAACGTTTTCAGCAAGGCGGACGGCTCTTTGTCATGGGTAACGGCGGCAGCTTATGCGATGCGCTGCATATCTGTGTCGAATTCAATCACCCGATTATCGAAAAGCGGCCGGCATTTCCAGTGATCCCCCTGATGACCGACATTGCCACCATGACGGCTATCGGCAACGACCTCGATTTTACACGGGTCTTTGTTAATCAGCTCCGGCTCCTGAGTGCTTCCGGTGACATGGCGATGGTATTTAGCACCAGCGGTAAATCCCCCAATCTTATTTACGCACTGCAGGCAGCCAGAGAGAGAAAGATGTTGACCGTAGCTTTTGCAGGCAAGGACGGCGGTCGCTTTCCGGATATAGTGGATTACTGCTTCATCGTGCCGTCCTACAGCATCCACCGAATCCAGGAAGTACACGCCACGGCCGTCCATGTGGTCTGGGACTTGGTACACATAGCGCTCGGAGCAGAAGACGTAACGTGATGCCGTTCATCCGCCGAAACCCGAACTCCAAACTCCGAACTCCACGATGAACGGTGAACCGCGAACGGTGAACCTCGCTGCCTGCCCTCTCCCCTTATCTGACTACCACGAGATCGTGCTGGCCCACGGCAGCGGAGGAAAGCTAAGCCAGGAGTTGTTCCGCAAAATAGTGCTTCCTCAGTTCCACAATGCGCTGCTCAACCCGTTGCATGACGGCGCGATTTTCCCTTTGAACGGCTCGCGCATAGCCTTCAGCACCGATTCGTTTGTCATAACGCCGATCTTCTTTCCAGGCGGCGACATCGGGAAACTGGCGATTTACGGCACCGTCAACGACCTCGCCATGTGTGGCGCCCGTCCGCTTTACCTCTCCGTAAGCTTTATTCTGGAAGAGGGGATGGCCATCCAGGATTTCCACCGGGTCGTGTCATCGATGCGTGAAGCGGCAGCGGAGGCTGGTGTTACGCTTGTGACTGGAGATACCAAAGTGGTCGATCGCGGCAAAGCGGACAAGATTTTCATCAACACTTCCGGCCTTGGCCTCGTGTCTCCAGGCGTGAATATCGATCCTGCGCGCGCGCAGCCCGGTGACAGGATCATCGTCAGCGGTCCGATTGCGGTCCATGGAATCGCTATTATGTCCGTGCGCGAGGGATTGGAATTCGAAACCGAGATCGCCAGCGATACGGCTCCACTGAATGGCTTGGTGGAAGCGATCCTTAGTGTCACAAACGACGTGCACGTCCTGCGCGATCCGACCCGAGGCGGGCTCAGCAGTGCATTGAACGAAATCGCCCAGAACGCGGGCGTCGGCGTACACCTCCACGAAGCCCGTATCCCAATCAGCGAAGATGTGAAAGGTGCGTGTGAGATCCTTGGGCTGGATCCGCTTTACGTGGCCAACGAAGGCAAGCTCCTGGTGATCGCAAGTGCCGTCGATACCGATCGGATTCTGTCGGCGATACGTGCCCATGAACTCGGTAGATCGGCCGCTGTCATTGGCGAAATCACCCCCGACCATCCCGGGATCGTCACGATGAAGACTCGGGTGGGCGGCACGCGGGTCGTCGATATGCTGTCGGGAGAACAATTACCGCGGATTTGTTAATTCGCGGTAATTGACCTTTAAATCCAGTTGCATGCCGGCAAAAATACCTTAACCCTATAGGGAATATCTCTTTTCCCTCATGGCTTCTAAAAGTGTAGAAGAAATCAAATCCGAAAGTCGTGCCTTGCGAGGTACCATCAAAGAAACCCTGTCCGGTGAGGGGCCTCATTTTTCCGAGGAAGAATATCAGCTCCTCAAGTTTCACGGTACCTACCAGCAGGATGATCGCGACCAGCGTGCGACGCGGAAAAAGCAGAATCTTGATAAGGCGTGGATCTTCATGGTCCGGTCCAAATTGCCCGGTGGCGCCTTGAGCGCATCCCAGTATCTTCAACACGACCGAATCGCGGGAGAGTTGGGTAACGGCACGCTGCGGATAACGACCCGGCAAGGCTTTCAGTTGCATGGCGTGCTCAAGGGAGATCTTGAGGAATGCATTCGCCGGATAAATGCGAGCGGAATAACGACCTGGGGCGCCTGCGGAGACGTGGTTCGGAATACGATTGCCCCAGCTAGTCCCTTCACAGATGCAGCTCATCTGGATGCCCAGCGACTGGCCAAAGAGATCAGTAATACTTTTCTCGCCAAGACGACCGCGTATGCGGAAATTTGGCTGGGCGGTCAGCATTTGAACCAGGAAACGACCGAGGCCGAACCCATTTACGGTAAGCAATATTTGCCGAGAAAGTTCAAGATCGGGATCGCGATCCCCCCACGGAACGACGTCGATATTTATTCGAACGATTTGGGGTTTATTTCCCATGTGGAAAATGACCAGGTGAAAGGTTACACCGTAGTCGCGGGTGGTGGATTCGGAATGTCGCACGGCAAGACGGACACATTTCCGGCGCTGGCTCAGCCGCTGTTTTACGTTGCTCGAGAACACGCCGTTAAGGTGGCTGTCGCCGTAGTCACTACCCAGCGCGACTTTGGCAACCGGGGCGATCGCAAACGGGCGCGGCTCAAGTATCTGATCGATGAGCGCGGCATTGACTGGTTCCGTGCCGAGGTTATCAAGCGGTTAGACGTCCCGGTTGGACTAGCCAAAGTAGTTCGCTGGAATACCGTGAGCGATTTATTCGGTTGGCACGAGCAGGGTGATGGAAAGCTGTTCTATGGCCTGTGGATCGAAGAGGGCAGAATTATGGATACCGAACAACGCCGGTGGCGAACCGCTTTCCGTGAAATTGCGACTCGGTTTGGATGCCCTATTCGGTTGACGACAAACTGTAACATCATCTTTCACGATATTGATCCGGCCGCGAAAGAACAGGTGGAGGAAATCCTTGCAAAACATGGCATCCCGAAGCCGGAAGCTCTGACCGAGACCAGAAGATTGGCGCAGGCCTGTGTTGCGCTTCCCACCTGTGGGCTCGCCCTGGCTGAAAGTGAAAGGGTATTTCACCTGATTCTGGATAAAATAGACAACATCCTCAAGGAGTTCGGCTTGGCCAACGAACCGATTTTGATTCGGATGACGGGTTGCCCGAACGGGTGCGCTCGACCTTACAATGCTGACATCGCTTTCGTCGGACGTGCTCCCGGTAAATACGCGCTCTTTGTCGGGGGATCAATTACGGGAGAACGTTTAGCCGGATTGCGCGAGAGAACGGTAGATCTTGAAGGGATACCCGAACGAGTTCGCGAATTGATCGAAGAATTCGTTCAGGAACGCGAAGGGCATGAAACTTTTACCGCTTATTGGGGCCGAACTCATGTGAATGGTCCGGCGCCAAGGCCTGACCAATTCCACCTCGAGTTCGCGCAACGCGGGAACAAAGAACTGGTCGGCGCGGAGGTTTGATTGACGAACCCTTCCATTCTGGTTACAGGAATGGCATGGGTAAGCAATACAACAAGATAGAAAAGCGCCGTCGTCGCCTGAGTTATCTGAAGCGAAGGAGGAAGGCTGCGAAACCGGCTAGCCCACAAAAATAACCGTTAGGGCCACGAATCCCGGTGGGGCGAGGCTCCGTCCCTTGGTTTTGTTCTGGACGAACTCTTGTGTGTTCAACGATAACCTCCTGGCCACAATCATCTGTGTAAGCTATTCAACGGCAGGTTGTCGTGTAGGCGAAGCGTCCCGCTTTGCATCGATCTCATGAGGAAGCAAAGCGGGACGCTTCGCCTACATCGCCGACACGCCGACACGCCGACACGCCGATACCTCATCCTTTGCGGATTTCAGGATTATCCGTTGCCGATCGGGCGCCTGCGTTTAATCTGACGCCAGTATGGCTCAACCAGTAATGCTGATTATTCGGGACGGGTGGGGGATTAATCCTCATGGCCGGGAAGGAGCGAAGGCCGATGGCAATGCGACGCTGCTCGCGCATGTACCATACCACGATTATCTTTATCAGACCTATCCATGCAGCCGCCTCAGCGCGAGCGGAATGGATGTCGGGTTGCCCGAAGGTCAGATGGGCAATTC
>JAFAMB010000035.1 GCA_019233825.1 Verrucomicrobiota bacterium | reverse complement strand
TTCCGGGATGAGGCAGGACCTGATCGATGGCACGTCCCGTCATCACGTCGCCACAGAGGAATAGACGTATCAGATTCTTCTGGTCCGCGCGCGATGATGAGAGCGGAGTGCCGGTCGGCTTGATCGGGTTCATGCTGTGAATTGCTGCATCTACTATCAAATAGCGCACCCGAAATTTTTAACGCCAGAATTCTGTGGACTCGTCGGATTTGTGCCCGAAAAGTCTTACCAACCACACAGCTGGCGCCAGGCCGCGCCGCCCACGGTCAAACAGCACATGGCGGCCATCCGGATGCTGTTTTCCTGGCTGACCGACCGGTTTAAAGAGAAAGGCGGCAAAGAAAAGGAGCTTCCCGTCCACCACAAGCTCGAAGAGCTCCTGGACAATACCTGGAAGCGAC
The DNA here is from genome assembly GCA_019233825.1 of Verrucomicrobiota bacterium. Taxonomy (GTDB): domain Bacteria; phylum Verrucomicrobiota; class Verrucomicrobiia; order Chthoniobacterales; family JAFAMB01; genus JAFAMB01. Next base: position 4,336 of record JAFAMB010000035.1, on the reverse strand, counting down.
CGGCTTAGCGAAAATGACGGCACCACTTGAAGCCGCTCAACGCATCGCCGGCCACGCTGACAGCCGGACCACGAAACTTTACGACCGCCGCGGTCAGAAGGTGCTTTTGGAGAATATGGAGAGGATTCGGTATTAGTTTTGAACTCCGCAGAGAGAGTACAAAGTGCCGCGAGACCAGTGGCTTGCAGCGGGAGCGTGTGCTCGCCTTGGCCTGACCATCAGCAAGAAAAGTCCACCTATCGAATTGGACTTTCTATTTTATATGACATTTATTGTATGATGTTATGAAGGTTCCATTGCCGATGAGAGCCCTTGTGCACGTGTGAATAACTTGTGAAAATCCAGTCCTCCCCTTTTTGCCAGTACTTGATTTTTCGATACTTATTCGCCGAAGCTTTTAGAGGACGTTACCCAGGATGAAAGAAGATTATCTCGGCCGTGGCTTTCAGAAGATTCACGACAACTTTTTGGTCGAGGAAAATGTTGCCGTACAGGTCCGTCGCGCTCGAGAATCCGACACCGGGCTCGCCGGCGAACCCGGTCTCGGACGCGGTGCTCAGTTGCTTTCGGGTGATTAAGGAGTATCGAGATCGCTATGGGGTCCGCGGCATCGGCTCGCTGATTATCAGCATGACGCGCGGAGTTGCAGACCTGCTGTTGCTGTATCTGTTCGTTCGCGAGGTAGGTCTTTGGGTAGAAACTGCGGAAGGTCCCGCGTGCCAACTTCACGTCGTGCCTTTGTTTGAGACGGTCGAAGACCTTGGAAATTGCTCCTGCGGTTGTTCAGAAATATCTCGCTAACAGCTTTACGAGGCGGAGCCTGGCTCTGCAGAGAGAAGCTCGCAACGGCACCCCGTCTGTTTCAGCAGGTCATGTTAGGCTATAGCGATAGCAACAAAGACTCTGGGATGCTGACCAGTCAGTGGGCACTCCACCGTGCTCAGGAGGCCATCACCGGCGTTGCGGATGCTTTGGGGTTACAAATCCGGTATTTCCACGGTCGAGGCGGAACAATCAGCCGGGAGCCGGACCAACCCATCGTTTTCTGGAATCGCTGCCTCATCAGACGATTCGTGGCGATGTCCGGCTGACCGAGCAAGGTGAAACGATTGCTCAGAAATATGGGAACCGGAGTACCGCGACCTATAACCTGGAGCTGCTCTTAGCAGGAGTAACCGGCATCACATTACGCCAACGGCACATTCGGGAACCTGTGGATGATGCGGCGTCGCTGGTGGGCGAACTTTCGGATTTCAGTCGTGAGGCATACCGGGGTTTGTTGAAAATGGAAGGCTTTATGGACTTCTTTCGCTCGGCGACACCGATCGACGCGCTGGAGTTAAGCAGCATCGGTTCTCGGCCAAGCCGGCGCACAGGTCGACAATCATTAGGGGATCTTCGGGCGATCCCGTGGGTATTCAGTTGGACACAATCGCGCTACTACCTACCCGGTTGGTACGGAATTGGGACGGCTTTGAAACGGCTGCAAAGCATGAATGTGCCGGGATTCGCCCGGGTTGTGGAGTTACGCCGGTGTTCGCCGTTTCTGCGCTTTGTGCTGACGAACGCGGAGACCGAATCTTGCGAGCGCCGAGCGGACATCAATGGAGTTATATGCGACATTATGTCCTTCTGATAAAGGAGTTAAGCCTGTTTTTTTGCAAATCATGGAAGAATTTGACCTGGCGCAATCGATGCTTCGAGGTTTTGGGAAGTGATGCCGCAGTGCGGCGGCCTCGATTCACCATGACCCATCAGATTCGGGCGGACGCTCTCCTTGCATTGCATAGGCTACAGGTGACGCTCTTACGGGATTGGCGAGCGGCTTCCGCGGCTGATGACACCAAATCCACTGATCGCTTGTTTGTTGATCTGTTGGTAATATTAACGCGGAAGCTTCGCTCATACTGTGAATCGTGGCGGCAAAAAAGCGTTCCGCCTCGGCATTGGGCGACACGCCGATGCGCCCATACGCCGGCACAGTTCCTTCGTCGTTGTCGTGTCGGCAAGCCGTAAGCTCGAAATGCGGTCCTAGGTAGTGCCGCCTGTTTCATTGACGTGCGACGTACTTCGTAGTTAACTAGCAAAACGCAGGGGAGCCTCTGGCTGAGAACTCCGAGAAACTCGGAGGACCCTTTGAACCTGAAACGGTTAATACCGTCGAAGGGAGCAACCTCCAGAGTGGTCCTGCAGATTGTTTTGCTATGACCACAACTGATTCATCGTACCCCAACAGCCGTCGGATCTACATTAATGGCATCATTCATCCAAACTTGCGGGTGAGTCTGCGCGAGATCCAGCAAACTTCAACGCGGTTACCAGACGGCAGGATGCAAGAGAATGCGAGCGTGCCGGTTTACGATACCAGCGGTCCTTGGGGTGACCCGGACTTTCGGGGCGAGGTTGTCGAAGGGCTCCCGCCCGTGCGAGGCGCCTGGATTCTTGACCGGCGAGATGTCGAAGAGTACGAAGGACGCCCAACAGTTCCGGTTGACGACGGCTACTTAAGTGCGAGCCAGGTTGAGAATGCCATGCGCAATAGCCGCCGGGGGAAGCTGGAATTATTTCCTGGCCCGAGGCGCTCTCCCCTGCGCGCCTCGGAAGGGCATCCGGTCACTCAGTTGTGGTATGCGCGAAACGGAATAGTCACTCCTGAAATGGAATATGTTGCGATCCGGGAAAATCTGGGTGCCGAACGGCACCGCATGACCGCAAGCGAGGGCGAACGTCAACGGAGGGGAATTCCAGATTACATCACGGCGGAGTTTGTACGAGACGAAGTTGCGCGTGGTCGGGCGATCATTCCGGCGAACGTTAATCACCCGGAACTGGAACCAATGATCATTGGCCGGAATTTCCTGGTAAAGATTAATGCCAATATCGGCAATTCGGCGGTGGCATCGGGCATCGAGGAAGAGGTCGAAAAGATGCGCTGGGCCACCAAGTGGGGCGCGGACACCGTCATGGATCTGTCGACTGGAAAAAATATCCACGCGACAAGAGAGTGGATCATTCGTAACAGTCCCGTACCGATTGGCACCGTTCCTATCTATCAAGCACTAGAGAAGGCCGGCGGCCGCGCCGAGGAACTGAGCTGGGAGATCTATCGGGACACGCTAGTCGAACAGGCTGAACAAGGTGTCGATTATTTCACGGTCCACGCCGGCGTATTGTTACGCTTTATCCCTCTGACCGCAAAGAGGAAGACCGGGATTGTGTCGCGAGGCGGTTCAATCCTAGCGAAGTGGTGTCTGGCGCATCATCAGGAGAATTTTCTATACACGCATTGGGACGAGATCTGCGAAATCATGGCGGCTTACGACGTCAGTTTCTCGATCGGTGACGGGCTGCGGCCTGGATCGATTGCCGATGCAAACGATGAAGCGCAGTTCGCGGAGCTCTTAGCTCAAGGCGACCTCACCAAGCGAGCCTGGGAACTGGGCGTTCAGGTCATGAACGAGGGTCCGGGTCATATCCCGATGCACATGATACGGGAAAATATGGAGAAACAGCTGGCTTGGTGCCATGAGGCGCCATTTTACACGCTCGGGCCTTTAACAACAGATATCGCTCCCGGCTACGATCATCTCACGAGCGCAATTGGGGCCGCGATGATCGGTTGGTATGGAACCGCGATGTTGTGCTACGTCACGCCAAAGGAGCACCTCGGACTTCCGGACCGGGATGACGTGAAAGAGGGTGTGATTGCGTATAAGATTGCAGCTCATGCTGCCGACTTGGCGAAAGGACATCCGGGCGCGCAGATCCGGGACGACGCGCTGAGCACAGCGCGTTTTGAATTTCGCTGGGAGGATCAGTTCAACCTGAGCCTGGACCCGGAGAGAGCACGCTCGTTTCACGACGAAACTTTGCCCCAGGAAGGAGCGAAAACCGCGCATTTTTGCTCGATGTGCGGTCCCCATTTCTGTTCGATGAAGATCACGGAAGACGTACGCAAGTATGCGGAGGAACACGGACTCCAAGGGACCGAATCAATCGAAGCTGGAATGCGTGAAAAGGCAGAAGAGTTTATCAGGACCGGCGGAGAAATCTATCGGTAAACAGGCGAGCCGTTATGCGGCCAGCGCCAATTCATGAGAGCCGTTTGAGGTTAGGAGATTTGCTCAAGCCAAGCGGAGTGCCGGCCGATGGTGGTCTTCGGGCGAGGCGGATTGGAAATCTGTCGTGGTGAATACTATCTGGACGTCGCTTGCAGGCGCGCCATTCCATGAAAAGGCTATTACTCAGGCTAATGCGGTGGAAAATCCCCTTTGCCTAACATGCTATTCTCATTAATGTGAAAATGCTATTCTCATTAACGTGAAAATGAAAGTGT
>JAFAMB010000018.1 GCA_019233825.1 Verrucomicrobiota bacterium | reverse complement strand
ATCTCTTTTGACCGGTTCATGGAGCTTGCGCTTTACCATCCGATCTACGGGTATTATACACGGCACATTCCGGCTGTTGGCAGGTCCGGCGACTTTTCTACTGCGACAACTATCGGCTACGCACTCATCCGCAGCGTGGCAGCCTGGGTGAGAGCCGAAGCAAAATTACTTGATCTACCGGCGACCCAGGTCATTGAACTGGGCGGAGGAGAGGGCCAACTGGCTTGCGGTGTCCTCCGGACATTCAGACCATGGGAACGGGTCCGCTATCAGATCGTCGAGATCTCGAGAACGCTTCGCCAGGTCCAACAGCGAACACTGCGAGGGAAGGGCGTGCGGTGGGCAGATTCTATTGAAGCGGCCCTCGAGGCGGCCAAAGGTCGGGCGATTATAATTTCAAACGAGTTTGTAGACGCATTTCCGTGTAAGCGGTTCGAGCGAGCGGCAAATGGATGGAGGGAGATTTTTCTAGAGCTGAACGGTGACCTCTGGAGAGAAGAATATGTTGAAAACAGAGCACCCGCCCCAAGTTCCGCTTTGGCCTTGCAGTGTACGACAGGTCAGCGCGTCGAGGCATTCCAATCCTATCGTAAGTGGCTGATGACCCTGAATCGTCATCTCCGGCAGGGTGCGCTTTTAACAATCGATTACGGGGGGACGCCGACTGAAATCTACGATCGAAAGCCGCTCGGAACGATGCGAGCTTATTTTCGTCACCAGCGGTTCGAAGGCATGGGTATTTACCTGCGTCCGGGTCGCCAGGACCTTACGGCGGATGTCAATTTTGTAGATATCCAGGAATGGAGCGAGCAGCTTGGCTTCGAAACCGTGAAATATTTGAAACAGACTGACTTTATCCGGCAATGGGATCGCTTATGCTCAACAACCCAGGACACTGCCGATCAATACACCTCAAATGAATCCGGGATGGGTGCGGCGTTCAAAGTCCTGCACCAGCGGAAGTCAGTGACATGGGCGTCTCGCCCGTGACCCTGATCAATCAATGGGCGCGGGAACCCCCATTCCATAATGTGGTGCACTAATCATTCCACTGCCGTTTCAAGGCTTCTTTAGCAGCATCTTTCTGATCATCTAGCTGGTCCAATCGCCGGTCGGCTTCGTCTTTCTTCATCTTCCATTTCTCTTTCGCGGCACCTTCGGAGTGATCAGCCTGATAATCGTAGTAATCTTTCTCGCGCTTGAGCGCGTTCTTTCGAGCCTCCCACTCAGCGTCGAACCGGTCGTATGCGGCATCCTTTGCGCGCTCGTAGTCCTCCTTCGTACGGTAGGTGGGCTTCTCCTGGGGTCGCGGGGTCCGCGGACGGCTTGGCCCGGGCATCGACTGCGCAGCAGATCGCTCCGGTTCAGCCCGTTTGGAAGCCAGAGCAGCAGCGGTGCTGCCGACAGAATTGAAATTGACCTGCATCACGCTTCGTTCACCCACCTTGATATCGGCTGTTCGCATCTGATCGGGGACTCCCGGAGCTCGCACGACCACTTGATGCTGGCCGGGCGGAAGAATTCCTTCGATCGGTAATTTTCCAAGACTAACTCCGCCGATGCTCACCTCTGAGTCCGCCCGATCACTGCTCAGCGAAATGAGCCCGTACTCATGTTTGAACTCTATGACAGAGGTGCCTTTGGGATCGGGCACAATCTCCCGCTTGACCGGCGCTAATGCCCCGATCCGAGAAACCAGTTCCACCGGCTCCGGCGGTAAATCAACCGTTAACGGCGTCTTTCCGAGTTCGGAATCACCCATAAAAATTGTCGCTCCCGCAGGGTCGCTCTTCAAGGTGACGCTGACGCCCTTAAAAGTGTGCTCGACAACGACCAGCGCGTTCGGCTGCAGGTCGATCTCCTGCACGCAGTCCGGCCAGCCCGAACGCTTAATCCGGACCGTGTATTTTCCAGTCGGCAGGTTATCAACGGTCATCGGTGTATTGCCAAAAGTCGTCTTTTGTGCGGTATCCACAATTTGGAACGCGAGAGACGCGGGTTCAGACTTGATCGAAAGCTGGCCAACATCATGAACCAACGGGACAATGCCCAGATTGTTCAAGCTCCCCTGATTGATTTCTACCTCAATCGGTCGGGTTTGATATCCGGCGAGGCTCAGTTCAAGAATATATTTCCCCTTTGGCAAGGGATAAGAGGCAATCGGAGTCTTACCGATTTCCTGCCCATTCCATTTCACCGCCGCCCCCTCCGGCTTACTGGTCACGGTAACGCTGCCCATTTGAGAAGCGACCGGAGCCGATTCAGGTTTGCGGATAAAAAAATTCGCGCCGATAACGGCCCCGATCGCGCAGACCAGAAACAGCCCGACGCCCGTCAGGAGCATCCGAAGAAGGACAGGAGAGGTTTTAGGCTGGCCATCCTCGATCGGCTCACCACCGGGCTGTGCCGAAGGGATCGAACGGGAGAAGGAAGCATGACCACCGGTAAGCTGCGGGATTGCTATCGGAGGAGTCACCGGAGGCTGGTTGTGCACCTCGGCAGCCTCCAACTCAGCCAGGAAATCGCCGGCCGTTGCATAGCGCGTCGGTTCGGTCGCCCCGAGGCGCAAAACTGCGTTGCCGGGCTCCGAAAGATTCGAAACCGGATTCAATCGGGGCGCGGCTGAACCGGTTGAGGATGCCGGTTTCACCCCGCCCAGGAGTTCATAAATTACCAAGCCAAGCTGTTGAACGTGGTTTGCCGGAAAATTGAGCCCCCCCGTATCAACAATCGTCTGGGTCGGTTCCGCCAGAAACGCCGGCAGTGTCTGACCCAGGCTCAATGCGTCTACTTTGACGATGAACGGCGGCCAGCTCGATACGGTCGTTCTCTGAAACTCAGCAGCCTCCTCAGAAACGTGCGGGATTTCGACAAAAACCTTCCGCAACGACACCCTGCCCGCGAGCAACTTGCGGTCCGCTGCGAAATCCAGAACCTTGGCAAGCGGTTTGGCGATCCGCAGAGTTTCTTCCCACGCAAGCTCGCGGCGGACGCGCAGAAGTTCCTGCAGCGAGAAGCCTTTGATCCATTCGCTGACTATGAATAAGCCGCGGTCGTAGGCTTCGAGTCCCAGCACTTCCAATAGATTCGGATGATGGATACTTCGCAGCCGCTCAATCTCCTGCCTCAGATAATCGAGCCGCGCCGTTTCATATCGGATGGCCAGCGGAAGAGGCCGGAGCGCGACGACACCGTTCGAATGCAGATCTTTCGCCTTAAACAGGTTCTTGTCGAAGGGAGACTGCCCGAGGATCTGGTACCGGCTGCGAATTAGTTGGCCGGTAGCAAACCCGGACGTACTTGTTCCTCCGACTGTCGCTGCCCCGGACGGTTGATTGCTCGCCGTAGCCGGCGTTCTGATCGGCGCAAGGGTTGGAGAGTGCCCTTTCAAGTCGCTCAGAATTTCGTCTAATTCCCGTTTCAGATCCGCAGGAGACTGAAATCGATCCTCCGGACGCTTCGCCAGCATTTTCTCCAGAAGGATCGCAATCCGTGGATGAAGCTTGACGAGGACGTCGGAAGGCAACTGCTGGCTCAAGTGCTGATTGATGACGCTGGCCATCGAGCCCTGGAACGGGGGTCGTCCCGCAAGCATGAACCAGAGGGTCGCGCCGAGGGAATAGATATCAGAGCGGATATCGATCTCTTTTTCCTCGAGCTGTTCAGGACTGGCAAAATGTGGCGTACCGACAAACCCGCCCATGGATACAGTCACCGACTGGTCGACCGCAGCAACAAGCGATTTCGCTAGACCGAAGTCGATCACCTTCACCAGCAGATGATCCTCGTCCTCGTCGACGACTAACATGATATTGGAAGGTTTGATATCCCGATGGATCAATTTTTGACGGTCAGCAGCAATCAAGGCACGGGATACCTGTCGAGTAACCCTGAGGGCTAGTTCCGATGGCAGCGGGCCTTCTCTCTGTACCCTACGCTCGACGGTCTCACCCTCGACGTACTCCATCGCATAATAGAATTCACCTTCGGAGTTACCGAGATGGAAGACGGTGGCAACATTCGGATGCCGCAAGCTTGCTGCCGCCCTCGCTTCCCGGAGAAAGCGCTGGCGCGCAGTTTCGCTGTTCAGGTAGTGCGAATTTATAATCTTCAGCGCGACATCGGCACGGAGATTGGTGTCGAACGCTTTGTACGTTACACCCATCGCGCCCCGCCCGAGTTCCCAAAGTGAACCGTCAGGGCGCCGCGCGATAACAAAGTGGTCGAATTTATCTGTGTCGCCCATAGCAGGCTAGCGCCAAGAATCGCTCATTTTACTGAGGTTTGTCGATAGAAAGTCGATCCGGGTCCAGTGCCTTCGAATCCCGGAAAATTTGTGGCGGATGATCCGAGATCAGCTTGTATCCTGTCAGGACAAACTCCGGATAAAAGCTGTTTGAAGCAGGCTCATAGACGGTCTGACCGGAAAAGTATCCCTGTAGACGGTATTCAAAATTGTTGTCGAATCCGGGTTTATTCGCCTGGCGGTCCGGAGCAAGCGCTTTCTGCTCGTTCAACATGACAAGCTTAGCACTGCTCCATGGCTGACGGGGCTGGCGGATGTAACCCCAGAAAAAATAGTACTTCCGGTAGAAGCGTCTTCCGATAAAGTAGTTGCCGGGGGGCTCATATGCAATCGCCTGGTTGAGGACAGCCTGGGATTGGCTAAATGCATCTTGGGTCGTCTGGCATCCGGCAAAAACCAAGGCGACGGCCACCGCCGCGACTAATGACAAGCTCGTTGCTCCAGTCCACATGTGGTGACTGTTCAGTTGCCATGAGCTTGCGACTTGATCCGAGCAACCAGTCTCGGGTGCTGTTGCAACTCCGACAGCAGCGCTTCAATGGCACGCAACGTCTGAGGACTTATGTGGTGCTCCATCCCCTCGACGTCATGATAGATGACTTCCTCATCGATCCCAAGCACGCGTAAGAAATCGCTCAAGAGCTGATGACGGCGCATGATATTACGAGCCAAGGTTTCGCCGGCTGTGGTCAGAACCAAGCCGCGATATTTCTCGTACTTTAGCAAACCTTCGGCGTCCAATCGCTGCACCATATTGGTTACGCTGGCTTGAGCGATCCTTAAGCGTTGAGCGATATCGGCCACCCTCGCGTAACCTTTTGTATTGATCAGATCGAGAATTTGTTCGAGGTAGTCTTCGACGGCGGTCGAGCGGCCTGGAGGAGCCGGCTTACTTGGCATAGATAGCCAGTATTGCTTAAACGCAGAACGGGATCAATGCGGGGATTTAAATCAGGCGCAACTTCACTGCGTTGACCTGCTGGTTGAACCCGACACATGTGACCAATGCGTTAGTAGCTGGGCAGAAGCAAGTTTCGCGGTTCACGCTCGGAAGTTTGCCGCCGGCGCAGAGCGTGCCTGGCAATTGTTGGTACCGGAGTGCTAGGCCGGCGAGCGCGACCTGGAGCAAGGCACCAGCACCGAGCGGCTCTCCCACGGCCGGTCGGGGAGCATAGACCGGCACAGAAGGATAGCGTTGGCTGAACACCTTGCACTCTACTACGTCGGCAAACGTACCGTTCGCACTACTCACAATAATGTCGGGCGGACCCTCAGCCGACAGATTGCCAAACAGCTCCGAGGCGACTGATTCACTCTCTCGGGCGGAAAAAAATGGCCGGCCCGGGGAAGAACCGGAAAGCTCTGAAGGCCCAGTTCGGCCTATTAAAACCGCAGCTGCCCCCTCTCCGAAAATTGTTCCCCGGGTCCTGCCGTAAACCTCGAATTGATCCTTATTTGTGGCCATGCGCCAGCTGGCAAATGCGTCGGCCAGCAACCAATCCGCTTCCTCTGTGCCTACCACCAGGCAGCGATCCAGCTCTGGCCGCGTAATCAGGAGTTCAACTGCGAAGTGAAGCGCGTTCAAACCTACGGATGAGTCCCCCACCAACGTATAACATTGTTCGTCGACATTCAGGAGAGCCGCCAAGTGGCTCGCCGCAGCATTATAGACGGTTTCCGGAAACAGGAGTGGACTCGCCAGATTCGCTCCCTGCGTCACGATCTCGTGGTAAAAACGGCGGGTGTAGTTGACACCTCCCGAACAAATCGCGAAAACGACGGCCATTTTATCGCCCAAGCCGCCGCCAGGTTTCAAGCCGGCGTCCGTGATAGCATCGAATCCCGCCGCTGCGCCCAGCAAAGAAAGCGTCCCTGAACGCCTCAGGCGGGGCTGACGAGCGGCCTCTAAAACAAACTTCCCTGGGACCCGACATGAGAAATACTGCCGGTCGGTCAAGCCGTCTGCCATGAGCCTTCTGGGCGCCTGCTCGCCGCGACACAGCGACCGCCAGGTTTCGAGCGCAGTAGGACCTAGTGGTGTGACAGCTCCGATTCCCTGAATAAAGAAATTCATACTCGCTTCAGAACGAGCGTGGCGTTCGTGCCGCCGAACCCGATCGAATTGGATAGCACGTAGTTTACGCGTGCGGCTCTGGAAGCGTTGCCGATAATTTCAAACTCCCAGGCCGGATCCGGTTCGGTAAAATTGATATTTGGGGGGAGAAACTGTTGGCAGATCGCCAGTACGGAGAACACCGCTTCAATCGCGCCTGCAGCTCCCAAAGCATGCCCCATCATTGATTTGGTCGAACTGACTGGAACTCGTCCGCAGAGTTCCGAGATCGCCACACCTTCGGTCGCGTCGTTGAAAACGGTTGCGGTTCCGTGAGCGTTCACATAATCGATGGTGCCAGGGGCCAAACCACCTGACTCAAGGGCTCGTTGCATGGCAAGTTTCGCACCGATGCCGGACGGATTCGGCTGTGTCAGATGATACGTGTCAGTAGAGATTCCATACCCGACGATTTCCGCGAACGCAGTTGCGCCCCGCTGCGCCGCGTATCCTTCGGATTCCAGGATCAAAAACGCAGCACCCTCGCCCAAGACCATACCACTTCTATACTTATCGAACGGCCGAATCTTCTCGGAGGTGGCAGCTTGCAGAGAATCGAAGCCTACGAATACCAGCTCGCACAGGGGATCGTAACCTCCGCATACGACACAGGTGCGCAGACCCCGCCCGACGAGTTCAAATCCATGCCCGATCGCATCGGTACCGGACGAACACGCATTGGCGACAATCTGGGCCGGAATCCGCAAACGGTTCGCCTCGAGTGCGTCGTGGATCGGTTTCTGCGGCGTATAGTTTCCCACCAGTCTGGCGAAACCCTTGCGCGATTTGGCAGCGAGCAGACGCCGGTAATAGGTTTCGCCGAAACTCATTCCTCCGCTGGTCGTGCCGACAACGATCAACTCAGGCTTTGGTCCTTGGGCGGATTCACAGGCCTCCCGCAACGACATCGCCACCATCCGCGCGCCCCGGTGCGAGCGGTCAGAACTACGCCGCCGGGGCAGCGCGTCTTCCATCCAGTCGTCCGGGATCTGGGCCGCGGTTTTGCATCGGGTTTTAGTCACGTCAAAGGACTTCACCAACCCCACTGCGTCTCTTCCCTCCAGAAGAGATCGAAGATTCGAGCTCAGGTCCGGGCCAAGCGGAGAAACCACCCCAACCCCCGTCACCAGAACGCGATGTGCTTTTTTGACGCCCTGCATAGCTTTCTATACTCTCCCGCTCATTCACCCCGGGTCAATGGTGAGAAGCTCGAGGGGGGGGTTGTGGCTTGTAATGGAGTGAGAACGCCGAGAACGCCGAGAGCGAAGGCGAACCGAACGATGGCAAGAGCTATATATTAACGCCTGAGAATTAGATAGTTCTGTTATTCCCTTTGGCATTTGCCATCGCCGTGCCTTTCGGCGTTCTCGGCGTTTTCGGCGTTCTGGAAACCTATGCTACCATACTCAATTCCCTGGAACGCTTGCATCGATTCGCTTCGAGACTAGGCTTGACCTATGGGTTTCCCTGCTGGTCATACGGGACCGCCGGAGTATTCTTGGAGGCGCTTTGCCTGGATGATGGAGAACGCCTTCCGGCTGAAATGTCCAACCTGCGGTGAACGGCCGCTGTTCGTGCCATGGCACCAGGTGCGCAGTCTGCAGGATTGGTTTATGCCGCTTGACGG
>JAFAMB010000002.1 GCA_019233825.1 Verrucomicrobiota bacterium | reverse complement strand
GAAAGCCTTGACTACATCAGGACTAGCAAAGCCGCCGTTCTTGTCCTGGTAGGCCGCTTCCATTCCCTCCTTGCCCAGGATGCGCATCATCAGCATGGCGGTATAAAAATGGAGAGGCCATTTGTCTTTGCCGCCTGCCGCGATTGGAGTAATACCGGCCGCCTGACATTTCTTGACTGCATCAACAAAGTCCTCCCAATACTGGATTTTAGTCGGGTCTACACCTGCCTTCTGGCACAGTTCCTTGTTGTACCAGAGAACGATCGGGGCAACGTCGTTGGGTAGCCCGTATATTTTGCCCTCCACGGTGAAGTTCTGAATAGTAGCGGGGTAAAAGCTATCTTTAAATCCACCCTCAGTGACGGATTTGGTGATGTCCTGACAGATGCCGGAATTGACCTGCTCATACATCACCCCGCCACCCCAGCTGTGAAAGGCGCTGGGCCGATCCTTGGACTGGAGTAACGTAGGCAGCTTGGCCTTAAAAGCTTCGTTTTCCAGGTAGTCAAATTGAACTTTGATCCCTGCGTGGGAGCTTTCGAACTTCTGGGCAGCCTGTTGCCAGATTTCCCTGATTTTAGGATTCGACTGAATGTGCAAAATTTTGATGACCGTTTCGGCTGAAGCAGAGGAGAAGATCGAACCCAATAGAGCGCTAAGTAGAAGAGATTTCAGTTTCATGAGGTTCAAAGGGGGCGAAGCATTTGAACGCAAAGATTGCCACTGATCGAAAAATAATGCTTCGCAAAAACAGACAAAAACTGATACTTTTCCGAAAAAAATAGTTTCGAAATTGACAGCAAAACTTACCCATAACACCAGTCCGAAAAGAACGGTCATTTCCCTCGTAATTCAGCCTACCGCAACCCGATATTTCAGCAGGAGAGGCTGAGACTAAAGTGTGCAGCAATACTGATATTTTTTTACGTGCAAAGGTGCAAAACCCGAGATTTGCAGTTTGCTTTCCCTGTAGGCAAATAGCAGCCTCCCGCATTTCGCGGATTTCGATATTTTTTGTGAGAGGCCCCGTTGCTCGCGACACAGCTCGCTTAGGGCAAATCCTTTCGCGGCTAAAGAACAGAAGCATTTAATTGTTTAATCGTCTCAATGGCCCCAAGCGTGTAGCGCTCCTTTCGTTTGCGCATCTGTTTCTACGATCGCAGGGGAGGCTTGCCGACGAGCTCTTGGTGGAGGCTCACTCTTTCGAATCTTAGGCCCCTTTTGCCTTCTGGGGCGTTTCGCCTGATGGGAGCCTTTCCCGGAATTAAAACGCCCAGCTAACTCCTGCTTCCCTTCTAGGCACGAGCGCTTTGCTTTATGAGCTGGGTTAGGCCCGTTTTTCTGTGAAAGAGGGCAATTCCTCTTCGGCCCAGCGTTTGCGGTACTCTCTCGGAGTCATTCGATAATGTCGCCGAAATTGCCGATTGAAGTTTGCAAGGTTCGTAAAGCCACACTCATACGCGGTTTCAGTGATCGTTTTGTCACTCTCCTTTAAGAGTCTGCACGCGTAGCTCAAGCGAAGGTCAAGTAATGCTTCGATGTAGTTGCGTCCGGTCTCGCGGCGAAAATAGCGGCTAAATGTTCGCTCATTCATTCCGATCGCTTGAGCTACTTCGCGGACGGGACAGGATTCACGAAAATGCTCGCTCAAATGTCGATAGATTCCATCGATGCGCCGCTTATCTTCTGCAGAGTGTTGAACATGGGACGAGGTCGCGCAGAGTTTGCAGCTTTGCGCGTCGCGGCTAAGCACCGCCAGAATTTCGAGCAGGGTGAGCAAGCGTTTGGCACCTGTTTCGCCCTCCAACCGCGTTAAGAGAGGTACCACCTCCAATGTAGCCAGCTTTGAAAACACCACCCCTCGGGCTGCGGATTCCATTAGCAGCCTGATCCGCGCCATTTCGGGAAGAAGCAGGAGGAAATCGCCTAATATTTCCTTCTTAAATTGAACCACGCAAGCTTCCGCATATTCGCATTCGACGTCGTTTATCCAGAGATGGGGAAGGTTACTCCCGAGCAAAACAAGATGTCCGGCTTTAAACGCCTGGGTCGAATCGCCGATAAATTCCAGTCCATCCCCTTCCGCAAAGTAGACCAGTTCGATTTCCGGGTGATAGTGGTAAACAAATCGAAACCTGCGTGCAGTCACGTGCTTGAATAGGATGGACGCTTCGTTCTCGAAGGTGACTTTCTCGAATGCAGCGTCTATCCCGCTTGCTGAATGCTGCTCATGCATCTGATTCATTGTGCACCTGAAAGGTGAACAGATCCAACAAAGTATCGGTAAGGGTCTCTCCTGGCAAATATCTGCGATTTTGGGATTAGAATTAAGGGGCAGTTCGGCGGTGATTCGAATCTCATAATTCTCGACCAGGTGGAGGCTATTTAAACGGAAATCATCGCCCTCTTTCGAAAAAGAGCCTCGCAAAAAAGCACAAAAATTCATACTTTTCTGCAAATATCGCTGCTTCAGCTGCCGCAGCTAAAAGCACGTGCATGTCTATCGGGACCGGCGCCAAAGTTAAAGCCGACCTAAGCTGCAGTTAGCGAAAAGTACATTGCAAAGGAGAAGCGTATCGGTGATCCCACCCGGCTGTTTCTGGTGGATGAAGCCGATCGTCCCCGGATGTAAAAATAATCTTGTGAACACCCCAGAACGAACGACCGCTGCAGCATTCCCCCGCTATGTGCATGGCGAGGTGGTGGCCGATAGCGCCTCCCTCCAATGGTCAGGGCTGTATGTGCGGCGTTACCAGTGTCCTCGCGTCGTGGACACCTTTCTGGTGTCTGCTACCCCGGAACCCTTGATCTCGTGCGTGATCAGCGGCTCGGGGTAGTTGCAGGAACGCGAGCTGGGCGAAGCCTGGGTGGCGCGGCAGCTTCGGCGGGGTGACCTCTTCGTTACCCGCTCAGGTAAGCGTCCTTCACTACAATGCAGCAGCGATGCAAAAGACGGACGTGTTTGAGACGTCGATGGAAACGATAGAGCGGAACTTGAGGGTCGATATTGCTGGCGCGCTCGCAGCGGTCAAATACTTCACTCCCTACATGGAGAAGCGACGCAAAGGAACCATTCTTCTTACCGGTGGCGGTTTAGCACTCGCGCCAAATGCGGAATACCTCTCGCTGAGTATCGGAAAGGCCGGCATCCGCTGCATGACAGAAGCTCTCTTTCCTCAACTCTCGGCAAAAGGAATCCATAGCGCAACGCTGACGGTTGGGCAAATAGTGAAACCCGGTTCGGAGGACGCGATTGCGGCCGCCGCCGCTTTCTGGAATCTCCATTCGGAAGCGAAGGGACAGTGGACCTGGGAGGCCACCTTGAAGTGATCCCGGTAAAGCGACTCAAAGCATCATCATCATCATCATCAGTAAGAGCAAACAAGCCCTTTCCTAATTAGCATCCACCGAAACCGTGCAAACGAACAGCCCCTCGTCGACAGATGTCCATTAGGCACAAGAAGGATCTTACGATGACACAAACAATAGGCATTATCGGCAGTGGCATGATCGGCGGCCAATTAGCACGCCTGTCAGTCGCAGCCGGTTTCGACGTTATTCTCAGCAACTCGCGCAGTCCAGACTCCATAACGGATTTGGTCAGAGAGTTGGGCGAACGAGGTCGCGCGGCTACGCCGCCCGACGCTGCGCGCGCGAGCGACCTCGTAGTAGCAGCCATTCCGTTTCGGGTCTACACCACGTTACCCGCGGAGGCGTTAGTAGGAAAGATAGTGATCGACACCATGAATTATTACCCCGAGCGTGACGGAATCATGCGAGAGGTGAAGACCGATACAATTTCCACCAGCGAACTTGTCCAGCGTCACCTTTCCGAGTCGTATGTGGTCAAGGCATTTAACAACATGGACTATATCCGTCTCTTCGCTTGCGCCCGTCCGAAAGGTTCCCGCGAGCGGAGCGCGGTTCCAGTCGCTGGCGACAATGTAGAAGCCAAGACGGTCGTGATGCAGTTCATCGATACTATCGGCTACGATGCCGTCGATATGGGTCGCCTGGCAGACAGCTGGCGAAGTGAGCCGACGACACCAGTCTATGACTCGCAGATCTTGCATCGCTCACAAATCTCCGGAGATTTGTGAGCGATGCAGGCTAGCGGGTTGGTTGTTGTTGGGTCAGGCAATGGAAGGCGCCAAGACCCCAGATTAGTTCGCGACAGTCGATCGGGACGACGCGCCTGTCCGGGAAACATTTCTGGAGAATTTCGACAGCGGCTTTGTCCTTTGACGAGCCAAATACCGGCAACAGAACTATTCTGTTGGCAATATAAAAATTCGCGTAGCTTGCGGGAAGCCGTCGCCCTGCCCTATCCACGCGGGGCGGCATTGGCAGTGTCAGAACGTTGAACGAAGCACCGTCTTCGGCCTTCATGCTCTTCAGCAACCCGAGGTTCGCCTGAAGCGGTTCAAAATTCGAATCCTGGGGATCTTCCTCAACGGCCGCCAACACAGTCCTTCGGCCAACAAATCGACAGATATCGTCTATGTGCCCGTCGGTGTCGTCGCCTTCGATTCCGTCACCCAGCCACAAAATGTTCGTGACCCCCAAATAGTCGCTCAGGGCCTGTTTAATTTCCGCCTTTGATTTTCCCGGGTTGCGGTTGGGATTGAGAAGACAGGATGTAGTGGTCAGCAGACTCCCCGCCCCGTTCGGGTCAAACGAGCCGCCTTCCATGACCAGCTTCGGGTAAAAGACCGGCAGTTTCAGATGCGCTGCGATCCTGGTTGGCACGACCTCGTCCAAGTCAAAGGGAGGGTATTTGCCACCCCACGCATTGTAGTCCCAATCGATGACGGCAAGCCGCGGTTCCTGATCACGCTTGATGAATACCGGGCCGTGATCGCGACACCATGGCTCGTTGGTTGGGATGTGCAGAAACTCAACGTGGCTTAAGTCGATGCCTTTCAAAAAAAAACGCGCCTGCTGTTCGTGATCATGATCGGCGACGTTGATTCGCACCTGTTCGGATTCTTGGAGCGCCTCCACCATCCGGGCGAAGACCGGCATCACCTCTTCGTACGCATCCGGGAAACTGATTCCTTCACGACGTGGCCAGGAAAGCCATGTCGCTTCGTGTGACTCCCATTCGGCCGGCATGCGGTATCCCTGGGCAGCGGGACAGTTTTCGCTAATTCTTTTTGCCATCGAGTCTTGAACAAGTCCGTTAATCGATGTAGCGCTTGCTGATTTCCGCATAAGCGTCGACCCGACGATCCCGCAGGAAAGGCCAATGGGTTCGTTGCCGATCCAGCAGGGTGAGATCGATGTCGACCACCAGAACTTCTTCCTCGTCAACGCCGGCCTTGGCAACGATTTCTCCCGACGGGTCCGCAACGAAACTCTGGCCCCAAAACTCGATCCCATCCCCTCCGGCGGGCGCCTCGTGCCCGGTACGGTTCGGAACCGCGACATAACAGCCGTTGGCGATTGCGTGGCCTCGCTGAATCGTTTCCCAAGAGGAATGTTGTCGAGCTCCGTACTCTTCTTTTTCACTGGGATGCCAGCCGATAGCAGTCGGATAGAATAGAATTTCGGCCCCGCTTAAAGCGGTCAGACGGGCGCCCTCGGGGTACCATTGGTCCCAACAGATTAATACACCGATCGTTGCATACCTGGTTTTCCAGGATTTGAAGCCAAGGTCACCCGGAGTGAAATAGAACTTCTCGTAAAAGAGCGGATCGTCCGGAACGTGCATTTTTCGATACTTTCCCAGATAGGAGCCGTCGGCGTCGATAATTGCGGCCGTATTATGATAGAGACCGGCTGCGCGTTTCTCGAACATCGGCGCGATGATGACGACGCCGAGTTCTTTCGCGACCTTGCCCAAACGAGCTGTCGTCGGTCCGGGAATCTCCTCCGCGAACCGAAAATAACTGTGGTCTTCGACCTGACAAAAATAGACCGTGGTAAAAATTTCTTGGAGGCATATGATCCGGGCCCCGCGTGCCGCTGCCTCCCGGATCATCGCTTCCGCCTTGTCCACATTTTCCGGGGGGTCCATCGAACCGCGCATCTGGACTAAGCCGAGTTTGAGCATGGCATTTACTAGGGTGGATCAACTCGCAGCGCAAAGCGCTAATTGTAAATTCTTCTCCAGCCAGTTTTCCCTTGGATTAGCAGCGGTTGCGACCGAGGGTAAAAGCAAATGCTGAACGATATTCGAATCATCATCCACACCGCCAAAGGGGACATTGATGCAACGCTCTTCCCTTCAAAAGCTCCCGTGACAGTTGCGAATTTCCTGAACTTGGCGACCCGTAAGTTCTATGACGGACTCATCTTTCACCGGGTGGTCCCGCATTTCGTCATACAGGGCGGAGACCCACTCGGGACAGGGAGCGGCGGACCGGGTTACCGATTTGAGAACGAGCTGGATGCCTCGTTGTCGCATGAAAAAGCTGGAGTGCTGGCAATGGCAAACGCCGGTCCGGACACCAACGGATGCCAGTTCTATGTCACGATCGATACGCTCAGCCCGGAGCAGGTGAAAATGCTTGATGCCAATCACTCGATCTTCGGGCAGGTGATCAGGGGACTCGACGTCGCCACAAAGATCGTGCAAGGGGATAAGATCCAATCAATCGATGTTCTCGACTCGACTGAGGATTTGTTCGCAGCTCAACAAGCACGGCTTACGGAATGGAACAAAATTCTGGACCAAAAATTTGGGAAACGGCTGACGTCGGCACCGACCGGGTAGCAAATAGTGGGTGCGACATGAGGGAAAGCCCTGGCTTTCCAGCCCGCAATGAGCTCGTCGCTTCGGCCTTTGCGTGATTTTTGCGGGCTAGCTCCTCAGGTTTTCAGGCCCGTCCCTTAAAAGCATGAGTTTGCGCACCGCCGACTACAATTTTTCGCTCCCGAACGACCTAATAGCCCGTTACCCGGCCGCTCAGCGGGATGGATCGAGACTGATGCTCCTGGATCGTTCCAAGCAGCAGATTACCCATCTACGTTTTCCTGACTTTGTCGATTTAGTACAGCCGGAAGAGCTAGTCGTCCTGAATAACACGAAAGTCATTCCGGCCCGACTACGGTGGCCTGATCGTAACGCAGAGATTCTGTTGTTGGAGCAGGTCGACCGCTTGACTTGGCGATGCCTTGTGCGCCCAGGCAAATTGTTTCCCAAAGATAGCATTTTCTCGATTGAAGGCTGGGTGGGGACGGTCATTCAAGTTGTCGATGAAGGGGATCGCTTGATCGGGTTCGATCACCCGATCGATCTTGAGAAAATCGGTGAAGTGCCGCTGCCACCTTATATCATGCGGGCACCGGAGGCCATCGACCGGGAGCGGTATCAGACCGTCTACGCCTCACATCCCGGGGCGATCGCTGCGCCGACCGCCGGTCTGCATTTCACGCCCGATATGCTGGCGCGCTTGCCGCATGAATTTCTCACTTTGCACGTGAGCGTCGGAACGTTTAAGCCGGTGAGAGCCGCAGTAATCACACAGCACCGGCTGCACTACGAAGAGTTCGAAGTAACCGAGGCAGCTGCCGGGAATATCCAATCAGCCGAAAAGGTGCTGGCCGTGGGGACAACCACTGTGAGAACCCTGGAAACCCTGGCGAAACGTTTCAACGAAATACGGCCTGGGAAGGGAGTGACGGATATCTTCATCTGTCCACCGTTCCACTTTAGACGCGTAAATTCGTTGTTAACCAATTTCCATCTTCCCAAGTCAACGCTCTTAATGTTGGTAGCGGCATTCGCCGGCCGCGAGTTTATCCTGGAAGCGTATACGGAAGCCGTAAAAGAACGGTACAGGTTTTTCAGCTACGGGGACTGCATGCTGATACGCTAACGCGGTTTTGAGTTTTGGGTTTTGAGTTTTGGGTTTTGAGTTTTGAGTTCCTGATTCGTAGCCGATGAGGTTCTCCAAACTCCAAACTCCAAACTCCAAACTCCAAACTCAAAACTCCTCTCCCCGCTTCGTCCGGAAGAACCGCTGCAAAATTTCGCGACACTCGCTTTCTCGCACACCGCGCGTGATTTCACACTGATGATTCAACCGGGGCAACTGGAGGAGATTGATTAAACCCCCGGCGCCGCCGGTCCTGGGATCCGGGCATCCATAAACCACGCGCCGTAGCCTGGCGTGGACGATTGCTCCGGCGCACATCGGGCAGGGTTCTTTCGTTACATAAATGTCGCAGTCCGACAACCGCCAGTCGCCGACGGCGCTTTCGGCTTGGGTGATCGCCAGCATCTCGGCGTGCGCAGTGGCGTCCTTTAGCGTTTCAACCTGGTTCCAGGCACGCGCGATGATCTCTGAGTTTCGGACAACGACTGCACCGATTGGCACCTCATCTTGTGATTCGGCCCTGCGCGCCTGGCGCAAAGCTTCGCCCATGAAGTAGGTATCGCTCGAAAAATCCAGCAAATCGTCCACGCTAAGAGCTAAAGAGCAGGAAGAATCGATGAACCGCAAACCCATAATCGTTGCTCCCTCGGTGCTCGCGTGCGATTTTAACCACCTCGGCGCCGAATGCGCACGCAGGAAAAAGCAGGCGCGGAGGGGCTGTCTCTCGACGTGATGGACGGGCATTTTGTCGATAATATTTCGTTTGGACCGCCCATTGTGCAGTCGGTTGCAAAGGGTGCCACCGCTCCGAAAGTTTGGGCAAAGATGAAGCGCAGTTTGGACGGGAGACCGGCGCTAGTTTTGTACGCGTGGGCTGCCATATTGATGATCGTCCCGGGCGGTCGCATCGTGCAGGCACAAAGCGGCGCAGGTTTTGCGACCGAATCACGGTTGCAAGTTATTATCACCGAACGAGCCCTCCGGCACATCGAGGAACGGCATTGGCCGGATAGTCCGGCTCAGGGTGCGGGAAAGTTCTACCAGGGTATCACCGAGGCTTCCCTGAAAGAGCTTGTCCGAGAAGCCGTTGCTAGCGGGCGCGCACGGCCAAACACAAACGGGCGACCCGGCCAGATCTACGAGTACGACTTCGGTCGTCCTATCGGTACCACAATCAACGGCGGGCCGGCTAGCAGGCTGAGAGTCGTGGTGAGCCCCCGCAATCAGGTCATCACCGCATTTCCCTTTTAATCGAAATTTGAATATGCGCCTCGATTACAGGCTTTCAGAGGAATGGGAGCAACAGGATTTGTCGACCGCCGAGGAAACAGATCTCCGTTACTCTGCCGCCCCTGGCGACATCATTCTCCGAGCCGACCGGACTGACCTGAGTGCGAATTGGGGATGGATTCCTTTGATCGATTTCGCGCTGGCCCTGCGGGAGATTGCTGAAACTCTGGCTGTGTCAGAGGCATGCGAAACGTTCGAGTTCACTGAATCGGATGCCACGCTGGAGTTTGAACGCCAGGGTCAGGACGTGGCAATCTGCGGGAGTTACGCACCGGGAGAAGTCATCCTCGTGCCGTTACCGGTATTTCGGGAACAGGTCAGAGAGTTCGGCCGGCGGTTGGACGCAGAACTACTGGCGAAGCATCCGGAGTTGGGCAAGAACCCGACATATCGGCGGTTCAAACTTTCCGGGGCTTGAACGGCTGGGGAGACTTTGCTCTCTGGAACGGGGGTGATCAGGGCAGAATGTTCGGCCTTAGCGAGGCGGCGCCTCAGACCGGCGAGGCGTATCCGGCAGTTTGATCGCGATGGGTGTAGAACAGCGGGGTTCAGCCGCCTCGCTAGAATCCTTGAAAGGCAAGACCAACGCGAAGTCAACGGAGAGACGCCGGAATAAAAACTTGACTTGTCTGCAACATCTTTTGCCTTTCAAGGATTCTAGCGGAGCGATTTTGCAACTATCCGAACGTGGAGCCGTTTAAGCTCCAGAACTT
>JAFAMB010000062.1 GCA_019233825.1 Verrucomicrobiota bacterium | reverse complement strand
TGCTTTCGAACGCGAAGACGCTGCTGGTCCTGGCGAAGAACTATTTCCAAGGCCCAAATCCCCGCTATCACGCCGGAAAAATCGCTCGGTATGCCTGGGGAGCTGACTACCACGAAATCATGTTAAAAGATATGGCGCCAATCGAAGCTCTGCTGCGCGAAAACGGGGGATGCCAAAAGTGCTATGTCGACACCGGACCGATTCTGGAACGCGACTTCGCGGCAGTCGCAGGCCTCTCTTGGCAAGGTAAGAGCACGATGTGTTTAAATAACCGCCTGGGCACCTGGTTTTTCATAGGGGTTATCTTGACCACGCTCGAATTTGAAGCGGATTTACCGGCAAAAAACCGCTGCGGCAGATGCACCCGCTGCATCGATGTGTGCCCGACTCGCGCAATCACCCAGCCTTACCAGCTCGATGCGCGCCGGTGCATTTCGTATCTCACGATCGAGCATAAGGGGCCAATTCCTAACGAATTCCGATCTGCCATCGGCGATCGAATTTACGGTTGTGACGACTGCCTGGATGTTTGTCCGTGGAACCGCTTTGCTGAGCAAACCCGCGAGACCAGATTCGAGCTTCCGAACCGGCTCAAGGCTTTAAGATTGCGTGAACTCGCGGTTCTTACTGATGATGAATTCCGTGCTCTTTTTCGCAATTCCTCCATAAAGCGAATTGGGAGGCCACGTTTTGTCAGGAACGTCTGCGTCGCTCTGGGGAACGTGGGGACACCTGAGGATATGGCCGTCTTACATAGTCTGGCCAACGACTATGACCCGTTAATCGCTGAACACGCTTCCTGGGCAGTGGAACAGATCCGGAACCGGTTTGGCCAGCGGGCGGAGAACACGGTCGCGCCGGGAAAAATCTAGTCCTTCTTCTCGCGTAAAATAGCGGTGTCGGCGCAGGTCGGGCTGTTTTTCAAGGTGCTTCAAAGGTCGTTGGCGCTTGCGTTTCCTTCTAAACGGATTACTAGTTCCCTCCTCACCTGAAGCCGACGTGGCGGAATTGGCAGACGCGCTGGACTCAAAATCCAGTTTCCTTCACCGGAAGTGTGGGTTCGATCCCCTCCGTCGGCAGTCTTTTCGCTTCGGCGGCTTGTGGCAATTACACCGGCTCCGGGGTTCTGAGCCTCCCGTGGCTGAAGCAAATGGATCGCACGTTCCAGGCTAACGCCTCGCGGCGGAACTGTTTCGAAACAAGTATACCCATGCAAATTCTGGGCTGGCGTCCGCGATTAGCTCGAAGCCGAATTTCTTGATCCGTTCAATCAGTGCATCGCTCGATAAAGAGGGATGAGGATGAATCTCAATGAGCAGGAATTCGCACCGCGTGAGGTTCTGACAGGTGTCTGAATAAAGCACTTCGTACTCGGCTAATTCTATATCGATTTTTGCAATGTCTATTTTATCATTTTTAAAATAGTCACGATAGAGTTGATCAAAAGTCACACCCGGCACAGTAACAAAATCATCCGATCCATTGTCTTTCTCGTAGATAGAGTTGCCCGCCCAACCCAGGTTATCACGCACACGAATAGAGCCTTCGCGTCCGCACACCGCGCAATTCAGAGCCGTGGCAGCGCACCCGAAATTGGATCCGATGTTGAAAGCAAGTCTAGCGAAGGCTTGCGGAGTAATCTCGACGGCCACGATTCGTCGAATCCCAAATCCTTGAGCGCTCAGTGCGAGGCCAAAACCGCCGCTATTCGCCCCAAGATCCAGTACTGCCAGCGGATTGGATCGAGGAAAGAGCGAAAAAAACCGTGAATACATATCTGTCGTAAAGCACACCCGAAGCCCTTCCTGGTCCCGCGCCTTGTGATCAACCAAAAAGATCACTCCTCCTTTTCGATAGAATGCCGGAGACTCTCGCAGGAGCAGCCGTTGCACAAGCAGCGATGGCCAGTTATCGAATACCATGAGAGCGCGCAATCCATAAATTTTACCACGAACCCATTCCACCAAACCTCTACCCGTATTGTTCTTGTGAGATTTATGCATCGTAGGCAAGCCTAACGCGGCCATTCGGCCCGCTTTGGCGCATAATATATTGATCAACTAAGATCTGTGCTTTCTCAATATTACTCAATCTAACAATTCCGGTTATGAGCGACGAATACGTTGAGTCAAGGCTGCCAAAAGCTCGGCATGCCGTTGCCAATCGCTCCGGGTCGCTATGAGGTTGATGATCAGACCCTCGATGGCAGTAAGTTTGTTTTAGTGAAACACGTTGAGGTGAAGGCTATGGAATCCAGGCGCATTCGGGCTTCCTTCGCTTACTTCTGTTTCAAACTCTTCTTTACTCACTTCGCCCGGGGCCTGTTCTCTAGTTTAAACCGCAAGCCGGCATGGTTCGGGTGTAACCCGAGCTGGAGCCCTAGGAGACAGAAACAAAAAGTGTTTTAGCGCTGGAAGCGCGTGACAAAGGCAAAACGAGATTCATGCTTTCAAAGGCGGCCGCTGAACCGCGCTTTCAGCCCCTCCCAACCCGCTGCGCGGATGCTTTTCAGCGAGCGAACACCGTGTTCCTTACGAGCGCTCGCTCGGATGGCGAACCGAATCCCTGGGGCTACTATGCCAGGCTGCGCCCCAGGGAATCCTGAATCGCTGCTTCGCCGCTGTTTATCGTGAGACCGACCAAATTTTCCTCTACTAGTTGAGTTTACAAGACTGGCAACTTAAGATCGAAGGCCGTGAAGCTGTCAAAAAGGGGCGAATATGCCCTGCGCGCTTTGATTGACTTTGGTTTGACCCAGGAATTGGGGCGTCCTTTGCTTCGGGTAAGCGAACTCGCTGCGAAGGAAGGTCTCCCGATCAAATTTCTAGAGCAGATATTAATGCAATTGAAGGCTGCCGGTTATCTCGAAAGTCGGCGCGGTAAACATGGCGGGTACCTGTTGGCGCGGCCGCCCGAAAACATCTCAGTCGGTCAGGTGGTTCGGCTGATCGACGGGCCACTGGCGCCCATTGCTTGTGTCAGCCAAACCGCCTATGAGCGGTGCAGTTGCCCAGACGAGGAACATTGCGGCCTGCGTATGCTGATGTTGGACGTCCGCAATGCCATCTCGAACATTCTCGATCGCTTCACTCTGGCCGACGTTGTCGAGGTCACGATGCGCAAGCTCCGCCGTGATAAGGTGCCCCTACCTTTTGCATTAGAGCCGTTGATGACTCAGCCGTCATCCCGTCCGAAGTCCTCGAAGCGACCCAAGAAAATCAACGGCCAGACTTCGACCGAAAAAGTTCCCATCTGAAAGAAAAAAATGTGAATCCTCGATATTTTCCAATCTTGATCGGTTGTGCACGCGGGTCGACTTATGGAGGAAATGACGGTCAGTTCCATCCTGATTTCCCGCCGGCAGTGCCGTCTGCCTTTCCGCCATTGCGTACTGACCTTTGACGATGGTCCTGCAGGTAAGGTCACGGATGAATTGCTGGCTGTTTTGGACAAGTTCGATGTGAAAGCATGCTTCTGTGTGGTGGGCAGCCAGGTTGCCATGCGCCCGGAACAGACTCGTACCATCGCGAAGGCTGGGCATCTGCTGGTAAATCACACCTTCTGCCACCGGTTCGCTGACTTGTGGCATGTCGACAGATTCAAGTTAGATCTGAGCCGGTGCGATCAGGCGATTTCCGATGCGCTCGGTGAAACGCGGCGCCCACTCCCCTGGTTTCGCCCGCCGTTCGGGCTAGTTACCGCCGCGGTGCGGGAGGTATCCAAGACCAGACGCATCCTGCCGGTCACGCACTTCGCTTTTGATCCTTGGTTTAAATCCGAACGAACCGCAAGACCTGCGAAATGGATCACCGAAGACGCCAGGCGCCGGGGCGGCGGCATCTATGTCCTTCACGATGCACTTGTCATCAACGGAATTTCGGGTTTGCTGAGAGGCGCACCTGATCGCAACTGGATTCCCGGCGTCGTGAAACAAATCCTCGAAGAGCTAACCGCGGACGGCTTTCAATTTCCGGACCCGACGAAGGCCCTTCTGGCCTAGCCCGCAAAAATCATGCAAAAGACGAAGCGAAGAGCTCATTGCGGGCTAGCCTAGCCTAATCTAGGCTTAGGCTAGGCTAGGACGATTTTAGAGCGATTATCGATTCAGGCTGGCGACATCCTCGGGAGTATCGACGTCGATCGCTCCTTCGGACCAATCGATGACTTCGACTCGCCCAGCTTCTTTTCGGACCAGACTTCGGGCTCCGTGATCACCCTCCAGATTTTTCAACTGCGGAAACCAATCCGAGCCAAACATCATCGGTGCACCCAGCACGCCCTGGTATCGGGCTGCGATGATCAGATCATTCTGTCCATTCGCTCGATCAAGAAATCGTCGGATCACTTGCGAGTCTAGACAGGGCTGATCGGCCAATAACAGCAGAACCGCGTCCGCACCCTCCTCTTCCGCGCGTTCTACGCCTAGCCTGATTGAACCTCCTAAGCCACATTCCCAAAAAGGATTAAAAACAATATCCGCCCCGCAATCTTTGATCACCGCGACGCAGTCGGAGGCGCTGCTTCCTAGGACTACCACCAGATGATCCGGCTCCACATCAGCAGCCATTCGAACGACCCGGCGGAGCAAGGGTTCACCGAGCACTGACAAAAGTTGTTTGGGCTGACCCAGTCGTCTTGAGCCTCCCGCCGCCAGAACAACTATCGCAGTTCGTTGCAAA
The DNA here is from genome assembly GCA_019233825.1 of Verrucomicrobiota bacterium. Taxonomy (GTDB): domain Bacteria; phylum Verrucomicrobiota; class Verrucomicrobiia; order Chthoniobacterales; family JAFAMB01; genus JAFAMB01. The sequence goes on along the minus strand of JAFAMB010000062.1, from coordinate 7,240 downwards.
ATGTGGGTTCCTCCAACCTGTGGATCGGCGCAGCCCGCTCCCGCAATGACCTTCCGTTTCGACCCGTCAGCACAGCCTGCACTTCGGCGATGATGGCCACTGCGATTTCCTCCGGGCTCTCAGAACCAATATCTAAACCGGCCGGGGTGTGTAAAGCAGATACGTTCGCCAGAGGGTATCCCTCGTCGATCATATGGTTCATCAGCAGCTGCTTCCGTTTACGCGGACCCAGCAAGCCCACATAGCCGTAATTTCCCGCGAATACATGCCCCAAGGCTGCAACATCTCGACCGAAATGATGCGACATCACGATGCAGGCGCTACGCGCATCCCCGGCCGGAAGTTTGTGCGCCTCGATGACGATTTCCACCTGCCATCCCAAATAACTGCCCAAGTACGCAACCGCTTCCGCATCGAAATGATCACCGAAAATGATCAATTGTATCGGCGCCAGGATTTCCTGAACAAACTCCTCCTCATGTTCGGCCACCGGAACTGCGATCAGCCGAGTACCCGGAGCCGCGTCGGTTAATCGATAGTTTGTCGACACTGCGATTGGCAGCCGATCAGCCAGCACCTGGACCAGACCATCCAGCAAAGCGTTCGGCTTCACGAGTTGTTCAATAAGCACTTCAATCGACCCGTCGCACGCGAACCGCGAACGTAAATCGAACGAACACCTGGTCGGTTTCCCACCGAGGATGACTGCCTGCGCGAGATCCACTATTTCGTCTTCGATACAGCCCGCGCTTAACCGGCCGATATACGGCTTTCCTTGCGTGATTAGCATCCGGGCCCCCGGCTGGCGGTAGGTTGATCCGGACGCTTTCACCAGCGTGGCCAGTGCGAAAGGCCCGGCCGAGCGTTGAAACTCCGCCACGATTTGTCCAAGTTCTTTCCAGGCCATGTTATTTCGGGGGACAGGATACTAACGTAGCGCCATGCTGATCGCTGGTTGATTCAAACCCAGAGGTAGCAGTTTTTCCGGCAATATAGGAAAATCGCGTACCCTATTTCCAGTCGCATTATAGACTGCATTTGCAATCGCTGCCGGCATCCCAGTGATTCCAATCTCCCCAATTCCCCGGGCACCAAGCGGATTGAAAATCGTATCGGGCTTGTCGATGAAATAAACGTCCACATAAGGAACATCCGCATTCGTTGCCACCAGATAGTCTGCGAAGTTGGCGTTACCATATCGGCCCGTCTTCTCCTCCAGCACGGATCCTTCGAGTAGAGCCATCCCAATCCCGAACACGATTCCGCCGATAATCTGACTGCGCGCAGCCTTCAGATTGACGACGGTCCCGATGTCCATCACCGAAGTAATCCGTTGCAGGCGCACTTCTCCGGTCCAGCGATTCACTCGCAGTTCACAAAACTGCGCTCCGAAAGAATGAAAGGCATACTTCTGCTCCTCTTCGCCCGGTTCGGCCATTTCTACAGCCTCAACCGCACCCCGTCCAATCGCAGTGAGCACCGAGCCGAAGTCAGCGCTTTTTCCGCCCCCCTCAATTTTCCCATCTCGATAAACCACATCCTCCGCTCTCATCCCGAAAAAGGGCGACCTCTTGTCCCGGAGGACAAACTGTATCAGCTTCCTTTTCGCGGACTCGGCGGCTCGCTGGATGGCCGGAGTCACACTAGCGACCGATGTCGATCCACCGGAGGTAGGAGCATGCGGCAGCGCAGAGTCCCCCAACTCCGGACGGATCTTCTCAATAGGCAATTCCAGGCTATCAGCGCCAACAATCGCCAGTACCGTCCAGGTTCCGGTGCCCAGGTCTTGAGTTGCCGACGACACCTCGGCCGTTCCATCCGCCTGAAGCCTTACCTTTACCGAGGCCTGGCTCCGATGCGCCGGATAGAGGGCGGAGGCCATTCCCATCCCGACCAACCAATCGCCGTCCCGGATGGCGCCTGGCTCCGGATTTCGCTTGGACCAACCAAATTTTTGCGCGCCAAGCTGATAACATTCGACCAGATTCTTGGACGACCACGGGACGTTTTTTCCCGGAAAGACCTCTGCATTGTTCTTTATCCGCAATTCGATCGGATCGATACGGAGCTTTGCGGCCAGCTCGTCCATGGCGCATTCGAGAGCAAACATTCCGGGAGCGCATCCTGGAGCACGCATGAAAGTTGGCCCGCCCACATTCCACGGAACCAACGTCTGGCTGACCTGGATGTTGGTGGACTTATATAAAAGCCGCGACGTCCGATGAGCCGCAGCTTCAACAAACACCTTCGAAAACGACACCGTTGATCGAACGTCATGCTTGACGGCCTGCAACGTCCCGTCGGGCTTTGCTCCCAGGGTGAGCCGTTGGATCAATGCCGGGCGATGACCCACCAGCGTGAACATCTGCTCACGTGTAAGGATCGTCTTTACCGATCGACCCAGCGCACGCGCCGCTGCCGCGGTGAGCGGTGAAAACATCCACATTGACCCTTTGCAACCGAAGCCTCCGCCCACAAAAGGGCAAAGTACCCGAACCATATCCTCGTCAATCCCCAGGACCGCCGCAAGATCCAGACGTTGCGCCACCACACCCTGAGTAGCATCATAAATCGTCAGTCTATCACCCTGCCACACGGCGGTAGTTGCATGCGGTTCCATCGGATTGTGGTGATAGATCGGCTCTCGGTAGGTCGCATCCAGAACGACCGGGCTGTCCTTAATTGCGTCGTCGATCGATGAGACACCTTCGGATAAGATTTTTATGGTCGCACTCTCACCGCCCACCGCTTCAGGTGTAAACGCGTTCTCCATCCCCGTCTCCCACGACGCTACCGGATTATCCTCATCATATTGCGTCGTCACCAGCGCGGCGGCGTCGCGCGCCTGTTCGAACGACTCCGCTACGACCAGGCCGATGATTTGACCGTAGTTCAGGATCCTGGCGTCCTGCAGTGGCGGCTGAATCTCTCCGCTGTTTGCTCCTTCAGAGGAATCCAGCCCCCGATAAAGCTTCAATGGATTAAAAGGCGTGTAAACAGCCAGGACTCCACGGGTGCGCTCGGCTCCGCTCGTGTCCATGGCTCGGATCGATCCCTTCGCCACCGTACTGGTTAAGAGGTAGCCGTAGGCCAGATTTTCCATCCGGCGATCTCCGGGATACATTGCCCGCCCGGTAACCTTCAGCTTTCCATCAACCCGGTCTTGCGGTTTACCAATATTCTTCGTCGTCATGCTAAACCTCCTAACTTGATCAAAGCCCGTATGATTGTTCGCTGAACCAGATCAATTTTAAACGCGTTATGTTTTAATGGGACTGCCCCAGCCACCGCGAGTTTCGCCGCTGCGACAAAAGTCTCTAGCGTTAACGGTTTGCCGGTGAGTGCCTCCCGCACTTCGGGCAGATTCCAAGGTTTGGTTCCCACTCCCCCAACCGCGACCCTGGCGTCTCGAATCTGATCTCCGTTCACATCCAGCGCGACGGCTGCGGAAGTCAGCGAGAATTCGTACGATTCACGATCACGGATTTTCAAATACGTTGATCGCGTGGCCCACGGCAGCCTGGGCACACGAATCTCTGTGATCAGCTCTCCCGGGAGCAATTGGTTTTCCTGATGCGGAGTGCCGTCCGGCAAAAGATAGAAGTCGTCCAGCGTGAGCAGACGCTCGCTCGCTCCACTCTGTAGGCGCACGGACGCTTCCAGAGCAACCAGCGCCACCGCGAGATCACTCGCATGCGTCGCGACGCAGGATGAACTCGTGCCGAGTATCGCGTGCATGCGGTTCTCGCCACCGATAGCCGGGCAGCCGCTGCCGGGCTCGCGCTTGTTGCAAGGAGTGTTCACGTCCCGAAAATATCCGCACCGGGTTCGCTGCAACAGGTTCCCCCCTATGCTCGCCATGTTGCGAATCTGGGCCGAAGCACTCTTCAGGAGCGCCTCGGAAATCACCGGATAATTGGCAGCCACCTCAGGATGCACGGCCGTATCGCTCATCTTCTCGAGCGCACCGATGCGGAGTCCGTCTGGGCTCATTTCGATTCCGCGCATCGGCAGAGCGTTTAAATCAACGACCTTGGGTGGCTTCATCACTTCCAGTTTCATCAAATCTACGATTGTCGTCCCGCCCGCAATAAAGGCGGAATCAGGGTGGCCGGGATTTGTTGCTTCCAGCACGCTGGAAGGCGATTCGTAAGTAAAAGGACGCATCAGTTCACCTCGCCTTTCATTTTTGCCGCTGCCATCTTCACTGCTTCCACGATGTTTGGATAGGCACCGCATCTGCACAGGTTACCTGACATATATTCTCGAATTTCGCTGTCCGAACCGGTATGGCCTTCGCTGATACACGCGACTGCGGACATGATCTGGCCCGGTGTGCAGTAGCCACACTGAAATCCGTCACACTTGATGAAGGCCGCCTGCACGGGATGCAATTCATCGCCCGTTGCCAGACCCTCGATGGTAGTGATTTTCTTGCCCTGAGCCATCACTGCAAGGGTCAAACACGACAGAACCCGTCTCCCATCCAGATGCACGGTACACGCACCACAAGTACCCCGATCACATCCTTTCTTGGTGCCCATTAAATCCAATCGGTCCCGCAACGCATCGAGCAGCGTAACCCGGGGATCAACGACTAGGCGTTCGGTGTTTCCGTTCACCTTTAAGATGATTTCTATCAAGCCTTCCGCCCCGTCAGTCTTCGGAGGTTCGCCCTGCAAATTGCTTTTCTCGGTGACGGTGCCTGCACGGCCTAACGGCGCTGCTACTGTTAACCCGGCTGAAATCGCCGCCAAACGACGAATGAATTCTCGGCGCGACGAACCGTCCTCGTGGTCAGGCGGGGGATCGGCAGGCAGCTGCATTGTACAATCGGATTTTCGCTGCATAGCTAAAAAATAATGGGTTTGCGCCTCGTCCCTAAGGCAATGACTACTGCGGACACTATCAACAAAACGCAGAACCCTACCAATTGCTACGAAAAAGCTGTTGGCCGAAACTTCTGCGAATCACTCGCAATTAGTTTTGAATTTTGAGTTTTGCGTTTTGAGTTTTGCGTCTACAGAAGTTCTCAGTAAGCGAGCCCACTTCGTGAATGCAAAACGCAAGGCTACAAACCTGGAACCCCGAACCCCAAACTCCAAACCCTGAACCCCAAACTCCAAACCCCGAACCCTAAACTCTCACCGCTCCCCGCCATGCTCCTTGACCTCAGTGATCGAGCAAAATTCAGAGTTACCGGAAAGGATCGTACCCGCTTTCTGAACGGCCAACTCACCAACGATATTTTTGAACTTCACCCCGGCTCAGCGATCTACGCCTGTGCCCTGACAGCAAAAGGCAAGCTCTGCGCGGACCTTTTTGTCGCCGCCACGGACGAAAACCATTATCTTGACACTGAGTCTGTTCTCCGGGAATCGCTCACGGCTCGGTTGGAAAAGTACATCATCGCGGATGATGTCACGCTCGAAGATGTGACCGACCAATTCGGTCTCTTCCACCTGATAGACTCAAATTGTCCTGGGGCGTCCCAAAGCCTTGAAGTTTTCCAGAACCAGTCCACCCGGTTCGGACAGCCAGGATTTGACATCTGGTTCCCAGTCGATCAGGCCACCTCGGTCCTCGAGCGATTGCATCAAGATCCGATCGACGCGGGAGCCCTTGAGACACTGCGCATTGAGCAGGGTATCGCGCGCTGGGGGACTGAGTTGTCCGAAAACGTGCTCCCAAACGAGGCCGATCTGGACAAGCGGGCGATCAGCTATACCAAAGGTTGTTACCTCGGGCAGGAAGTGATTAGCCGCATCAAAAGCTTAGGTCACGTCAACCGGCACTTGCGCGGTCTGCTGCCGGCCGGCGACACTTTAGTTCAGGTGGGAGACAGGCTGGTCGATGCCGCGGAAGCCGGTAAGGAGGTTGGGTTCATCACCAGCGTCGGGCAAAGCCGGTCGCTTGGCCGGCCGATCGCACTTGGTTACATCAGGCGAGGCTTTGATGTTCCCGGGTCGACCTTGCAAGTTCGCCGGAACAATACTTTGATTGGCTCGCTCCAGGTTTGCAGCCTTCCATTTATTTCAGCATGAAAAATATTTTTGTCCCATTGGCAGTCCTGTTTTTTTCAGTGGTCGCCTGTTTGGCGGATCCCGTCGCGGTCTTTGACGTGCAGTGGGGAAAAGGTAGACAACGCCAGACACGTATTTTTGCGATCGCATTTTATGATTTGGACGCACCCCAGACCACCGCGAACTTTAAGAAGCTGGTTCAGGACGGTTTTTACAAAAACACAACTTTTCATCGGGTGTTTCCAAACTATCTGGTCCAGGGCGGTGATCCGCTCAGTAAAAAGAAGGACCGCACTGTCATCGGCACCGGAGGACCCGGTTATACGTTGCGTCCGGAGATCCGCAGAAAGCATCTGCGCGGTGCCGTGGCGATGGGTCGCCTCCCGGACAACGTCAATCCAACCCGGCAATCCAACGGCAGCCAGTTTTACGTCTGCCTTCAGCCTATAACCACTCAGGACGGCCAGGATACGGTCTTCGGCGAAGTAGTCGCCGGGCTTGAAGCCCTGGACGAAATCAGCCGGCTGCCGGCTGACAGCAACGCGAACCCGCTTGATCGCGTCGAGATTCGTCGAACATACATCATCGACCGATCACAGCTCGGTCACCCTGTCCAAGTCCGGTAGCATCGAGAAGCGGCAATACTGAGCTTTTTGCTGGCGCAAAATCCACTTGCGCCCCCGATTTGCGAGCTCTATATAGCATCCTTCCGGCAACGGCAGCTGGGTGGCAAGGTCGGAGTAAGCAGACTCCAAACCTGTGACTCAAAGATGCCAAACTGGGGCACCATGTCCGGGTAGGTACCGAAGCGGCCAAACGGGGCAGACTGTAAATCTGCTGGCTTTACGCCTTCAGTGGTTCGAATCCACTCCTGCCCAGATGTTCATAATCAACAACTTACGACTTAATTACTAGAATCTAAGGGCGCCTCGTTGTTATTGAATTAGGCTCGATAAGTGCCAATAAAAGGCGTTGAGATTTGATAGATTTGGCCGATTTTGGCACGTGTCGGCCAAGCAAACATGCTCCGGATCCGTCGTTGCGAAGGCAAAATAGGGACTAAAAAAGCCGGGCTATCCTGAGATCCAGAATACGCCTGTACTGCACCTATGACGCCACGAACAATTCGCTGTTTTCGATCGCGACGCGCCAGGCCGCATAAGCCGTCCGGATCTCGTCGAGCGTTCGCACGCGGAATTATCCTAGCCCGAAAACAT
>JAFAMB010000015.1 GCA_019233825.1 Verrucomicrobiota bacterium | reverse complement strand
TAGCCGCCAAAATACTCGCTGGCCGGACAACTGATCTGGGTTGGCAGGGATAGTAGCGCATCCTGTTGGCTGTGCAACTCAGAAGCGTGTCGGCGTGGCGGCGTATCGGCGTTTCGGCGAGCGGCGAACGCTCAGCGATGGACTTACTGCCGGAACGCCCTTACTGTTGCGGGGCTAGGAAGCATGGGTGCGCGCGCAAAAAAATCTGCAGAGCAGCGGCTGCTCGAGTTTCTGGGATCGCCCCGGTATCAACCGCTCAACAAAACTGATCTGGCCAGGCATCTGCAGATACCAGCCGACGAACGTGCAGCATTCCGCCGGCTGTTGAGCGATTTGGAGACGCGCGGAAAGATCACCAGAATCCGAAAAGATCGTTATGTCTTGCCCGAAGAGGCCGATCTGATGGTGGGCGTGCTGCAGGTCAATCCGCAAGGGTTCGGTTATCTTTTAAATGAGGCCGGCGATGGTCTAGGAGATCTTTTTATATCGGAGGAGAACCAGGGCACGGCGATGCATCGGGATCGGGTGGTTGCCAGGATTATTCGGGATCGCGTGCTCCCCGGGCGCGGCGGTCGAAGTCGAGCAAATCGAGAAGGCCGCGTGATCAAGATTCTGGTTCGAGCAAACCAGAAAATTGTAGGGACACTACAGCGGTCGAAGAACTTTTATTACGTGGTGCCGGATGAGCCGGCTCTCGTTCACGATATTTATGTCACCGTTCAGCCCGGTCGGCTCCCGCGAACGCCGGAAGTCAATGACAAAGTGGTTGTTCGGTTGGAGCCCTGGGAACACCGGCACGTTAATCCGGAAGGTGAAATCGTTGAAGTTCTGGGTCCGGCCAGGAAGCCGGGTGTCGATGTCCTGTCGATCGTTCGAAAATATGATCTCCCGGTGACGTTTCCGGAGGCGGTGCTGGAAGAAGCGGAACAGATTCCACTCGAAATATCGGTTAAGGAATTGAGGGCGCGCGAAGACCTACGATCCACCCCGATTTTCACAATTGATCCGGACGATGCGCGTGACTTTGACGATGCTATCCACGTGGTGGCCGGCGATGGCGGATGGACTGCCGGAATTCATATCGCCGATGTCTCGCACTATGTGAAACCGGGCGGAGCACTCGACCGGGAAGCGCGGCGCCGCGGTAATAGCGTCTATCTTCCGGATCGCGTACTGCCGATGTTGCCGGAACGATTGTCGAATAAAGTCTGCAGCTTGCGACCGAACGAGGACCATCTGACAAAAAGCGTTTTTGTGGAGTTTGATCGAGCCGGACGAATCCAACAATATCGATTTGCGTCAACGGTCATTCGGAGCATAGCGCGGTTCACATATCGGCAGGTGTTCGCTATTCTCCAGGAGAAACCGGCAAATGCGATTGAGGAACATGTCCATCGTGCCTGGCAACTCGCCGCGATCCTGAGAAAGCGCCGGTTTAATCATGGGGCCCTGGACCTGGACATGCCCGAGGTGCGCGTCAAATTGGATCAGGAGGGAAGAGCGATCGGCCTCGTCCGTGAAGAAAATGACATTTCGCATCAGCTGATAGAGGAGTTCATGCTTCTGGCGAATGAACTGGTTGCCAAGGAGACCAAGCAACGGCTGATTCCGTCAGTCTACCGCGTCCACGAGGACCCCGATCCGCAGAGGATCGCCGAATACCGGGAACAAATCCGATCGTACGGCATCGAGGTAGGCGACCTGTCGCAACGTCGCGAGATGCAGCGGTTTTTGAGAACAGTCGCTGGGAGAGCTGAGGAAAGCGCGCTAAAAATCGGTCTGTTGCGAAGCCTGCGAAGGGCGGTTTACGCGCCGGACCCGCTAGGCCACTACGGCTTGGCCAAAGCCGACTACACCCACTTCACAAGCCCGATCCGGCGTTACGCGGATTTGCTTGTGCATCGTGCGTTTGCGGTCATGTTACCGCGTCGAACCGGAAAACCGCCTCGGTCGGTCGATCTGGCAGCGACATGTGAACACATTTCGACAACCGAACGCGTAGCTGCCGACGCGGAGCGGGAAGCCGTTCGCTTGAAAAAGCTGGAATATTTTGCGGAAATCATTCGGAAGCCGCACCGGCTGGATGGGACGATAGTTGAAGTTCGCAACTACGGGCTACTGGTAGAGCTGAAAGAGGCGTTGGTGGTTGGATTGATTCATATCTCTTCGCTAGATCACGACTTTTTTGTCTTTGATCCGGTCGGTCAGAGGATCACTGGGCGCCGGAGCAAGAAGAGTTTTGTGGTGGGCGATCGCGTTGTGGTGCGGGTTGCCGGAGTAGATGCTTTCAAGCAACAGATCGACTTCGCCTTGCTGGCAAAACAATGAACCGGCTCTTTTGCCATGGCGGTGAAAATTTATCAGTTTACCGGGAAGAAGTTTTGTGTCATTTAGCAGGATTCCTCCTCTGACGGTGGGTAGTAAGATGTAATATGGCTAAGTGGTAGCCCCTCCAAGCATCATGGATAACGTAATTGTCACGAAAGAACTCCAAGTCGAACGTAAGCATTTCTACATTGAATTTCGCGAAAACGAGCGAGGGCGCTTTATGCGCATCACCGAGGAAGCGCATGGTCGTAGGAATACGATCATCATTCCAAGTACTGGCTTGGAAGAATTCATGGCTATGGCTGGCGAGGTGATACAGTCCGCCGACCGAGTACCTGCCGCGCACGGCTAGAGCAGTGTGTCGCATACGATGGCGATGTCGTCGCGGGTCAGTCGGCCTTTTTCTCGCGGGTCCGCTCGACCCTTAGTAATCAAGATATCGGCGCTGCTAGCGGCAGTCGGACTCGGATTGCCCTGAAAGACGGCCAACTGACCTGCAACGACACCCTTATAGGAGGGGTGGGCGTCCCGGGCAGTACCTCCACATCGGTAGGAATGCGCAAACCCGGATCGCCGATAGGGTCGCGCTCCCCCGGTGACCGGCGTGGCATAACCCCAAAGCTCGACCTATTGAACCTCTGAGTCCGTGTTGACACAGTTGCGCTCTTTGTTAGTTTCAGGTCTTCGGCGAACATCGCGCCGCGGTTTCCTCCAATTCTCGTCTCCCAATAACAATTTTATGGCAAAAAAAGTGCAGAAGGCGGCTTCAAAGAAAGTGTCGGTCAAGGCAAAAAGGCCGACCCAGAAGCCGGTAAGCTCAAGGAAAATTCGTTACGTTTATTATTTCGGGGATGGCAGAGCCGACGGGGACGGGAAAATGAAACCGCTCCTCGGCGGCAAAGGCGCCAACCTACATGAAATGACTCGGATCGGCCTTCCGGTTCCCCCGGGCTTCACGATCAGCACAGATGTTTGTACGTATTTCTATCAGAATAAGAAAACATACCCTTCGGAGCTGAACGAACAGGTCGAATCCGCGCTTGCGAAGGTCGAAAAATCGGCCGGAAAAAAGCTCGGCGATCGCATCAATCCCTTGCTTTTGTCAGTGCGTTCGGGCGCTCGCGATTCGATGCCTGGCATGATGGACACGATTCTCAACCTCGGCATGAACGATGAGGTGGTCGAGATCGTGGCCGAAAAAAGCGGAAACCCGCGCTTTGCGTGGGATTCGTATCGCCGGCTTCTGCAAATGTACGGCGACGTGGTGATGGGGGTCCAAAAGCGGGAGAATGAAGACCATGATCCATTCGAGGTGGTGATTGAATCCGTAAAACAGGCAGCCGGCGTCGAAAAAGACCTGGACTTGACGGCCGACGATTTCAAGGTCCTAGTCGAAAAGTTTAAGCAGCTGATTAAGGAGCGTACTGGCAAAACTTTCCCGCAAGATCCTCGTCAGCAGCTCTGGGGCTCCATCGGAGCGGTGTTCGGCTCCTGGAACAACGACCGAGCGATCGTCTATCGGCGGAAGTACAACATTCCTCACGAGTGGGGCACGGCAGTTAACGTTCAGACGATGGTGTTTGGAAACCGGGGAGATAACAGCGCAACCGGAGTTGCCTTCACGCGTGACCCGGCAACGGGAGAGAAGGTCTTTTACGGTGAGTATCTGATTAACGCGCAGGGCGAAGACGTCGTGGCCGGTGTTCGGACACCTCATCCGGTTGCGATGCTGGCGAAGGAAATGCCCGCCGCTCACCAGGAGTTGCTGAAGGTGAGGGAAACGCTCGAGCAACATTTCCACGACATGCAGGACCTCGAATTCACGATTGAGGACAACAAGCTTTACATCCTGCAAACCCGCAACGGAAAACGTACCGGTCTCGCCGCGGTTCGCATTGCCGTAGACATGGTGAAGGAGAAATTGATCAGTAAGGAAGACGCGATCAGACGGATCCCAGCTGATTCGCTTTCGCACCTGTTGGCCCCCATATTTGATCGGCAAAGCGTGAAGGCGGCCCAAAAGATCGCCACCGGCCTCGCAGCGGGTCCGGGTGCAGCCAGTGGACACATCGTCTTCAACGCCAAGGACGCGGTGGAATTGGCGCACAAGGGCCAGCCCGTGATTCTGGTTCGAATCGAAACCTCGCCCGAAGATCTCCGCGGAATGATCGCTGCAGAGGCTATTCTGACGGCCCGCGGAGGTGTCTCTTCTCATGCTGCGCTGGTGGCACGGCAGATGGGCAAGGTCTGCGTTTGCGGCGCTGCGGCGCTTCAGATCGACTACGTCAAACGAACGCTGACGGCGGGCGATGTCACTTTGAACCAAGGGGATTTCATCTCGGTCGATGGAACTGCCGGCGAAGTCTACGCCGGCGAAGTGAAGACAGCGCATTCCGAGGTGGTGCAGGTATTGGTGGAAAAGACGCTGGATCCGAAAAAAAGCCAGATCTATCAGGAATTTGCCTCGTTGCTCGGGTGGGCTGACAAAGTCCGCAAACTGGATATCCGTACGAATGCCGATAGTCCGGAACAGGTCGCCACAGCTATCGCTTTCGGTGCCAAAGGGATTGGATTGACCAGAACCGAGCACATGTTCTTCGAGGGTGACCGCATCGATGCGATGCGAGAGATGATTCTCGCGAATTCAGCAGAAGAACGAAGAACGGCCCTGGCCAAATTGCTGCCGTACCAACGTGAGGATTTCATTGGCATCTTCAAGGAACTTAAGGGATTGCCCGCAACCATCCGTACCCTGGATCCGCCGCTCCATGAGTTCCTCCCACAAACGGAGGCACAGCAGGAAGACCTCGCCAAAAAGCTCGGGGTGCCGGTCGAGAAGATCCACCGCCGGGTTGAAGAGCTGCACGAGTTCAACCCGATGCTCGGTCACCGCGGCTGCCGTTTAGGAATCACTTTCCCCGAAGTCACCGAAATGCAGGCCAGAGCGATTTTTGAGGCCGCCGCGGAAGTGCAGAAGAGCGGCGTGAAGGTGAAGCCGGAGGTGATGATACCGCTGGTCGGTTTTCCGAAGGAATTGAAGCTGCAGATCGATATTGTGAACAGCGTGGCCGCTGAAGTCGCCAGGGAAAAGAAAACCCGGTTCAATTACCAAGTCGGCACGATGATTGAGATTCCACGCGGGGCTCTGGTTGCCGATAAGATTGCTGAATATGCGCAATTCTTCAGCTTTGGTACGAACGATTTGACGCAGACCGCGATGGGAATGAGCCGTGATGATTCGGGTAGCTTTCTGCCACACTATCAGGAATTGGAGATTGTCAAAAATAATCCATTCGCGACGATCGACCAGGAGGGCGTTGGAAAGCTGATGGAGATTACTCGAGATCAGGCCCACAAGACCCGGCCCGATATTAAGCTAGGGATTTGCGGCGAGCATGGCGGAGACCCCGAAAGCGTGAAATTCTGTCATCGCATGGGGCTCTCTTACGTGAGTTGCAGTCCCTTCAGGGTGCCGGTTGCGCGCCTCGCGGCGGCGCAGGCAGCGCTGGAAAAGTAGGGAAGAGGACGCGCTCCGGCGCGTCCGGTAAGGTCACGCTCCCGCGTGACCGGCGCTCTCTGCGATTGGCCTTTCATAGACATTACGGCGCCGGTCACGCGGGAGCGTGCCCCTGCCGGCCACGCCGGGACACGCAGGAGCGCGTCCACCGACACTCTCCCCCTACCGATCCCGCTTGAACCGAATCCTGATCTGGCGGCCCAGCAGCCAGCGTACGCCGAACATGTCGATGGTCGCATGAAGCGCGCGATTCCCGAAACTGTATTTGCTGAAGCCGTGAAGACGCGCGCGATGGTTTACCGGGATTTCGGTGATCTTGTAGCCGAAGCCTTTGATCAGGGCCGGGATGAACCGATGCATACCCTGAAAAGGGACAAGGGCTTCGACGCACTCTCGCCTCATGGCCTTGAGGGTGCATCCTGTATCGCGTATGCCGTCTTTGGTGAACCGGCTCCGGATGCCGTTTGCGATCTGGCTTTGAATGCGCTTGAACCAAGTGTCCTTACGGTTCGCCCGGTATCCACAGACCAGGTCTGCGCCCCTCTCGATCTCCGCCAGAAGCCGAGGGATATCATTAGGGTCGTTTTGGAGATCCCCGTCTATAAGTACCAGAATGTTTCCGCGTGCAGCCATCAAGCCGGCGTAGATGGCCGCGCTTTGGCCTGCATTTTTTTCGAATTCCAGGACACGGACAGAGGAAGTACGCTTGATCTGGTCGACAGTCCGATCCTGGGAGCCGTCATCCACAAAAAGGATTTCGTGCGAGATTTCCTTCAGCGCAAACGCTAGTTCCCGCTGAAGCTCTGACACGTTCTTCTCCTCGTTGTAGACGGGGATAACTACAGAAATCTGCGGCGTCATCAAAGCGGTAGGGTCTGGTATTGATAACATGCAAATAGGCGAATCTGGCGAAGCGGCAGGCGCCTGCGATCCAACTGATAAACCGCGAGCAGTTCCCATCGTGTAAACGCGCTCTGGAGATTTTGAGGCGGGCTGGTTTCGGGGGCATCGGTGATGTAGAGGGCCGTCCGGTCTATAAATGGGTTGATTCCGGACTCCTCCGTAAATGTCGTATCGCGTTTTGCTGAGGGGCCGGCTTCCACAAACTCGTCATATCGCGGCCAAAAAGAGAACTCGTTTTGGATATCTTGTGACTCAGGAATGTAAACCGGCGGATGACCTGGTCCCTCGACGCGTTTGTCCTTGAGGTAGAAAGACAACAGGGAGGAAGTCTGAAATCTGTTACCAATCAAGAAGACTTTAGTGCCAAGCTTATTCTCGAAATTCACTCGAAAGTTGTCGACCGTTTCGGCGACGGTTTTCCATCCATGCAATCTCGAGCTTGGATCGAGTTCGTAAGGAAACGGAATGCCGATCATCCGCACCAGGTCAGTGTTTAGAGCAATTGATCCCAGGAGACCGCCTAGGATGAGTGCTGCGACGCTAGCCCCTCCGGCTAACCGATTCTGTTTCGCAAGGTGCCACCAAAAGTGCGTCGCAAGTATCCCCACGCTAACGAAAGCCGGACCGGTCCAACCGGGCTCACCGCTCTGATACAGCGCCAGGATTGTGTAGGTGACAATAAGCGGCCAAGCGAAGGCCAGCAGGAAACAGATTTTGCTGTTCTGAAACGATTTTCTGATCGAGCCGAGCAGCGCACCCAGGAAACCCAGCAAGAGCAAAGGCGAATAGATAGCGAGTTGCAGGCCGAGAGATTCGCCCAGATGCGAAGGCCGGAACGCAAATAGCGCATCCACACCGCGCCGCTCAAACAGGTGCTCCAGTATAATCCATTCGTGCTCCTGATTCCAAATGACTGGGGCCAGCAGGAAGAGCAAAAAGCCCATTAGAAGCACGTAGAAACTGGGCCGCCTGAGTTCGCCCCGGTATTTCGGCACGACGCACAGCAGGAACAGAATTGAAAAAAGCTGAAACGCGTTTTCGTATTTGCAAAGGAAGCCCAGGCCGATCAAGACGCCGGTGCCAGGCCAAAAGATGGAGAACCTCGGGCTGCGCTCAAGCGCGAGCCAAAAGAAGTACAGGGCCGCTGACCAGAAGAAAACCGATAACGAATCGACGGTCATAAGGATCGATTCAAAGTTAAAAACAGGCAGCAGATTCAGCGTCAGGACCGACCAAAAGGCGACTTTTTCGCGGAACAATTTGTGTCCCAACAGATAGACAAAAATGGACGTACCAAGAGCAAGCAACGGACTGAAAAATCGAACCCCAAATTCTGTGGGCCCGAACAATGACGTGCCGGCCAGAACGGCCAGTGCTATGCCCGGCCCCTTACTATAATAGGAAATGTCAGGATGTTGCGCCCACAGATAGTAGTAGCTCTCCTCAGGCGAAAGCTCGACATTCGCGGCAAACCACCAGCGGATCCCGGTCAATATGAGCAAAAACGCAACCAGGAAGAAGAGCCGAAATTTCATTGTTTATCGTGCACCGAACAATGAAGGATGGTCGCGGTAGAGTTTGGGGAACCATCGTGACGCGAGGCGCTTGTACGCGAGGTTAGCGATGCTGGCGAGGGTCAGGCTGAAGCCGATCCCAAGCACGATCGACACGATCACGTCGCTGGGCCAATGCGAGCCGCAGTAGATCCTGGAATAGGAGACAATTCCAGCTGGAACGATGTAGAGCGCGCCCAATCGTCCAAAGAATAGAACTGCCAAGGTGGCGATGACAGTGTTATTCAATGCGTGCCCGGAAGGGAACGATCGTCCTATCACGAGCCCCTCAGGAGGGTCGGAGAGTGACACCTGAACAGGTTGGCAAACGCCGAGAATCGCGGGCGTTGCTTTCTCGAGGCTCACTTCGCGCACTTCGGCGAGTGCCTGGCTGGGGCGGGGTCGATTGATCAGCGTCTTCATGGACTGGGTAAAGACCCCGTCGGTGAAACCGATCGTCAGCAAGGTCACGATGACAAAGCTGCGAGCTCGAAAATTACCGCGCCACAGAAGTAACAGCACCACGACGAATAATATCGGCATCCAGACATCGAAGCTCGTGAAAGTCGCCATCAGCCAATCCAAAAACGGATTCGTCCATTCCCGATTTATGAAGAGCAGCAAAGTTTTGTCCATGCCGGAGTCGCAAGCCTGCGTAAGCTAAGGACACCTCAAAGATGAGACAAGCAAAGAAATACGTTTGTAGTGCGCTCTTGGCGTGCTCCTTAATCCCGCAACTGAGCAGCGCACAGGAAAATCCCAATGAGATTCTGGATGAAATCCGCTTGGCACAGGCACAAATCAACCGTCCTCTAACCGGTCGTTTGCGCCCCGAAAATGGGGATTCGATTCCCTTCCAGCTTGAGCTAAAAGGCGATGAGTTCGACTACAAGTTTAGCAATCCGCCGGAAACGATAAAGCTGCAACTGAACGATACCGGGTCAGTGCTGACCGATCAGACAAGCGGCGGAACACAGATCTTGTCCGGTTCCAGATTGAACGAACCTGTCCGCGGCACCGACATTACCTATAACGATCTTTCGTTGCGGTTTATTTACTGGAAGAAGGCTCAATATGAAGGCGAACAGCACGTACGGACGATCACCTGTTCGATCGTTCTCGTACAAGCCCCATCTCGAAACAGCGAATACGATGCGGTACGCCTCTGGATCGCGAAAGATCGCGGAGCATTGATCAAAGCCGAGGGATTTAACTGGCAAAGCAAGCCGGTCAAACGCTTTGACGTAATTTCGGGCCAGGAGATCGAGGGAAAGACGATATTCAAGCAAATCCGAATCGAGAAACTGGACCCGCAGAATGGCAAAGTGATTTCTCGGACTTATCTGGAGCTGGATGCAACTGAGGGCGGATAGCGGGCAAAAGAAACCAATTTGCATTCCAATCTTCCGCGCCTTCAGCGCTCGCCGTCTTGGGCGACCTGTTCTTAGGCCTCGCAAGCTCGGCCTAGGTGCCTGTCGAACTTCGCCGCGAAGCGGTTAACAGATTTTAGCCTAGGCTGAGCTTGCGAGGCCTAGGAACAGGTCGGACTTACCGCGAAGCGGTTACAGACCTTAGCCCAGTGGCTTCAGCCCTGGGTATTTTCGCCCAGCGAATCCGCCCTGAAAGGGCGACCGATGCAGATTGCATTGAACCGTCGATTAGCCTTCATGGTTAGCCAGGGCGATAGTCGGCTCATATGCGCACATTCCAAGTGGCGGTGCCACAACCGACTTTCATTCGGCCGCCCTTTCAGGGCGAATTCGTTGACGGTCTGACCCAGGGCTGAAGCCCTGAGCTAATATCTGTAACCGCTGCGCGGTAAAATCCGACAGCCACCAGGCTAGGTCTCGGCTTCGCCGCTGTTTCCCGGATGAATCTGAATTCCAGGCTTCTTAAAATTTGACCTAAATTGACTCGTCGAGACGCTAATTCACGCGGTTGTAGACTGATTTTTGACGTTGGCCCGTAATCTTTACCAATTTTGCGGCGATTCAGTCGTTGACACGGGTCTAAGATCCTTCTAAACTCCGATTCTTTTTTATGAGAATAGAAGGGTTGCTCTTGACTTTTGCTTGCGGCTTGATCTCAACGGGAGCGACCGCTCAAGTTGCGCAGACTGTAAATGATCGGGCCGCACGCTTCACGGAAAACGCAATGAAACTCCGCGAGAGCATCCTTTTCAAAATCGAACCTAATAATCTGCAGAATAATCTCCGGACCCAACCGGGGGAGAAATATCCCTGGCACGCGCAGATCGTTACCACTGTTTTCTGGATCGGCGAGACGCCCACGGCCAATAACCCGGTTCCGAATCGCTCCAGTGCCTGGGATACTGACTGGGCAAGAAACTTTGGTGGATCGGACAGCCCCGATTCAAATCTACGCCGGGGGTTCATCCCGGCGAAGTTCGTGCCGGGTCAAAATCCCTTCTACTTGGCCCTTCCGTACAATGATGTGAGCGGAGGCCGGACTAAGACCGAGGCATGCAACGTGATTCCTTGGTTTCGGGAAGCGTTCGTGAAATCCGGCCAAACGGTTCTGAAAGGCCGGTGGGTGGCCATCCGAAAGGGGAACCGAGTCTGTTATGGTCAGTGGGAAGATGTGGGCCCTTTTCGTAGTGATCACTGGGCGTATGTCTTTGGCGGCGACCGGCCGCGGGCGAATTTGAATCGTGGTGCCGGACTAGACATCTCTCCGGCCATCCGAGATTATTTGAAGGCGGAGAATACCGACGTAACCGACTGGCGCTTTGTCGATTTTGAAGAAGTTCCGCCCGGCCCGTGGACGCTGTACGGCGACAACAACACGTTTGTGATCGAGCGCCGCAAGCGCGAAGAGGCTTTTGCCAGGAGACAATGGTAGGGACGCGCTCCCACACGTCCGGGGCGGCACGTTCATATCGCGACTTAAACGTGCCGCGCCGGTCACGCAGGAGCGTGCCCCTACCAGATTTTCACCGAGGCTCCTTCCGGGTACTCCCTTTCGCGCTGCTCACCGTGCCGGATATAAGATATCCTGAGGTGTTTTATCCGACCTTCGTAAGGGTCGACCCCAAACGTCTCGTTTGAAACCAAAAAGGGCTCTCGGTCCCTGACCAGATCGCGAACCCTGCCGGTGACGTCCACAGCGTGTCCTCTCGTACCGTAAGTTGCCCGGATGATTCTAATACCGGACCTATAATCATCTGAACCACCATCGGCGTAGCCACCGCTTCTGAAGTAGAGTACTTCACCCTCCGGCACGGTTTCGGAAATCCGCCGTCCATTGACGAAGTAGACCACCATCAGCGCCTTAACGGGGCCGGGAGAAGGGTCAACCCTGAGGGTGTCGTTGCTTACGCGGAACGGTTCGCCGTAGTCGGCAAATTGTTGAACCCGGTGGGTGACGTCGACGCTAACGCCGTCGCGAGAGCCGTAAGAGGCTGATTCAACCCGGATACCCTGGCCCATCGAGTTAATAACTCCGAAAATCAGGAGTAACAGGACCATTGAGGGGGACCAAAACGCTTTCATAC
>JAFAMB010000011.1 GCA_019233825.1 Verrucomicrobiota bacterium | reverse complement strand
CTCTCAGCGCTCTCGCTCCGTTCTGAGTTTGAGCTGTCGTTCAAAGGCATCTACTGCCCGAAAAGCCAGCTCGGCGGCGGCGTTCACGTCAGTGATGCTCGGCTGCAGCTGCAAAAAATACTGCCAGGCGCGATCCACGTAGGTTTGGGAACCAGGTTCGTTACTCATGCTGACGAGCATAGCCTGCCTGACTCACATATCCTTAGAGATTTGTGGGCGACAAAATGCGTAATTTTTGCGGTGAGCACGCGCACGAGTTCTGTAAGGGTCAGTGCTTATTCGTCTTGGCGATCAAATCGTCAGCTGTGAAGATCGGTGCGGAACAGGCATTGTCCGTACACAGAAAAGCCGCCGCCCGGCTCAAAGTTGGGTACTCGATGTCCGGGTTTGGTAGCGGACCCTCGCGCTCGTCCAACCATTCGACCCGTTTGTATGTCGCCGGATCCAGAACAGCAGCGGCAAATAACATTTGCCCAGTTGCGTCATCCTTTCGACTTACGACCGTGATATGTAATGGCGTAGATGTAATCTCCCTGTCGGCCAGCAGAACGCCGGCCACCAGAAACCCGCGATGATCTGTCACCCCAGGCGCCGCCGGAAAGCTCATCGCACGCACAGCCATGTCCCGGTATTCCGAATTGCCGGTGTAATGCCACAACAAATTGGCCAGCCGAACGATGCCCACATTTTCGTCGAGTTGAGGCTTTGAAGTTAGCGCACCCTTGTGAGCGCAGGTGATGTACCCGAGGTTACTCGCAAAATTGGCTGAGATAAATTTAACGGCGCGCTCCGCTCTCTGCAGCCAGCCACGATCGGCGGTGCACTCATACAACGTCAGAAAGGCGCGGCCCATCGACAGCGTATCCCCGAGGTAGGGCCCTTCGGCATCCGCTTCGTCATGCCGAAAGCCGCCCCCGGGAACCGCTCGATAGGCGCAAACCCAATTGGCTGCACGAATCGCATCATCGAGGCAATCCCGCTCACCGGAAACTGCGTAAAGCGTGGTCAGCGCATTTATCGCCCAGCCGTTCTCGCGCGAATAAATGTGAACATCAATTCGGGGTACCCCTCGCTTCCGCCGATCGGCATCGCTGAGCTGAAAGTACTCTCCGCCGTGTTCACCCGGAACCAGATCTGCGTCCTGACTCGTGTAGAAAGCGCCGCCCGGGGAGGTGAGAAAATTTTTCAGATAGCCTCGGATCCTGCTCGCAGCCTGCAAATACGTGTCATCATGCCAGAATGCATAGGCTTGCGCATAAGTACGCAAATCTTCCGCCTGCATTTGCATGATCTTTTCAAAGTGTGGATGCTGCCAGTCCCCGTCCGTTGAATATTGGTACACGCCGCCCCACGCCGGATCCATCAGGTTGAGCTGGGCCGCGAGCGTCTCTCGCGCCATGCGACCAAAGACCTGGTCGCCTCGAGCAGCCTCGGACATGCAATACTCGATCGTATCCCAGTCGAGAAACTTCTGAGCGGTGCCCCATCCACGGTTTGTATTGTCGTACCGGTCGATCAACAACTGGCGCAACTTGCTCCGTGAATCGGATCCCAAAGCATTTGCGTGGCCCGCCACTAAAGGCGTCTCAGTAACCACCGATGGCCCTGGTGTCGGATCGTCAATGACGGCTTGCAGCATGGAAGCCATTGGAAGCGGCGGCAGGTAACCGCGCCGCTTCACAATTTCGCCTCCATCGGCGTTGAATATTACGGTGGCGGGCCAGCCGTAATCCTCATAACGGTTCGCCAGATCGGGCCGAGCGTCCGCGTCGACGCGCACCGCAACATAGCGCTTACGAATCAGCTCGATGACCGTCCGATCCTGATAGGTGACCTCCTCCATGACATGGCACCAGTGGCACCAGACTGTACCGAGATCGAGCAGCACGCAGCGACCTTCACTTTTGGCTCTGGCGAATACAGCATCAGACCATGGTTGCCACGCGATACCGCCAGGCTCGGCCAACGCCTTGGGGAATGGCAGCAGCGCGAAAGCAAGCAGGATCGAAAGACCGCAGTGTCTCATGATTCTTTGTTCATTTGTCGAGGAAGCCGTTCGGCCGCAGAGTCGGACCGAGGTCCCAGCCAGCGTTTGAGCAGTGCATCGATCGAGAACAAGCCGGGGCCGAACACGAGCACGATCAGCGCGGCCAGCAGAAACGGGAAAGGATCAGCCTTCACGAACTTATCCGGATCGCTGAATATGCTCGTGAGTGCTTCAAAATCCCCAGCTAGATAAGCCACGCTCATCGAAACGAAGACCATCAGCGCGATCGGTCGCGAAGCCAGGCCAACCATCAACAAGATGCTGCCGTAGCACTCTAGCGCGCCCACCAAATAGGCATTCACCCTTGGCAACGGTATACCGAGGCTCGCAAAAAAATGGACGACTTTCCCGATGTTCGAAAGCTTGCCTTGCCCGGTAAGGTACAATTGCCAAAAAAAATAAAGGCGCAGCGCCAATAACAGCGGCGACTGTAGGAGATTGGCACCGGTCGCGAGCAGGTTGTACGCGCGCGATACCGCATTTCGAATGGTATTCATGACCTGCGGCAGAACCAGCCAAGAGTCGACCATGCATCAAACCAATCTTTGATTTGAGCCGACCAATCGATGTTCGTCCTTTCTCTCGCGGTGACCGCCTCAAGGCAGGCATCCTCGACTGTCGAACCGCTGCCAAGCAATGACAGAATCGCAAACGCCTCCGGATCCAGCCGCTTGTAGTAAAGCATGTTATTGTGCCGATGCACACCTAGGTAGACCTTCTCTCGCTTCGGAAGTCTGACGCGTTTTCGGCGTAC
Source organism: Verrucomicrobiota bacterium (assembly GCA_019233825.1). GTDB lineage: Bacteria > Verrucomicrobiota > Verrucomicrobiia > Chthoniobacterales > JAFAMB01 > JAFAMB01. The sequence continues at coordinate 12,614 of JAFAMB010000011.1, read as the reverse complement.
TGCGGACTTCGGTGCAGCTTCCATGGCATTACTTGCTTCACCGCGCAGGACATCCGACTCACGCTTTTTTACCGCAATCAGAAAATCGTCGACGGCGAAATTCAGTTCCAATAGCGACAGGTACGGTTGCAGGCCCAGCCGCAATTTGGACGGCGGCGAATCAAGGATGTCGTCCGGAGTGATTGGCGGTTTCGCCGGACCATCAAAGGCAACCACTTGCGCCCACTCAAACCGGACCATGTCGAGAGCCAGTTGCTCCCGTGGCGCGCTCCACTGCGGCTCTTCACTCAGAAACTGTTCAAGTCGATTTCCGAGATCGCGCAAGGTGTACGAGTTAGACGGGTAGCGGGACAAATAGGCAGTCGCAAGCTTCATGAACCTCCGCTCCCCAACAATCGCGCGAAGCCCAGGGTAATCGTCATAGAGGCAATCGAGGGTCCGGAACCAATATTGGCGATTATAAATTTCCAATCGCTCAAACGAGCTGAGGCGATCGTTCGGCTTGATAAACTCCGCAGCCACCGCCTCCATCGAGCCGCCGTCAGTCCAACGCTTCTGCATCCCCCATTGTGAGGTCAGCGGGCGGAAAAGCGCACTGGCCATCGCACGTTGCAAATCGCGTAATTGGGCTCTTGAGTTAACCTCACGCGGTACTTGCGGCGAGCTGTTGCTCCCGGAATTTGTTGGCTTTAAGCGCTTCATTGTGAACCTCGTCGAAGGACGGGATACGGTCATCCCACTCCAAAAGCGTGGCAGTGTTACCGACCAGTTTGATTGCGTGTGCATACATCTTCCACACAGGATCGAGGACCGGGTGGTCGTGTGTATCGAGAATGTATTTTTCGAACTTTGAGTGTCCCGCAATGTGGATCTGGCCTACGCGATGGTGCGGCACGTTATTCAGGTAAGCGTAGGGGTCGAAGTTATGATTTTGCGACGAGACATAAATATTGTTCACATCCAGAAGAATGCCGCAGTCTGCTAACTCAACTACTTCGCTTAAGAACTCCCATTCCGTCATTTGGGAGGCATGATATTCGGCGTAGCTACTGACATTCTCGACGCAGATCGGGACCTCAAGATAATCACGCGCCGCCCGGATCTTCTCCGCCGTATGCCGCGCGACGGCAAAGGTGTAAGGCATGGGCAGGAGATCATGGGTATAACGTCCATCGACGCTGCCCCAGCAGAGGTGATCGGAAAGCCAGGGAGTATTTGTGTGCTTAACGAGCCGTTTGAGGCGCTTGAGGTGTTCCCGGTCGAATTTGTCAGCAGATCCGAAATAGATCGCTACACCATGCTGTACTACCCGGTACTGTTCGAGAATCGAGTCCAGCACTTCCAGGGGTCTGCCTCCGTCCACCATGAAATTCTCCGAGATGATTTCAAACCAGTCGACGACCGGTTTTTTTGCGAGAATGTGCCGGTAATGTGGCACGCGCAGCCCTATGCCGACGCCGTATTCGGTGAATCCATTGAAAGCATTTGCGGGCATAATGTGTCGGGAAGGGACGGCTTCTATTTCGTCCCGAATGACCTTTGGAACGGCCTAGAAGCCATCCCTCCCCCAGGTTGGTTCCGGCGCCCGGCTTGCCGAGCGCCGTGAGTTTTAATTTTAATTAATATATCGCCAGGACTTTACCCTTTGCTGGCACATCCACCTTTGCCTTTGCAGGAGTTCTTACCCTTGCAGCCGTTGTCACCAGTCTTGCAGCCGCCTTGGCCTTTACATTCGTTCTGGCCTTTGCAAGCGTGTTTGCCCTTTTCAGCGTCGGCCATGGTCTGCAGCGCGACACCGGCTTTTGTACTAGTGGTGCTCGCGGCATATGCACGTACCGCAAAGGATCCTGCCAGAAGGCCGGCGACTGCTGCGCCGGCAATCACTGCTTTCGATGGTCTAATCATCTGTTAGCTCTTTCTTTTGTGTGTTTGGTGTCTGGTCGCCTTCGCGACGCCACCGCAGTGGGGAGAAGACGATCAAACAATCCGGTCTTCTATTTGTGCGCGCGTTGGCATATTTATAGATGCAGTTACGCCACTATTATTCCCCAAAAACGGAACCGGTAGGGCGAGGCTCCGTCTGACCGGGGCCCTCGGTGCAGCTGCAGGTTTCTCGACTGTAGCCCAAGGCCTCCAGCGCGCGATTGTAGCATCGGCTTCCAGCCGGTACAGTAGCATCGGCTTCCAGCCTGTATTCATGGGGCACGCAACGCGTCATACAGGCAGGATGCCTATGCTACCTTGCTGTCTTCAGCGTGTTTCGGGGCCTTCACCACAGAGGAACGCCAGTGGCCGGCTACAATACCGCATTTCCGGGCCCGGTCAGGACCGGCCAAATCGTTTGCAGCGCGCGAAGATTGACCGCATGCCGTTTGCTATCGGCCACGGATCGTTGGCGCGGATGATCGAACCGTCCCGCCAGGGCCTGAAACCATGAACCATAGCGCGCCAGCGAAAAAGCGCCACAGAGATCTCCTCCGGCAATCGGCGCTTTTTGGCGAAGGAAGCGTATCGCCCAAACAATATCGGACAACGAAAACCGGCCATTTTCCCAGTTGGTGATTGCGTCGCTCTCCGTCAGACTGTCCAGATCCACGGTCACATAGACCGGCAAAGTCCGCAGCGATTCCACGTATCGGGCAAAAACCGTGCGCCAGTCAAACGTCGACATTGGATGAAGCCAGGAAGGGTAATCGTCGCCTTCAGATCGCCAGGGGGCAACCCACAGTCGACCGGAGCGGCAGGCAGACCGGTTTCCGAGCAAACGCCAGGGGAGCCGGCATTCAAAGCTCGCGCATCCCCAAACCGCGACCTGCTTTACCAGGGGGTTCTCCAGAGCACGATTGACCCATGCGCCGCACGACCAATGGGGTGGACGAACGTCCCAGTCCGGATGATTATCAAACGACAGAATGACAAACGGTTCTTTCACTTGACGGACAAAAATCGCCGTCAGGTGATGGAAGTCCCCCGAGCCAGAAAGCACGAATGGGCGCAAAAGTTTGCCGAATTTTCGGTGGAACCGTTCAATCATCCGCCCCGACGTGATGAATCGCAGTGACGGCCCGATTTCTCGAGCATCTATCCGAGCAGGAGGTTCAAAGGACTCCGATATGCCAAAATCCCAGGCGTCGTCGAACGCAAACCAAACAGCTCCGGCAGTTCCTCGGCTAGAATCCGGACTATTTACCATAGCTCGCTTGCATTCGCGAACTTGCGAATGATGGGATCGTATCTCGTTGGCTCCAGAACAGGAAGAATTCGTTTGAATATAGGATTCAGCCAGCCCGAGGGCGAGCGGACATAGAGGTCCAACGGCTCCAGTTCCATCCTGAAATGGTACTTGGGATCGTAGTTCAACGGCGCGCTATGATAGGTGTGAATTCCGTTCGTGAGTGCCCAGGTAATCGTGTCGCGCCAAGTCAGAAAATATAGGTGATAGTCGAAGGCCACAGAATAATCCAGGCCGATGTAGTTGTCCCGGAGTACGCCCTGGTGGACGATCGTCGCGGCAAAGGCAATGATCCGGCCCTCTTGCCACCACAAAAAGAATTTGGCGCGGTCATTCATCCGCTCGCCCAGCGCACAGAGGTAGGTCTTCGTCAGTTCTTCAAACTTGAATTCTGAACGGCTCAGAGTTTGCCGATACAGCCCATAGACTTCGTCCACATGTGGCGAGATATCGGTCACGACTTCGCATTCGATCGGCGGCCCGCTTTCGGCCTTGCGAAACTTTTTACGTAGATTCTTCCGCATCGCGTAGCTGAGCCGCGTCTTAAGGTAATCCTCAAAATCTGCAAAATTCAGATCCAGCTTGGTGGCCGGCATGCTCGGCACCCGCGTAAACCCGCATAGGCGCAGCCGGTCCAAATGTTGGCGGTAGAATTTTGGATAGTCCTTGAAAACAATGAGAGTCGCCCTCAGCCGTCGCCCAACCGGCGTTAAGCTCTCCTTCAACCCGTCAACCGTCCAACTGAAATCGCGACTCACTTTCTCGAGAACGATGTTCCCCTCCCCAGCAGAGCAACCAACCATCAGCATCCTTAGCTTCAAGAATCCGGGGAAACGTTTCCGGACCCGAGCCAGAAAATTCCGAATCAACGCTGGAGTTCCGGTTGCAAGGTCTTGACTTACCATCAAGAACGGCTGTATTGCGCGGGTTACGCCACCGGCGTCCTTAAGCAACAGGTAGTAATGAACAAACTGATCCTTGAGCGATTCGTGAACAATCTCATAATATCGGTGATCGAGGGGGAAATCTTCAAAACCGGAAACCCAGGTCTCGTAATCTTCGGCCGGAACGCCATCAGCGACCGCTGCGGATCCAAAAGACGTCTTGATGGTGAAAAGAAACGAGGGCCGAGGCTTTAGCACGGGATTTTCCGGGGTTTCCGTTTGAGAATCCCGAGCGCATGGACCTAAAGGAGACATGGTATGAAAATGGCCCCGCCCCTGGTTAGCGGGCGCCTTAAAACCGTGACTCATAGAGCCTTATCACCGAGGGCGCAACCCGAATAATGGCTAAAACCGTTAAATCTGTGGCTGCTGTTTCGCCAAATAAACCCTTATCGCCGGATCGTTCCAGAAGGGTTATCAAGAACCGTTGGTCTCCAGTCGCAATTGTTATACTCAATGCGGTGTTGGCGACCTGTGCGGAGGTTCTGCTTAAGATCGGCGCGATGCAGACCCTGTCAATTCGGTTACCTGGCCCAATCGCTTTTGTCTCTGCCGTGTTTAGCCTTTGGGTCGTTTTGGGGATTGTTGCATACGTCGGAAGCCTCTTCCTCTGGCTCGCGGCGCTGTCGCACTTGCCGCTCCATCTCGCCTATGGATTGTCGTCGACCGTACATATACTGGTCCCGCTGGCCTGCTGGTTGGTATTACACGAGACGATTCCAATCGGTCGACTCGTTGGCATGCTTTTAATTCTGGCCGGCACCTTAATGCTTGGATTCGCGCACAAATAGACCTCTCCTGCCATGGTCAATTTATACACTCTTGTTTTGCTGGCTCTGTCGCAATTCGTGTTGGCGACAGGCCAAGTCTGTTTGAAACATGCTTCCGGCTCAGATGCGAGGCCTGTCTCCGACGGGCTCGTACGGGCGGGATGGTATAGTGTAGGTATTGCCTCGATGGCGTCCTGGTTTTTTATCTGGCTGCATTTGATGCGTTTCTTCGACTTAAATCGCTTATTTGCGTTTGAAGGACTAAGCCCGCTGTTGGTGGCTGGCGCCTCCGCGCTTTTCCTCGAAGAAAAGATTAGCGCCCGCGCGTGGTCCGCTTCTGTACTTATCGCCTTCGGAATTGTTTTGGTTGCCCTTTTCTAGCTCCAGCGTGGTAGGGTCGCGCTCCCGCGCGACCAGCGTCGAATCGGTGCAGGAGTTGTTAGGCGGCCAACGCCGGTCGCGCGGAGCGCGACCCTACCGCAACTCGGCTTCGGGTATCAGCGGCCTGCTCTTTTTCGGCAATGTCGGGTCCAGGAACGCGAGCGCGTGGGGCGGTGTGATGACTCGAGTCCCTTCCTTTCGCTGTTCCTCTGCGATCTGTAAATGAAGCTGCTTCATTTTCGTCCAATGCAGCTTCGGACGGAAGTGGTGCTCAGCGTGATACCCGTTGTTAAACCAAAGAAAGTTGTAGATCTTTTCGTACGAACTCACGCCCCAGGCGATCGGTTTGTCCGGGTTCCCGCCGAAATGAAGAAAATAGCCGTTCAAATACGAAAGACAGTGCCCCAGATAATAGAACGGCAAAAAGAACAGGATAAATTTCCAGTTTAAGATACCCAGCAGAACGAAGAAGCTGAGGAACGCCGCAATTTCAATCACACCCCAGTAGGCATCCACCGGACTCTTTCGTTTGACTTCCGCAAAAATCGCTTTCGGGTCATCGCGCAAGTAGCTGAGAAAGACGTAGCTCCAGACATTCTCGGCCTCGCCATCCCGGCCATTTCGGTAGATCGACAACCAATCGACAGTCTCCCCGTGTTCATCAGGCTTGTCGCTGTTACCCATATGATGCCTGTGATGCACATACTTGTAGAATGTTTGAGAGAATCCGAGTGAGAGCGATTCGACTAAGCCAAATAGCCGATTCAAGGGGCGCCAGGTGAAATAGGGGTTGTGCAGAAAGTTGTGCGAAATCCCGTTGATGTTCCAGGAGATGCTGATTGCGTAGATGCATCCCATGCAAATCAACAGCCACCAAGGAGCCACGGGAAAGAGCGCGAAAAACGCGAGAACGTATGCGAGATGCAAAAACCCGCATAGCGCCGGCACCGCATCCCATTTGGAGTAAGCCAAAAGCTTCATAAGCAATAGACTCATAGAGCACTTCGAAGGAATTCTCCACCCGAAGTTTTTTGTGGTAGGCTCTTTCGCCCAAGGCAGCTTAGGCTTCCAGCCTAGCCTGTATTGACGCCCTTGCTCGCCCCGCCGCACACCCCCGACAGGCAGGATGCCTATGCTACTTTGCTGACGCCGCCCAAGGTAGCATAGGCTTCCAGTCTGTGTTTCGAGTCATGTGGACATGCTGCCCCGGAGGCGCGGGAGCGCATCCCTACCGAGCCGACGGCCCATTTTGAACGCAACGACGTTACCATTATATGCAAGACGGTACACTAGGTTTGTACCCCGTGAGACAGGATCTTTGACAGAAATTGCTGGGCGCGGTCTGTGTCCGGCGATTTGAAGAAATCAGCCTTAGGCCGGTCTTCCACAATCTGACCCTGGTCCATGAAAATGACACGATTGGCGACCTCGCGCGCGAAGCCCATTTCATGGGTGACCACCATCATCGTCATCCCCTCTTGCGCCAGTTTCACCATCACATCGAGCACTTCCTTAATCATCTCCGGATCCAGCGCCGACGTGGGCTCATCGAACAGCATCGCAATCGGATCCATCGCCAGGGCGCGCGCAATAGCCACCCGCTGCTGTTGGCCTCCCGACAGCTGCGCCGGAAATTTTTCGGCGTGCGCCGCCAGGCCAACTACATCCAAAAGTCGCTGCCCCTTCTCTGTGGCCTCCCGGTTTCCGCGCCGCAACACTTTACACTGCGCAATCGTAAGATTCTGGATAACCGTCAGATGCGGAAAGAGTTCGAAATGCTGGAACACCATGCCTACCCGCGAGCGAAGCTTGGATAGATTCGTGCCGCGAGCACCCACCGAAACCCCGTCGATCAAGATTTCACCCTGTTGAAAAGCCTCTAAACCGTTCACGCATTTGATCAGGGTAGACTTACCAGAGCCCGAAGGCCCGCACACCACCACCACCTCTCCCTTGCTCACCGTCGTGCTGCACTCCTTCAGCACATGGAATTCTCCGTACCATTTGGAAATAGCTTTGATCGAGATCATGACACGAGTTTCTTTTGGAGTGAGCGAACGATCATGGAAGCGGCAAAACAGATCACAAAATAAACTATTCCGGCGAACAGCAGCAGTTCGACCAGAGTGCCGTCTCGATTCCCAGTATTGTAGGCGACACCAAAAAACTCTGCTAGGCCGATGACATAAACGAGCGACGTATCCTGGAACAGAATGATTGCCTGGGTCAGTAATAGCGGGATCATACGGCGGAACGCCTGTGGCAGCACAATCAGACGCATCGTTTGACCACTTGTCATGCCAAGCGCTAAGCCTGCCGAAACTTGTCCGCTGGACACACTCTGAATTCCAGCCCGAATGATTTCTGCATAGTACGACGCTTCGAAAAGCGCGAATGCTACAAAAGCCGAAAGAAGTCGGATATCGAGACCGGGCTGCCCAAACAGGCTGCTGATGATTTGGGGCACCAACAGATAGAACCACAGCAACACCATGACCAGCGGAACTGACCGGAAGCCACTGACGTAAAGCGCGGCAAGGTTTGAAAGAATCGAACTCTTGGATAGACGCGCGACGGCGATCAGCGTGCCAAGGACAATGCCGACCACAACCGCCACACCCGTGATTTGCAGCGTTCGCAACATCCCTTGCCACAGGTACGGCAATGCTCCCGGAATCGAACTCCAATCAAATTGGTACATTTACTTTCTGCCTCCCAGGTAGCCGGGCAAACGGGTAACCCGTTCGACGAATTGCGAGACAATCATTACCGTGACGTTGATGATCCCATACAGCAGGGTCACCGCAATGAATGACTCATACCAGTGCGCGGTGAACTCACCCAGCTGCTGGGCCTGCCGCGACAACTCGGCTAGTCCAATCGTCGACGCTACCGCCGAGTTCTTGATTATGTTCAAAAATTCCGAAGTCAGCGGCGGTATGATGATCCGATATGCAACCGGCAAGAGGATCAACTGATAAACCTGCGGCAGGTTTAGCCCCAGAGCCAGCCCCGCCCCTCGTTGGCCACGCCCGAGGGAATTGATGCCCGATCGGACTTGCTCCGCCACACGCGCCGCCGTGAAAAATCCGAGACACAAAACTCCGGAGACGAATTGCTGTAGCAACGGATTTAGTGCCTGTTTGAACCATGTCCCGAGTCCCGGAATGATTTCGGGCAGTACAAAATACCAGAGAAAGAGTTGAACCAGCAGCGGCACATTTCGAAACAGCTCCACGTAGACAGCTCCGAGCCCCGGAAGCAGTCTACCAGGGAAGGTCCGCAATACCCCGACGATCGAACCGATCACAAACGCCAGGATCCATGCGGTAACGGACAACAGAATGGTCCATGCAAGTCCAATCAGGAGGAAACGAAGATAGGTCCCGCTGCCGTCAAAAGCCGGCTGAAAGAAAATGTTCCAATCTAACCCTGCGACAAAACTCACCATAAGCTCACCATTCCCTGGGGCCCGCAAAAACTTCTCATCTCCCTGGAACCGACTCGAGGCCGTCTACTGAAACGCCTTGTCGTTCGGATTCTTGAACAGCTCTTTCATGTCATCACTTAAAGGAAGATCGAGATTCAAGCCCTTCGGTGGAATCGGAGATTGAAACCATTTCTGGTAAAGCTTTGCTGCCTGGCCCGAGGTTTCAGCCTTGGCGACTGTTTCGTCGACCAGTTTTTTGAACTGGTCATCCCCTTTCCGCATCATCATCCCATATGCCTCTTTTGACTGCGGCGTACCCACGATCACCCACTCGTCTGGCCTTCGTGCCTTCGCACGCTCTCCAGCCAGCAGCGCATCGTCCAGCATAAAAGCCGACGCCCGCCCGCTCTGTAATGTGAGGAAGGACTCGCCGTGATCCTTGGCGCTGATGATGTTCATACCCATGTTATTCTTCTCGTTCATCTCGCGGATGAGACGTTCGGAGGTCGTTCCCGCGGTGACCACGACATTCTTGCCCTTCAGATCCGGGAAATCCTTTATCCCGGAATCCTTCTTTACGAGTAGCCGTGTGGCGATGATAAACATCGTATCCGAAAAAGAAACCTGTTGTTGTCGCTCAACGTTGTTGGTCGTCGATCCAGACTCGATATCGATAGTCCCATTCTGAATCAAAGGAATCCTATTTTGGGAAGTCACTGGGATCAGTTTCACCTGCAGATTCGGCATGTTCAGCCTATTCTTGACGGCGCCTACCACCATCATCACCAGGTCCTGCGAGTATCCCACGACCTCGTTTTTATCGTCATAGTAGGAAAATGGTATCGAGGATTCCCGGTGGCCAACCGAAATGAATCCCGCATCCTTGATTTTCTTGAGGGTCCCAGTGAGTTCATCTGCCGTCCAGGCCCTCTGAGCCGGAGCGACTAGACAGAGACCAATAATGGCGGCTACATAGTTTTTCATTGCTAATGCATTGATCGCGGTGTGGGTTGGTGTCTAGACTCTTACTGCTCTTGAATGTTTTCGCTTTAAGCAGCTCCATCCTCGCTTTCTAGCGATGTTCCCTATGAAGCGACGGAGTATACTTTCGCGGGCTGGACTTTGTCCCGTAAAAAGCGCATTCTGAATCTACATGTGAGCGTTTCGCTCCCTCCTTCCTCCGGCAACACGGCGGACGCGGCGCGCCCGCAACGACACCTAATCCGCTTGCGGTAACATGCCCATTTTTGCAGGAAGCCGGTGCACCGATATCTCAGTCTTATTTTCTTGATAATTTGAGCAGCCTGACACCTCTTTTCTAAGCAGATCAGAGTATGAAAGCGTTTTGTTCCTCCTCAATGGTCCTGTTATTCCTCATTTTCGGAGCTACTAATTTGATGGGCCAGGGCATCCGGGTTGAGTCAGCCTTTTACGGCTCTCGCGGCGGCGCCAGCGTCGGCGTTGACGTCACCAGCCGGGTTCAACGATTCGCCGACTACGGTGAACCTTTCCGGGTAAGCAACGACACGCTCAGGGTTGACCCTTCCCCGGACCGTGTTAAAGCCCTGGTCGTTGTCTACTTTGTCAATGGACGACGGATCTCCGAGACTGTGCCGGAGGGCGAAGTGTTCTACTTCAGAGACGCTAGGTACGCCGATCATGATTCGGATGATTATAGGCCGGGTATTCGAGTCATCCGGGCAACATACGGCACGGGAGGACGCTATGTGAACGTCACACGCAGGGTTCGTGATTTGGTCAGAGATCGAGAGCCCTTTACAGTCTCAAACGAGACGTTTGGAGTGGACCCTTACGAAGGTCGGGGCAAACGCCTCAAGATATTTTATATCCGAAACGGTGAGAAGCGCGAGAGGGAGTACCAGGAAGGAGCCTCGGTTAGGATTTGGTAAGGATGCGCTCCGACGTAGGCGAACCGTCTCGGTTTGCTCGGTTTTGAAGGGTGCAAAGCAGGACGCTTGGCCTACCGAGCTAGCGCGCCCCTTGTCTACCGGCGGCGCTCCTACTGTCTCTTTGCAAAAGCTTCTTCCCGCTTGCGGCGCTCGATTACAAACGTGTTGTTGTCGCCGTACAAGGCCCACGGGCCGGGCGGAACTTCCTCAAAATCGACAAAGCGCCAGTCGGTTGCATCGGTATTCCCCACCTTCAAATAATCTCGGATAGCCGGAGAGATGTCTAATCCGGCGCCACGATTCAAATTCGCACGCGGCCGGTCGTTGCCAAAGACATAGGTCCAGTGATCGCTGCGAAAGGGGCCCACATCTTCCCACTGGCCGTAGCAGACTCGGTTCCCCCTCCGGATAGCCACCCATCGCCCTTTCAGAATCGTTTGGCCGGATTTCACGAACGCTTCTCGAAACCAGGGAATCACGTTGAATGCCTCAGCCTTGGTCCGGCCTCCGCTGACATCATTGTAAGGAAGGGCTATGTAGAACGGATTTTGACCGGGTACGAATTTTACCGGGATGAAGCCCCTGCGTTCATTGGGATTGGGGCTATCCGATCCGCCAAAGTTTCTTGCCCAGTCACTATCCCAGGCACTGGAGCGATTCGGAACCGGGTTGTTTCCCGTCGGCGTTTCGCCAATCCAGAAAACAGTGGTGACAATCTGGACGTGCCATGGATATTTCTCGCCCGGCTCGGTCCGGGGATTGCTCCGCAGATTATTGGGTTCGATCTTGAAAAGAATGCTTTCGCGGAGTTTCATGGCGTTTTCCGTGAAGCGCGCGGCGCGGTCATTTACAGTCTGCGCGACTTGAGCGCTTGCTCCCGTCGAGATTAAGCCGCAGGCGAAAGTCAAGAGCAATCCTTCCATTCTCATAAAAAAGAATCCGAGTTTAGAAGGATCTTAGACCCATGTCAACGACTGATCTCGCCGCAAAATCGGTAAAGATTACCCGCCAGTGCCGGAAATCGGTCTGACAATGGGTGAAATTACCCGTCGCCGCATCAATTTAGGTCAAATTCAAGAAGCTGATCCTCCCCAACTATCCGTTCTCAGTTGGTTCCAGCTCCAGATAGGTCCGCGAAATCACTTTGCCACTCTGCGGATCCAGCTGCTCGATTCGGATTTGCTTAAATATCGTCTTTCCCTCGATCTGCTGGCCGGAAATTACATCAAAGCGTTTTACCGCTTTGCTTTGCCAGTTAAATCCCTCGGCTTTAATCAATGCTCCACGACCTTTCGCAATCCACAAGCGAACCGCACTATATTCGCTGTTGCGTGAAGCGGGTTGCACCAGGACGATCGAACAAGTGATCGTCCGTACGCGCTGTTCGCCTTCATATTGAGCGTTCTTCCAGTAGATAAACCGTAACGAAAGATCATTATAGGTAATGTCGGTCCCGCGTACAGGTTCGCTCAGTCTGGAACCGGACAAGACCTGTGGCCCGGCGGTTGTCTGGTCTGTCAGCACCGACCCGGCATCGTTTAGTTGCAGCTTTATCGTTTCCGGCGGATTCGCGAACTTGTAGTCGAATTCAGTGCCCTTGAGCTGAAGCTGGAAAGGAATCGGATCCCCATTTTCAGGGCGCAAACGACCGGATAGAGGACGGTTGATTTGTGCCTGTGCCAAGCGGATTTCGTCTAGAATCTCATTGGGATCTTCCTGCGCGTAGCTCAGTTGCGGGATCAAGGAGCACACGAAGAGCACACTACAAACGTATTTCTTTGCTTGTCTCATCTTTGAGGTGTCCTTAGCTTACGCAGGCTTGCGACTCCGGCATGGACAAAACTCTCCTGCTCTTCATAAATCGGGAATGGACGAATCCCTTTTTGGACTGGCTCATGGCGACCTTCACGAGCTTCGAGGTCTGGATGCCGATATTGTTCGGCGTCG
>JAFAMB010000025.1 GCA_019233825.1 Verrucomicrobiota bacterium | reverse complement strand
TAGACCAGTCCTGCGAGCGTTGCCGCTTTGAACCGGCTGCCGGTCTTTGTGATCCAGTTGATCTGATCTCGCAGAAGGTAAGGCATCCCGACCCAGAACAGTCCCAGGGTGAGCCAGACGTATGCAAGAACGACAAGTAGCAGGCGCGCCGTTTCGGGACGGAGAAAGCACGCCGACAAGACCGGCTCCGCAGCAAGCAGCGCCATAATTCCAAGTGCGCGCACAGCCAGAAATTCGTCGATAAAGAACACCGTCAAAAGAAAAAGGATCGGAACGCTGATCTGTAGCAAGGTCCGATATTGTGAGAATTCGCCAAGATCCATGTTTGACACGAGCCAGAAAGTCCAGGCCGCATCAACGACAAGGATACTCAGGCCAAGCGGTCTGGATCGCGGGAAACGCAACAGCCAACCTTTAGTTTGCTCTGGTCGAACCAGAGCTATTATGTGACCCGCGAGAAGTAGAAGGCCGAGGATCAGACCGACGGTGTGGAGGCTCAGGTCGTAAACGCGGGGAGGGTAGTCCATGAATGTGAGAAACTTTCCCAATAACCCAAGATTCCACCGGCGCAAGTTGGAAAGGGCGTGCCGATCAGTGAAAACGCCGGGGGCGCCCAAACCACGCAAGAACGCCGAGAAACCTACGCGAACGGTTGAATGGCAAGTGCCAATTAATTAACGGCTAAGCCGGCTTAAAGATCTCCGAGTATCGCCGGGTCCCCATACAAGGTATAGCCTGTGGACCGAGTGATCCGGACTTTCATCAGCGCACCAAGATGGCGCGGCGTACCTTCGAATACTACAATCTTGTTACCGCGTGTGCGCCCCACGAGGCGTTTAGGATTGGTTTTGCTCGGTCCTTCACACAGGATCTCGACCTCCCGGCCAACAAAGGGTTCGCTGCGGCGCAGCGCCCAGGAATTCACCACTCCGAGTAGATCATGGTTCCGGGCTTCTTTCACGGAATCAGGCAGTTGCGCCTCCATCGCCGCCGCCGGCGTACCTTTTCGCTGAGAGAATTTGAACACGAACGCGTTATCGAACCCGATGCGATCGACAAGCTCACGCGTCCTGGCATAGTCCTCGTCGGTTTCTCCAGGAAAACCAACAATGATATCCGTGGTGATAGCCATGTCCGGTGTGACGGAACGAATCTGGTCGACTAACGCGACGAATTTCTCCGCGGTGTATGTCCGATGCATCGCTTTCAGGATTCGATTGGAACCTGATTGCAGCGGTAAATGAATATGCTCGACCAGCTTGGGTAATTGCCTGAAGGCTCCGATCAGATCTTTACGGAAACCAATCGGATGCGGTGACGTAAACCGGATACGCTCGAGCCCTGCCACCTCGTGAACAGCTTCGAGCAATTGAACAAATGGGCTTTTTCCATCAACGTTACCGAATTCGTGTCGTCCGTAGAGATTCACGATTTGGCCTAGCAAAGTCACCTCCTTGACACCCCGGTCGACCAAAGACTTAACCTCAGCGACAACCTCCTTGACGGGGCGGCTCCGTTCGTGTCCGCGAGTGAACGGGACGATGCAGAACGTGCAATGCATGTTGCATCCTTGCATAATCGAAACGAAGGCGCTCACCTGGCCTTCGTGAAGAACGTGATTCTGGATCGCGCTCTGGGAGTTCTGTTCTTCCTCGATGTCAATAATGGAAAAACGGACATCATCAAAACGGGCCGACCATTTTCGCTCAAGCGTCTGATCGACGTAATCGGCGACCCGATGAAATTTTTGTGTGCCCACAACCAGGTCGAGATGAGGCACCTCCTTCAGGAGAGAAGAGCCACGGCTCTGCGCCATGCATCCCAGGAAGCCGTACACGACGGGACGGTTGCGCGATAGGGCCCGAAGCATACCCATTTTACCCAAGGCCTTCTGCTCGGCCAGATCACGCACGCTACAAGTATTTAGCAGAACTACGTCGGCCTCTTGCTCTGTGACAGTTATCGTGTGGCCGTGTTCCATGAGCATCTGAGCGACTTGTTCGGAGTCTCGCTCATTCATCTGGCATCCATAGGTTTTTATATAGATCCTGGCCATCGCGCTCCTGCGGAGCGGGAACATTAGGCGTAAAACCAGGGCGAGGCAAGGGGGGATGGCGGGAGGTTGGGAGTCAGGAGTTGCAGGAGTCAGGAGTCAGGAGTCAGGCGTTCAGGAGGTTAGGAGTTGTGGGAGTCAGGCGTTACAGGAGGCGCAGGGTTGCACTTGTTAGCCACAACCGCTGATGAATTACCAATTATCGTGCCCCAGACGGGGCATGCCCGTCCCCTGTAACTCCTGCAACTCCTGACTCCTCCTCGTGCCCTCCTTGACTTCCCGGCTTCTTGACTCGTTGTTCCTCCGAATGGCCGAGTTGTTTGACTCAGAGTTTCTGGCAAAGCTGGAGCATCTTTGCCTCTTGTCGCAGCGAATCTTTCGAGGAGCCTTCAGGGCGGAACGACGCTCGCGTGATCTGGGCTCAAGTTTGGAGTTTGCGGATTATCGGAATTACGTTTCCGGCGATGATCCCCGTACGATCGACTGGAACATCTATGGCCGGTTGGATCGTTTGTTCGTTAAGCTTTTCGAGGAGGAAGAGGATCTCCAAGTATCAATTCTCCTGGATTGCAGCGCCTCGATGGCTTGGAGTTCCGGCGGCACAACAAAATTCGATCAGGCCCGCAAAATTGCTGCGGCCCTTGCTTACATTGCCCTGGCTAATCTTGATCGCGTTCATCTCTTGAGCTTTGACGATCGGCTGAACGTGGATTCCGGTTTAGGGCGGGGAAAGAGTCAATTTCATCGGTTGCTGAGCTTCTTGACCGAGTTAAGCCCGACCGATCGGGCTACCGCCCTTTATCCGGTGATTCAGCGTTTCACACAGCAAAACAGACGGCGGGGACTGGCGGTCATCCTGAGCGATTTTTTCGATCCTGCCGGGTACGATTCCGCGTTGAATCTTTTGCACTTCCAGCGCTTTGAGATTCAGCTTGTCCAGGTCCTCGATCCGGCCGAAATCGACCCGGAAATTTCCGGGGACTTCGAGTTGGAAGATTGTGAAACCGGGCGAAGAATAGATGTCAATTGCAACCAGAGTGTGCGTTCGGCGTTCAAAGTAGCGTTTGAACGCTTCCAAGACTCGCTCAGGCGTTATTGCCTGGAGACGCGGAGCGGACTGCTTCAAGCCAAGACCACCGATCCGTTCGACGATCTGATTCTGCGGGTCCTGCGGGAACGGAAGATAGCCGTATGACCTACCCTTTTGCCCTGTGGCTGTTCAGCTTGGCGCCAATTGTCGTTGTATTGTACCTGCTGAAAGTGACCCGTCGCCGCCGGACCGTCTCGGCGCTGTTCCTGTGGCAGCGAGTTGTCGAGGAACAGCAGCGCCACGCCTTGTTCCATCGGCTGCGGAACTTCTGGTCCATGCTGTTAAATCTTCTGATCCTGCTCTGCTTGATTCTCGCGGCAGCGCAGTTGCGTTGGCCGGGGTTTTCGGGCGTCGAGGGCAACACTTTGCTGATCATCGATAATCGAGCTCGAATGCAAGCCAGGGACGCATCCGGGCGAACCCGGCTGGACGTCGCAAAACAGCTGGCGCTGAACATGCTGCGCCCGACGACTGCAAGAAACCCAACCGGTCTGATTATTCTGGAGGAAAAGCCAGTGACCGAGGTCTCCCTGACCGATGATGCCGATGAACTGAAGCGTGCGGTTGACGCGATACTACCGTCGGATTCGGCTGGAAAACTGGATGATGCTCTGCGGCTAGCAGAAAAGATATTGGCGAGCCGGCCGGGATCAAAGCGGATCCTGCTCTTGAGTGACGAGCCGGCGCGGAAAGCGGTTAAGGATGTTGAGTTCAAACAGGTCGGACTAACCAGCGAATCGCTTGACAACGTTGGGATCGAGGGGATGGAAGCGCGCAGTCCGCCGGCGAACCCTGAGGCGGCAGAGGTGTTTGTCAAGGCCGCGAACTTCAGCCGGACCGGTAAGGATGTGAAGGTAGAGTTGACGGTTGATCAAAGCCTATTTGATTTGAAGGCGATCCATTTAAGTCCTGGAGAGTCCAAGGCAATAATTTTCTCGGGAATTGCCAACTCAAAACGCTATGCGAATTCGCGTGGGTTGATTGTTGCGCGAATTGAGGATCAGGACGCTCTCTCGACCGATAACCAGGCTTATGCGCTCCTGCCGGAGAGAAATCCGCCGCGTGTTCTCCTCGTGACGAGGAACAATTGGTTTCTCGAAAACGCATTGCAAGCCGGGGAGACGAGCGAGACCCAGATCGTTTCGCCAGCGAACTACCGGAGCTCGCTTAATCAGGCATTTGATGTGGTCATTTTCGACCGCGAACTTCCCGCCGGAGTGACCCTCGATAGCCCCGGGAATCTGCTTTTTCTTGGAGTTTCCCCGGTGCCGGCCGGCGTGATGTCCGATCACCCGGTAGTCGTGGAGACGGATCCCGGCGATCCCATCATGCGTTTTGTGGATCTTGGTGCATCAACGATTTTGAGGGCGGCCCGTTTGCCTCGCGAGATTCCGGGTTGGACGGTTCGCGCACCTGTGGAAGGCGCTGACGGCCCTTTGGTGTTATCGCTGGAGTCGTCCCGGCGCCGGCGAGCAATCTTCGCGTTTGATCCGATTGATTCTGATCTTCCCGTAAGAGTGGCTTTTCCTTTGCTGATTCATAACGCTGTCGAGTGGCTCGCAAACAAGAGCGGTAATGCACAGCTCCAGATCCACGCCGGCGAGACGCTCCCGTTGGAGAACGGATTCCACATCGTACATGGTCCGCTGACAACGTCCGGCCCAGGTCGGAAGTGGTCTCTTAGCGGTGATTTTCATCCGACTCGGAACGGCTTTTATGAGATTGAGAATGGTCAAGAGCATAAGTTTGTCGCGGTCAACACGTTTGACCCGGCGCAGTCTGATCTGCGTTCGGCCGGTTTGCTCGAACCAGGTGCTGGGCCGCCTCCGGTATGGCCTGCGGTCGCACGGTGGCTTTCGTGGCCGCCCTGGATATACTTTGGTCTGCTGGCGCTGTCGCTCTGTGGATTGGAGTGGTGGATGTACCATCGACGACGCACGGAATGATTGAGTGGACTTACCCGTGGTTTTTGATCCTGCTATTCGCGCTGGGACTCTGCTGGCTTCCGCTCCGGAAGACCATGGTCGCGCTGAATGCGGCCCAGAAACAAATCATTCTGGTGTTGCGGCTGTTTCTCCTGGCAACGATAGTGATTGCTCTGGCCGGGCCGAAGTGGAGGACGACGAGCGACCGGTTGGCGGTCGTTTACGTGGTTGATGCATCCGCGAGCGTGTCGCCGGACGCGAGAGCCGCCGCACGGCGCTATGTAGAGACCAGCATCAAAAATGCGCGCCCAGGCGATGACTACGCGGTCATCGGTTTCGCGGAAAGCAGTGAAATCTGGCACGGCTTCGGCGCCGCGGCCACGCTCACAAAATGGCCCGAACTGCAAAAAAACCAGGCAACCGATTACCGCGATGCCCTGCATTTTGCCGCTTCGATTTTGCCGGGAGATCGCCGTCGAAAGATCGTGCTGCTGAGTGACGGAAATGACACCTCGGGTGAGTCCGAGTCCTCAGTGTCGGATCTCGCCAGAAGGGGAATAGAGTTTGACGCTGTGGCGTTGCAAAATCCAGACTCGCCGGAAGTTCTGGTGGAATCGGTCCGGACTCCACGTAACATTGCGCCGGATGAACCTTTCGATCTGACGACGGTCATCCGATCTACCGTTAGGCAGACCGGCGTCGTTCGCTTGTACGAAAACCAGTATCTTCTTCAACAACGCCAGGTCGATCTGTTGCCTGGGCGGAACATTGTTCGATTTCAAGATCTCACTTCAGAGGGGAGCCGGTTCGAGGTGGAAGTCCAGGCTCCGCAGGATACTTTTGCAGAGAACAACTTCGGCTATGCGGTTGTGCAGGTCCGTGGCCGACCGCGTGTGCTGCTGGTGGATCCGAACGAAAACCGTCTCGAGCCTCTGGCAGGCGTCCTGCGAAGCGACCGATTCCAGGTTGAAACCAGAACTCCTGCGGGAGTGCCGAAGTCGATCGATGATCTGGATCAGTTTGATTTGGTGCTGTTCAGCGATGTGCCGGCTCTGACACTGTCTGCCGAGCAGATGGAGCTTCTTCGCACCTGGGTGCGAGATTTCGGTGGCGGCTTTATTCTCGCCGGCGGCGAGAACAGCTTCGGAGTAGGCGGTTACTACCGTACCCCCATTGAGCAGATGCTGCCGGTTCGGATGGAGCACGATGATCGCCAGCAAACGCCGTCCGTCGCGCTTCTCGTCGTGCTGGATCGCTCAGGTTCGATGGCGGCACAAGTCCAGGGGAAAACAAAGATTTCGCTAGCGGATCAAGGCGCTGTGCTGGCCATGAACGTTCTCAAGGACAACGACTATTTTGGCGTATTCGCAGTGGACACGAAGGTGCATGAGGTCGTGCCGCTGGCCCGACTGCAGGAGCGGCAACAGCTTCAGCAGAGAATTCTCGGGATTGATTCATCCGGCGGCGGGATTTACATTTTTACCTCGCTCGTAGCCGCCTCGCGGGCCATGCGTGAGGTCAACGCTCAAATTAAGCATGTGATCCTCTTTTCCGACGCGGCTGACGCCGAGGAGAAGTTTGCCGGGGAAATGGGCGAACCGTCCGAGGGCTCCGGGACGGCGTTCGACATTGTATCAACAATGTTGGCGAGTCGAACCACGACCTCCGTGGTAGGCCTCGGCTACGAAAGCGACAAGGATGTCCCGTTTCTGAAATTGTTGGCCGAACGAGGCAATGGTCGGTTCTATCTCACGAACGATCCGATGAATCTGCCGCAAATCTTCACAACGGAGACGATGAAAGTGGCCCAGAACAGCCTGATCGAGGAACCGTTTCAAGCGCAGGTCGTCGCGGATGCCAAGGTTCTGGAGGGGATCTCCTGGTCGCAGGCGCCTCTTCTGCTGGGCTATAACTCGACTAAGCTGAAGCCGACGGCCGACCTTCTTCTTGCCACCGAGACCGGGGCGCCCCTGTTTGCCTCGTGGCGCTTTGGCCTTGGACAGACTGCTGCATTTACCAGCGACGTGAAAAGCCGGTGGGCGTCTGAATGGCTGAGATGGGCCGGATTCGGCAAGTTTTGGACACAAGCCATTCGCACGCTGATGCGGCGAAGTGATCACGGCCAGTTTCAATTGAACATTCAAGAAATCGGGGACCAGCTCCGGGTCAATATCGACGCGGTCCGTCCCGATGGGTCGTTTGCGAACGAACTGCCCTTGACCGTTGTTTCGGCAGATCCGGACGGTCGGACTGATTCAGCGTTTGTGACCCAGGTAGGGCCGGGACGCTACGTTGCAAGTTTGCCATTGCCGGACAAAGGTGTCCGCCTGATCTCCGTTAGCACACCCAACAGTCCGCCAGCGACAGTCAGTTACACCCGCAGTTATCCCAAAGAATTTCTGGACACGCGCACGAACAGGGAAGCCCTTCGGAAACTCGTTCAGATTTCCCATGGCCGGTTAGACCCCAAAGAAACCGAGGTCTTTCAAAGCGGGCCGGCAGTGCCGGGTCACCGGACAGATCTGGCTCCGTGGTTGCTGGCGTTGGCCGCTGTGCTGTTGCTGGTCGATATTTTTCTCAGGCGCCGGAGCTGGGGGAGAGTGACATGAACGGTAGGGACGCGCTCCTATCTAACCAACGCTTCCGCTTCTTTCTTCCGTTTACGTTCCATCATCCAGGCGACGAAGATGCAGAGTTCGTATAGGAGATACATTGGGGTGCCCATCATGGCCATGGACACTGCATCCGGGGTGGGAGCCAGAAAGGCTGCCGCAATAAAAATCAGGAGAAACGCGTAGGCCCGGGTCCGGCGCAGAAGCGCGACAGACAAGATCCCGAGCCGGACAAGAACCAGGACAACCACGGGCAGCTCGAATGCGACACCAAATCCGACGCAGAGTTGGGTGACGAAGGAGAAATAGTCGCGCACGGTCCAGGTCGGGGTCCAATCGAGGGATTGAGCGTCTCGGAAGAAGAATCGAAGAGTTGCCGGCAGGACGAGGTAATAGCCGAGGACGACACCGGCCAGGAAAAGGCCAAAACCGACGCCAACGGCCGGAAGCATGGCTTTCTTTTCAGGCGGGGTCAGAGCCGGGAGAATAAACTGGCCTGCAAAATAAATCAGAAACGGAAAGGCGATGACGATGCCGGCGTAAAAAGCGAGCTGGAACGAGATCGTCATCGAGTCAGCGACACCCAAAGAGACCAGCGATTTCAATAACCTGGGATCGATCGCCTTGAGCGGGCCCTGAAGGATCTGGACCAATTGATGGCGAAAGCAAAACGCCAAAAGCATCGCGATCCCGAGCGCTAGCGCCATTTTAATGATCACCCACCGGAGATCCTCAAGATGATCAAGGAACGGCTTGACCGCTTCCCCCTGATCGCCCTCGCGAAACTTGAAGATCCTCGATAGCTTCATGGGAGCAGTTTTTTAGCCGACAGCCGTGCAAAAAGCGCTAGCGTATTCGCATCCTGTATAACGTTGTCTGCAATCATAGTACTCAATTCTTGGAAGCTAAATTCCCGGCATTCCAGAATTGATTCACTGTCGTCCGGCTGATGCCCCAGACCCGTAGGCTTCACATGACGGGCCAAAAACAGGTGCGGCATTTCGTCGCTATAGCCTTGAGAAGAGTAGTAGTACCCCAGGTAGATGAGCTCGCCTCCGGCAACCAATGAAAATCCTGTCTCCTCGGTCAGTTCGCGTAACGCTGTCTCCCGGATTGTGTCCATCCCCGGCTCAAATGAGCCATCAATTTGCCCCGCCGGGAATTCCCAAAGAACTTTTCGGATCGGTATCCTGGCCTGGTGAATCAGCACAATATTCCCGTTCTCCGTAACGGGTGCAATGACTACGGCCTGCTTTCGCCGTACCACTGTCCAGTTTCGAGCCCGAGCTTCGCCCGGCGGTACGACCCGTTCTTGAAGTACTTGGATATGAGGGTTCTTGAACAGCGTATTGATTTCCAGAATTTGCCAACCGTCAGGGGTGTTCACGAAGCATTGCGTTCCACGCTTCCAAGGCCGCCGCAACATTTTTTCGTGACGGCGCACCGATGGCCGTCCGGCTATCGATCGCTCGATCAACATTCAGAACTTCAAAGAGGTCCGGACCGAAATTTTCACTGAATCGACGGAACTCCTCCAAGGTGAGTTCTGCGAACCCTCGATTCCGCTCAATGCAGTAGGCGACAAGCTTTCCGATGGCTTCATGAGCCTGCCTGAATGGCACACCGCGCAGGACGAGGTAGTCGGCCAGGTCGGTTGCCAGCAGCCCGGGATCACTCGCCGCCAACCGTGTGCGATCCGAATCAACTTCGATCTCGAGGATCATGCCGGCATAGACTTCGAGCGCCAGTTTTAGCTGATCGATCGAGTCAAAAATGACTTCCTTATCCTCTTGCATATCCCTGTTGTAAGTCATCGGCAGGCCCTTCAGGGTAGCCAGGAGGGACACGAGATTTCCGATTAGACGCCCGGTTTTGCCGCGAGCGAGTTCGCAGACATCCGGATTCTTCTTTTGCGGCATAAGACTCGAGCCGGTGGCGTACCGGTCACTGATTCTGATGAAGTGAAATTCAGAAGAAGCGAAAAGGATGAGGTCTTCGCTGAGCCGGGAAAGGTGAACGCCCACGAGCGAAAGAGCGAACAGGAACTCGCAGACGAAATCGCGATCGCTTACGGCGTCCATACTGTTGCGTGTCACCTCAGAGAAGCCGAGCAGTTCGGCCATATACTCGCGGTCGAGTTGAATGGTGGATCCAGCTATTGCTCCGGATCCGAGAGGCATGCGATTGATCCGGTAGCGAGCATCGATCAGCCGTTCGCGGTCCCGGGCTAACATTTCGACATACGCAAGCAGATGGTGCGCAAAAAGGACCGGTTGTGCCCGCTGGAGATGGGTGTAGCCGGGAATGATTGTCTCCTGGTACTTTTCTCCAAGCTGAACCAAGGCGCGCTGGAGAGCGGCGATCCGGCGGCATAAATCGTCCGTTTCATGCCGGAGATACAGCCTCAGGTCGAGCGCGACCTGGTCATTCCGACTGCGGGCAGTATGCAGTTTCGCTCCGGGTGACCCGATGCGCGAAGTTAAGGCCGATTCGATGTTCATGTGGACGTCTTCCAAGTCTGAGCGAAATGCGAACCGCCCCTCGTCGATTTCGCGTTCAATGGATTTCAGTCCTGACTCGATCTGGGCCCGCTCCTGCGGTGTCAGCAGACCGGCTTTTTCGAGGGCTGATGCGTGAGCGATCGACCCTTGGATATCAAACTTGTATAGTCGCCAATCGAATGAAATAGATTCGGTGAATCGCTGGACCATAGAGGCCGTCTGCTGCTGAAATCGTCCTTTCCACATGTGTGGATGATGAGTACGTGAAAAATCGAATCTGGTCCACGACGGATTCCCGGGGTTGAAGCCCCGCGCGCGCTTCCGCGCGATCCGCGAATGCCGGTGGTAGCTGCACGCCCGGATCGCGCGGAGGGGTGTCCAAGGCGTGGACATCACGATCGCGCGAGAGGGCGTCCACGGCGTGCACATCAGGATCGCGCGGGAGCGCCCCCTGCCTTACCATCAGACTCCGGCCGCCTCCAGGAACTCTACCTCTTTTTCTGGAGTGTGTTGCGAGGATTGATGGAGCATTCGATTGACCGCGTTGAGGTAAGCTCGTGCACTGGCTTCGATTACATCTGTGCTCGCACCCTTGCCGGTTATGAGCCGGCCGCCCCCGAAGTCGCATTTGAGATTTACCTCGCCCAAAGCATCTTTGCCGCTCGAGACTGCGCTCACGTGATATTCCACCAGATGCCCGCGCTGGTTGAGGATCCGGTCGATGGCCTTCATCGCGGCATCAACGGCTCCGTTTCCGGGAGATGAGTCCTGCAAAGTCTCTTCCCCCCTGCGCAGCCGCACGGTGGCGGTCGGGATCGTGGCAGTGCCTGAGGTCACGTTCAGGTAATCCAGCAGCCAGGCTTCTTGAGTGACGCTCATTGAGTCGTCGACCAGCGCTCCCAAGTCGTCGTCGTAAACGAATTTCTTTTTATCGCCGATCTCCTTGAATCGCACGAAGATCTGATGGACCTCCTCGTCGCTCAACTGGTAACCGAGATGCTGCAGTCGTTTCGCCATCGCGTGCCGGCCGCTGTGCTTGGTGAGCGGCAGTTCGGTTTCTCCCCAACCGACCTCCCGAGGATCCATAATCTCGTATGTCTCGCGATGCTTCAGGATTCCGTCCTGATGAATGCCGGAGCTATGTGCAAAGGCGTTCTCGCCCACGATCGCTTTGCTCCGCGCGACAATCAGACCGCTCATACGGCTCACCAATCGGGAGGATTTCACAATCTCGCGCGTATTTATCCCGGTGAAAAAATCGCTGAAGTAATCCGAACGCGTCTTAAGTGCCATCACGATCTCTTCAATCGCAGCGTTGCCGGCGCGTTCGCCGATACCGTTGACAGTTCCTTCGATCTGGCGCGCGCCGGCCTGTACCGCGACAAGCGAATTTGCAACAGCCAGGCCAAGATCGTTGTGGCAATGGACGCTAATGACCGCTTCATCGATATGCTTTACGTTGGCTTTCAGATAGCTGATTAAGGCCGCGAACTGCCCCGGCACAGCGTAACCAACTGTGTCGGGAATGTTCACGGTGGTTGCGCCGGCTTCGATGGCCGCCTCGACAACCTGCGCCAGGAATTCCGGCTCGGTCCGGGAAGCATCTTCGGGCGAGAACTCCACATCCTTTACCATGGCCTTCGCCCGTTTCACACTCTCGATGGTGAGCCGGATGATTTCTTCACTGGCTTTTTTGAGTTTAAAATCGCGATGGATCTTGGAGGTCGCGAGAAAGACGTGAATGCGGGCTCGATCGCCGGCGGGCTTGACCGCCGCGCCCGCTGCGTCGATGTCCTGCGGGACACAGCGAGCAAGACCCGCGATGGTTGGTCCGCGGATTTCAGTTGCGATCTTCTGTACGGCGTCAAAATCGCCGTCGCTAATGACGGGGAAACCGGCTTCAATCACGTCAACGTTCAAACGTTGCAATTGACGTGCGACCTCCATCTTTTCGCGGAAGTTCATCGACGCTCCCGGGCATTGTTCGCCGTCACGCAGGGTTGTGTCGAAAATGATCACTTTGTCTGCCATATTTGCCTGAAGTTAGTGTGGGATTTTGGTTTCCGGTGGAGGAGCGATACGGTCAAAACCGGTTCCACCGCGAACGATTCTGACCAGACTAAATGAGACTAGGAGAGGAGAAGAAGATTCGGGGCGCCACTCCCGAGCAGGAGGAGCGCGAGGCCGAGAAGCTGTCCGTTGCGGCGCATCTAAGCCGAGAGGCTAGCAGCGAGCCTGGGCGGAGTCAAATGAGAATGCCATGGAAGTCGCCTTGGCAATGGCGACTTCCGTGGCATTCTTGGCAATCATTTGTATGAATCGTCTCTGGTCTTTTCCTGAAGCGATGCACTTAGACAGCGCATTGGCCGTTTCCCGGCAACTGGATATTGCGCCGGGATTGGCGCGTGTTCTCGCCAAAATCGGTTTGGTGGATGAAGGAAAAGCGCGCCAGTTTCTGTTTCCACGTTTACGTGATTTGCGCGATCCATTCGAGATTGGTGGAATTCGCGGGGCGGTCGACCGGATCTTTCAGGCAATCGATCGCGGCGAGACCATCGTTCTCTATGGAGACTATGATGTAGATGGGGTGACTTCGGTAGCGCTCTTGCATCGTGTGATGAGAGCCTTTGGGACCGGCGTTCGCACGTTCCTGCCCCACCGGCTCGAAGAAGGATACGGGCTCTCCGAGGAAGGCGTGCAACGATGCCTTGCAATGCAATCACCGCAACTACTCATCGCGTTGGATTGCGGGACGGCGGCTGCAGATCGAATCCGAGAAATCGAGGCTGCCGGGGTGGATGTCATCGTCGTCGATCACCACGAAACAAAGAGCCGACTTCCGGATTGCCGAGCATTCGTGAACCCGAAGACGGGCGCCAGTTATCACTATCTGTGCACCGCGGGTCTCGTTTTCAAACTCTGTCACGCATTGTTGCGCACACGGCGGCTCCCCGAATTTGATTTGAAGAAATACCTCGACTTGGTCGCCATAGCCACGATCGCGGATCTGGTACCGCTGATTGAAGAGAACCGGACGTTCGTCCAACACGGTTTGCGTCAGCTGGAGCAAACTGAATGGATCGGATTACGCGCCTTGATGCAGGTCGCCGGGGTAACTCCGCCGATCCGCCCCGTGCACGTTGGCTATCGCATCGGCCCGCGCTTGAATGCGGCCGGCCGGCTTGGAGTGGCTCAGGATGCGCTCGAGCTCTTGCTTGCTGAGGATGCGGAAAAGGCGCTTTTGCTGGCGCGCAGCCTGGATTGGCAGAATCGCGATCGCCAATCGGTCGAGCAGAAGACGCTTGATGAAGCATTGGTGCAGTTGTCGTACACGTTCGTTCCCGATCGAGATGCCGCGATCGTTGTGGCCTCCCGCGGCTGGCATCCGGGAGTGGTTGGTATTGTGGCCTCGCGTCTGACGAAACAATTCCATCGCCCCACCGTGGTAATTGCGTTTGACGATTCGGGCGAAGGTAAGGGGAGTGGCCGGAGCGTTGCCGGTCTGTCGCTGGTTAGAGCATTAGAAGAATGCGGCCAATACCTCTTACAATTCGGTGGCCACGAGATGGCGGCCGGTGTGCGGATTGAGTTTGATCAATTGGAGTTGTTCTCGGCGGCGTTCCGGGCTGCGGCGAGACGAATGCTGACGCCGGATTTGTTGCAGCCTCGACTCGAACTCGATGCAGAGCTTACCGGACCAGATATCACGCTCAAGTTTCTGAGTTGCCAGGACTTGCTCCAACCGTTCGGGATCGGAAACCCGCAGCCGCTCTTTTTCATTCGTAGGGTTGCGCCCGCCGGTGAACCGAGATTGCTCAAGGAGAAACATCGTTTATTAATGCTTCGGCATGGTGGCTGCCTTTTCAGTGCAATTCACTTCAATGGTGCACAATTTGCCCTACCGGAGCCACCCTGGGACATAGCGTTCTACCTTGAAGCGAACTGCTACCAAAGCCGGGTGCAACTGCAGCTCTATGTCGAATCGATCCGACAGAGCGGTAGTGATTATGGGAGGTGAGAGGAACGGTGAACGGCGAACAGCGAACAGTGAACGCACTCGATCAACGGCTTGAACAACTCGCCTGGGTACCGGAACCGAAGCGAAAGCTAATCCAACGGCTTGGAATTGAGACTTGGCGAGAATTGCTGGAACATTATCCGAGGCGTTACGAGGACCGCACGCGATTTGCTGCGTTTCCAACCGAGAGTTCCGAAGAGCCGATCTGTCTGCGTGGAATCATCGGGAAGGTTTCCGCTCGCTTTTTCGGAGGCCGGAAAATCGTCGAGGCGACGCTGGAGGATGTTTTCAATACCGTTTTGAGCGGTCGTGTGGTCTGCCGGTGGTTTAATCAGCATTATCTGCAGCGCATGTTGGCAGCGGGCCAGGAGTTGATCGTCTTTGGCCGTCCCAAGCGGTACAAGAATCGGATCTATTTGGATCACCCGGAATTCGAGATTGTTGAGGAGGAAGGGGAGGAGAATATTCATATGGGTCGGATTGCGCCCATCTATCCGCTCACTGAAGGAGTACGCCAGCGAACGCTACGTTCAATCATGTTTCGAGCCGTTCAGGAACTCGCGGCGCTGGGACTGGAGACCGTTTCGGGTCGGCCGTCCGAGGAGGAAGCGCTGCGCCAGATCCATTTTCCGGACAGTTGGCCAGCGCAGGAAGAAGCCAGAAAGGTGCTCGCTCTGGCTGAATTTGTAGCGATGCAGGTCGTGGTCGAACGGCGGAAACGCGCGGCGATTGCAATGGCTGGGGAGCGGCACGTAGCTTCCGGAGAGCTCACGAAACGCTTTCTGGCTGCGCTCCCCTACCGTCCGACGGCAGCTCAGGAGCGCGCAATCGGTGAGATCCGACGAGACATGGGTAGAGAGATTCCCATGAGTCGACTTCTGCAAGGCGATGTCGGCGCCGGCAAGACCGTCGTGGCGGCGGCCGCGATGCTCTACGCGGTCGAAGCTGGCTACCAGGCCGCGCTGATGGCGCCCACGCAGGTCTTGGCCGAGCAGCATTTCGACAATTTTCGGCGTTGGTTATCTGCGCTGGACGTTCGCATCGCTCTGCGGACTGGGAACCGCCAGGAGGTTTCCCATCTCGAACTCCTCGGAGATTCCCAGATTCTGATCGGGACGCATGCCTTACTTTATGACGCTGAACAGTTCCGGCGCCTCGGCCTGGTGGTGATAGACGAACAACATAAGTTTGGTGTTTTGCAGCGCGCGAAATTGATGGAGAGAAGTCCGGTTCCGGACCTTCTTGTAATGACCGCGACACCCATTCCGCGGACCCTGGCGATGACGGTCTACGGCGACTTGGAAATTTCTGTTCTCGACGAAAAGCCGGCCAATCGCCGCCCGGTAATTACTCGTGTTCGGCCCTCCGCAAAAGTCCCTGAAGCGGCTTCATTTATTCGAGAACGCGTTGAGGCGGGACGCCAAGCATACATAATCTATCCGGTGATCGAGGAATCGGATACTCTGAGCCTGAAGGCCGCGACGACCGAACATTCCAAATGGGAAAAATTGCTCGCACCGATGCGCTGCGGGCTGTTGCACGGCCGGTTGACTCCGGACGAAAAGGATCGCGTAATGGAGGCATTTCGGAAAGGTTGTATCGATGTGCTGGTTTCTACGACAGTCATCGAGGTCGGTGTCGATGTGCCGAATGCGACCGTTATGTTGATCGAGAACTCAGAACGATTCGGATTGGCCCAACTCCACCAGTTACGAGGGAGGATCGGGCGGGGTCAGCATCAGAGCTACTGCGTGTTGTTGACAGATCGAGAGGATCCTGAGGCACTCGATAAGCTTACTATTCTGGAGCGAAGCCAAAACGGATTCGAAATAGCCGAAGCGGACCTAAGGATAAGGGGCCCGGGAGATATGCTGGGGACTGCGCAAAGTGGTTTGCCGCCTTTGCGTCTTGCCAGCCTGATCAAGGATGAAGCGCTATTGTTTGAGGCTAAGAACATCGCCAGAACAATCCTGGACGCAGACCCTGAACTGCAACAGCCTAAACATCAACGTTTTGCTCGAATCGCTACCCAAACTAGCGAAAATGGACCAAGTTTAGCTAATTGATCACGGCACCAATGAAGAGCTTTCTGAAGTTTCTGGTATTTGTTTTACTCTTGGCCCTGGCCATTTCGCTCATTTACGTCTGGCAAGCCAAGCAACCGGGCCAGCCTCAAGTGAAGGTTGAGAAGTTTACACCGGCGGACAAATCCAGCCTCGATCTGGATGCCGTCGATGTGTTGCAACGCTTGGATGATGAATACGCCAAGGTGGTCAATGCCGTGATTCCCAGCGTGGTGAGCATTACAACGACAAAAACCGTGAGTCGCCGGATGCCAATTGATCCTTTGGAACTTTTTTTTGGTAGACGCTTCTCGGATGATAACCCGGCGCAGCAGAAAGTAACCTCTCTCGGATCCGGGGTGATTGTTTCGAAAGAAGGGCACATCGTGACGAATAACCATGTGCTGAACGGGACGGACGATGTCACCGTACAGCTGAGTGATGGCCGGGAGGCTAAGGCGAAGATAGTCGGCACAGACGGACAGATTGACATCGCCGTCTTGAAGATTGATCTGCCCAATCTGACCCCGTTGGCCATTGGTGACTCCGATAAGGTAAGGGTGGGCCAGATCGTGATGGCGATCGGTAACCCCTTTGGTCTGGACGAGAGTGTGAGTCAAGGAATCATCAGCGCCAAGGATCGTCCGGCCGTGAGCGACAGTCAGGTCGAGTTCTTCCAAACCGATACGGCGATTAACCCGGGGAATTCGGGTGGTCCGCTTGTCAATATCCGGGGCGAGGTCATTGGGATTAACACGGCGATTTACTCTGAGTCTGGCGGGAATCAGGGCATAGGATTTGCCATTCCATCGAATGTGGTCAGGGCGGCCGTTAACAGTATTATCTCAAAGGGCAGGGTAATCCGGGGCTACCTTGGAGTCGCGATCCAGCCGGTCACGAAGGATATCGCCGAGCAATTCAAACTCGACAGCGCGCATGGTGCTCTGGTGACCGACGTCACGCCGGGTTCTCCAGCTGAAAAGGCCGGCATCATTCGCGGAGACGTGATTCGAAAGGTGAATGGTTACGATATCAAGGACACAGTTTCTCTTGTAAACCGAATCGCGGAGGCTGATGTCGGCTCAAACCTGATGATCGATCTGATAAGGGACGGTGCGGCCAAGGCAGTCACGGCTCAAATCACCGAACAGCCGGCAGATCTTGTTGCGCGGATGAATCGCAGACAGAGTGTCCCGGCTCCGTCAGGGACGTCTGAGAACGCGTTGTTTGCCGGTATCGAGGTTCAGAATCTGACTCAACAGCTCCGGGCTGAGGCCAAGGTTCCGGCGAACGTGAATGGAGTCATTGTGATGAGTGTGGACCCGACTTCACCGGTCGCGCAGCAGGTCAAGCCCGGAGATGTGATTGAGCAGATCAATCGGCAATCGATCGCCAACGTGGAGGAATTCGAGCGCGTGATCGCCCAACTGGATTCAGACCGGCCGGTGATGGTCGGTCTGGCGCGCAACCGTCAGCGATCTTTCGTGATTATCCAGCCAAATTGAGTTATTCGACCGGATGTAGGCGATGCCCACGACAATGCTACGATAAACAGGCTGAAAGCCTATGCTACGAGTTTACACATTATAATTGTTTGTTATGAGTCAAGGTTCTACTGGAAACGTCATCGCTGCGCTGGCGAGTTTTTTTATCCCGGGGTTGGGTCAGCTGATCCAAGGCCGGGTTGTCGCTGCCCTATTGCATTTCGTGGTGACCGGCTTGCTCTGGCTCATTTGGCTGGGTTGGGTTGGCCATATTTTTTCCTGCATCGAAGCGGCTCGCTGGAAAGGGAGATAAATCCGAGGCAACCTCAGGAACTGTTATGCCGGAGCCAACGACAGGCCGTGGTTCAGCAGGTAATGTCATCGCCGCGCTCGCTAGTCTGGTTATCCCGGGACTCGGACAATTGGCACAAGGCCGAGTCCTCTCGGCTTTGCTACAGCTAATGGTCTCGGGAATTCTTTGGGTCCTATCTTTTGGACTTCTCGGCTGGGTTGGCCACGTCATAGCCTGCCTGGATGCGGCGCTATGGAGAGGGCCCCGCTAGGACGATGAATAAACTGCGATATCCCCCGCCTGGTACTGCGCCGGCCACGTTGATAGTGCCTCAGGAGCATCAGGGCCGGAAACCCGTGGTTTCGCTGATTGAGTACGACGCGCACTCCATTAAGGAGGCCAAAGTCGACACCATCGATGATCTTTTGCCGTGTCTCGACAATGACAAAGTAAGTTGGATCAATGTGGATGGTCTCGGTGATGCGGAATTCTTTCAGCAGCTGGGATTGCATTTTCGAATTCACCAGCTCGCCCTGGAGGACATCTTCAACCTCGGGCAGCGACCGAAAGTAGAAGAGTACGATCGTCAGCTCTTCGTCGTGCTGGCCATGGCGTACGAAAACAAAGAACAAGAGGTCGTTTTTGAGCAGGTCTGTATGGTGCTCGCTGAAAAATTCGTCATCACGATTCAAGAAGAATCGGGCGATGTATTCGACCCGGTGCGGCAGCGTTTGCGAGAGCGGGGCGGGAATGCACGTTTTATGAAAGCGGATTATCTGGTCTATGCTCTGATAGATGCCGTCATAGACCAGTATTTTCCAATTATCGAATCACTGGGCGATTCGATGGATGAACTTCAAGAGACATTGCTTGAAAATCCGACCCGGGAACGGATACGCCAACTCCACGAATTCAGGCGAGTCATCGCGCAAATTCGCCGGGCGGTCTGGCCGCAGCGCGACGTTCTTGGCCGGCTGATGCGGGATGAAACCGGTCTTGTGGCGGTGCGCACCAAGCCGTTTTTTCGCGACTGCTACGACCACACCGTGGTTATTCTTGACCTTCTCGAAAGCTACCGAGAACACACGCGCGACATTATGGATCTCTATCTTTCGAGCATCAATATCCGGACCGGCGACATTGTGCGAGTGTTGACGGTGATCTCTTCGATCTTCATACCGCTTACCTTTATCGCCGGCGTTTATGGTATGAATTTCGATCCCGAGGCGAGCCCGATTAATATGCCGGAGCTCGAATGGCCTTTAGGCTATCCTTTCGCGATCTGTTTGATGCTCGCAGTGGCGGTCGGGATGATCATTTTCTTCAGGCATAAGAAGTGGTTGTGAGGCGTGTTGGGCGGGAGAGAACACATTCAGGTCCGCGCTATCCAGGCCGGGTGATTCCTGATCAGGGCTAAGGCCCGCTTGGTCAGCGTCCGTCCAGGCTCGATGAGATGCCAAGGCGAGACGCCTGAGGGATGAGGCAATGGGACCAGATCAAATACTCGCCCGAATTTCTCCACTCGCACACTGTGCCCGACCAGTTCCGTTAGTTTGGGCAGCTCGTCCAGGAACTGGCCGATAGCCAATTTGCCGACGGCAATCACAAGTCCGGGTTCTAAGATTGCAAGCTCGGCTTGTAGCCATTCACCGCAAAGAGCGATCTCCCGCCTGGAGGGAACGCGATCGCCACCTTGAGCATTCTTGCCGGGGAAACAGCGGCAGACGGCGGCCATGTAGACCGTTTGACGAAACTCGGCCTCCGTGACGCCGAGTTCGTCTTGGAACCACTTGAACATCGCTCTGCCGGCAGTCCAGGCGAACGGCCGGCCCAATACTGGCTCTTTAACGCCGGGCGCCTGTCCGACCAGCATGACCCGGCTCAGGATCGGGCCTCCCGAAACCGGATGCGATTGCATCCGCGTGCATTTTCGACACAGGTAGAGCGTTTGCACATGTTGCCTTAGCCGAAATTGCCTGCTTGAAATCGCGGGGTCGTTATCCATTAGACTGCACGTACCTGCCTCGGCTGAACGATGAACGGGGATTGGTGCTAAGTAAACATCGGGGTTCAGGTTAGCTTTAATTAGCGACGGCTTCAGCTTAGGAAACAATCGAGGACGAGTGGGATACGGCTAAGCCGC
The DNA here is from genome assembly GCA_019233825.1 of Verrucomicrobiota bacterium. GTDB lineage: Bacteria > Verrucomicrobiota > Verrucomicrobiia > Chthoniobacterales > JAFAMB01 > JAFAMB01. The sequence continues at coordinate 691 of JAFAMB010000025.1, read as the reverse complement.
GATCCACGAGTAGCGGCGCCAGTAAAGAAACGCGGCGCAAAAGAAAATACTGCCCGCCGTCAGACCCGCAAACCCGCCTATAGTGCAGCTAGTCGCGCTCAAGTCGAGCGAATCACCAGAGAACGGCCCATGGATAAGCGACAGCAGACCGATCGCTGAGAATCCAATCGCCAGAATAACAAGACTGACGCCTGCGGAAATTTTCTGAAAGTACTGAGGGGTGTTCATGGTTGGAGCCGGTTGGTTTTCTTTGCTTTGGACTTGGCCGTTTACCGGCCGATTGACCGTCTGCTACCCTGTACAAATGATTTCCGGGGACCGGGTTTCAGCGTGAGCGGAGAAAAGTGAAAAATTTCAAACGCGCACGCCCGGTCGCGCAGGAGCGCGCCGCGCCCCCTAGCGCCGACAAGCTCCCCGGCTCGGGCGGCTGGCCCGACGTAGCAAGGGGGAACAGGGGCGGAGTCGGGAGCCTCGCCCTCCTACCGGAGCCGGGGAACCGATACCTGTCCGCAATTTCGAGGACACCCAAAAGCTGAACAGTCGAGGACGAGCACCAGTTCGAGACGATTTGGGGCTGCGCCGCATCCCGCTGAACGGTGAACGGCGAACGCCGAACGGTGAATGGCGAACGCCGAACGGTGAATGCCTCGGGCCAAGAACTGCTTGCGCGAGCTTGCTCCCGCTGCCTAAC
>JAFAMB010000021.1 GCA_019233825.1 Verrucomicrobiota bacterium | reverse complement strand
AGACCGAGTTTGATGCCGTACCGTACTCTCAGGTCACCGAGCGCACCCTGGAGCGGCCACCGCCACTTCGGGACAACGGTAACGGCTTCTGTTCGAGCAACCATACTCGGATGGAGACTACACTAGAGCCCGCAAAACTCACACCCTAGATGGTTCAACCCGCTGGCTCGGTAGCGTTGATTTTCGAATGTCCGATCGCAGAGTTCACCAAGGCGATTAAAATTAAAGAATACTGCCCGTGCCAAGGCGTTGATTCCATCCCAAATGTGTTCGGAATCCCGATACATGATCTTGAAGCCGACGATAGAAACCAGTGCCCTTGTTTGGTTAAGACCTTCGTGGTCTCTTTAAGCCGTTCCTCTACAAACCGTTTGAGCTCTGGAACCTCTTCCTCGGTCCTGAAGCGCGCCAACTAGGCGGCGCAAGCTCAGAGTCCTGATTCACTGTGGAGAAATTTTGCGGGATTGAGCGGATTCGGAGATCCCGAATTGCTGCGATTGTTCGTTGCGGTCAAGCTTACTGTCCGGTTTCGGCGGGCGAAACCGCGCTCGGGTCTTTGTGCTCGCCTTCGCGCCGAGTAAACGACTGCGAATAGGCCGCCGATCGAAGACTCAGCACTGGATCATCGGACGCGGCAATACCGCTCGGCAACACCAGGGGATCAAAATTGATGTCACGCGCCGGACTGGTATCATCGCTCTCAACATGGTCGATCGTCAGCGTTCCCACGTCGATCTGCTGCCGGTCTGGAGGCCAGGGAACTGTCGCGTCATTCGTCGGATCTCCCGGCTGAGCAACAGTGATCACCAGATGCCATTGGAGCGGATGGCTGTGAATGCTCGCAATCAACGCATCGAATAAGTAATTCTTATCGTGCTGTTCTGGGCCGGTAGTGTTAACCGGCTCGAACGGTTGCGCTGGCACCATCGACCAACGAACTGATACAACCGCGCCATTGGCGTTGGTAAAACGGAAGGCGTCCAGGCTGTTGTATGTGCTATTCTCAAACCCGGACGAGACAGGCCGACTGCGAATCAGTTGCATGGCTTTAGCGGATTCGGGATGCTTGGTGAGAAAAGCCTGCATCCTGGCTGGATCGGGGTCGCCTATCACCGGATAGGACGCTGACGCCAACAAGAAATCATAAAATCCTTGAGCTGAGTTGGCGACGAAAACGGGTATGTTAAGCATCCCGGTACGCCATTCTTCGCCGCCTGGCAGTTTGAACAGAATCGCCATGCCGCGTGGCGGTTGCGGTGCATCAGCAAGGTATGGTTGGCCTGGCGCCAGTGAAAACCGTCCAATGATTGGCACACGACCAGGAGCGAAAACGGATGCCTTGGACAGCGCAGCGCCGCGACCATTGCTCTCGAAGTAACCAGTGACGCCTACGCCCTTGGCATGAATGCGGCGAAAACCGGGATGCGGTCCGTTGTTTTGTTCAAACGTATTGATTATCAGCGCCGGGGAGAGTTCTGGCGGCGCCAACAAACTCTCAGCCTCGACATGCAGCTCGACCTGCACGTCGTTTGCGACGACCCGCGTTCCCTCAATCGTTTGGTTCCAGTTTATGCCAAAGTCGCTGCGCCGCACCGTCGTCGTAGCGTCCCATCCAGTGATCATCGTCGTAGAATCCCGTCCGGGCGTGATCGTCCCCTGCGGACCGGCCCCCTTACCCTTGCCAGTAAACTCCACCTTCAGTACGGCTTCCTTGGTAACACCGTGTATCGTCAAATCGCCCGTCACATCAAAGGTGTTTTGGCCGGTCGCTTTGACGGATTTGCTCCTGAACGTGATTTCCGGAAACTTTTCAACATCAAAGAAATTTGGCGATCTCAAATCCTTGTCCCGCAGATCGTTGTCCGTGTTCACGCTGGCTGTCTTGATCTTAACTTCCACCGTTGACTGTTCCGGATTGGCTTCGTCGAAGCTAATTTGACCAGAAAAGTCGGTAAATCTCCCCGGAACCTTCGTGAAAAGGTGACGGATGAGGAAACCCACGTTGGAATGATTTTTGTCGATGAAGTAAACATCGCTCCCGAACGCGGCCTGAGCTGTCAAAAGAGCCGAAAAAGCGATTAGAAGGGTTTTCGGCCGGCTGAGACTACGACGAGTCCACGTCACGCGACAGCTTCCCTGAGCAAATAAGAAAACCGAGCGCATTCGAAGTTCTTTTATCTGGGGGCATCACAAACCTGAGATAAAAGGTCGAGATGATCAAGAAAAAGTGAAGGTGGCGCATAGACATAGGTAACTGATTCGGCGCCAAGGCCATTGGCCGACGTCTACCCGCGGCATTTCCAGTTTGACTCCGCCGATTTTCGGGAATTTTATCGAAGCGCGGAGATGAGCGGGATTCGTTTCTTCCTCGAAGGCGCAAAGCTGGCTTGGTCCAAGCCTTGGCTGAAGAGAATCGCTGAATGGATGGTCGATCTCGTGATTGTTTTCGTCGGGGTTTATGCAGCTTTCGTTCTGAATGCATACGAAAGCCGTCGGGAGCAGCGCGAGCGTCGAGAACAGTTGTTAGCGTGGCTGGACGACTATTGCGTTGAGTCAACAGCAAATCTGGAAAACGAGCAAACGCTCATTGAGGAGGCCCTCACAGATTTCAACCGCCGACTAAACAAAGGCGAAATGCCGGAACTCGTGTATATCAATATCAACAGCTCGTATGATTCAACTTTCTCTCTTAGCTTCTTTCAGGCAGGTGCAGGAGAGTTACTGGAGGTAGGTACGCTTCGCCAAGTCCGGGCGGTAGATAAGGACAGCAAATTAGCAGCTGAGGATATAAGGCATTTTCAAGAGCTGAGCGCATCCGTGCTCGTACCTCAACTGAATCACGAACGGACGTTCTTCTATGTCGCCGCAACTCGAACATTGCTGCCTCAATATGCCTGGTACCCGGCGTCGTTTCAGGACATGGTCGATTACTGCAACAAGATCCGGCCCGAAATTGACGAATTGAGAAAGCGGATCAATGAGGAACGAAAGCGCAATCGTTGAGCTTTCCGTCAGGCCGAAAGTGGATTAAAACCAGGCTCGGTAGGGACGCGCTCCCGCGCGTCCGGGGCGCCCGCCTGTCCACATGACTCGAAACGCGCACGCCCGGACGCGCAGGAGCGCATCTCTACCGAGCCCTCTGGCAAAGGAATTTGCTTATTTTACGGAATGCCCCTTAATTCCAGGGCGTAATGAGTTTTCAGGACCTGGGGTTGCAAGAATTGGTGGTGCATGGCGTGCAGTCGCTGGGATTCGTCGAGCCAACGCCGATCCAAGAGAAGTGCATCCCGTTGATTCTGCAGGGGAAAGACGTTGTCGGATCTGCGCAGACCGGAACCGGCAAAACCGCGGCGTTTGCGCTACCAGTATTGACGCGCCTTGGGAAGCGAGGGGCGGCCAGATGTCTGGTACTTGAGCCAACTCGAGAGCTCGCAATCCAGGTAGAGACCGCTTTTCAATACTACGCGCGCTTTACAGAGATCGAGATTGGCGTGTTTTACGGCGGCGTGGGATATGACCGCCAGAAAAAGCTCTCGGATTATGGCATTGATATCATTGTAGCTACCCCGGGCCGTCTTTTGGATCTGCACCAACAGGGACTGCTGAAGCTGGATTCAATTGAGGTACTCATTCTCGATGAGGTCGATCGAATGGTGGATATGGGGTTTTTGCCGGACGTGCGCCGCATTGTGCAGCTTTGCCCGGTGTCTCGTCAGACGCTGTTATTCTCTGCCACCATTCCACCAGAGATTGAGAGTTTGTGTTCCTGGGTTCTAAAGGATCCTGAGATCGTGGAAATCGGGGAGCGCAGGTCGGTCGCCGGAACGGTGACCCACGCATTTTACCCGGTTGCCGCCGCGCAAAAGTTTGATCTGCTGGTCTCTTTGCTCGAGCAGACACACTATGAGAGCGTCATCGTTTTTACACGAACAAAACATGCAGCGGACAATATCTCGGACCGGTTGAAGAGATTGCACCACTCGGTGACAGTGCTTCATTCGGACCGGAGTCAGAAAGATCGGCTAACCGCCCTGGACGGATTCAAGTCCGGTAAGTACGAAGTACTGGTTGCGACTGATATAGCGGCTCGGGGGCTTGATATCGCCGGAGTGACACACGTGATCAACTACGATATCCCGCTCCATCCGGAGGACTATGTCCATCGAATCGGGCGCACCGGACGAGCCGAACAGGTGGGAGACGCGTTCACCTTGGTTGTCGCCGAAGAGTTGAAAGCGATGTTGGACATCGAAAGATTTGTCGGGCAGAAGATTCCGCGACAAAAGTTGGCCGGATTCAAATACGTTTACACCGCCCTTTTTGAGGAGGTTAAAGGGCCGGTGAGACCAGTTAAAGGATTTCGTACGAGCCGGGGATATTCCTTTGGGCGCTACAGGCGGTAAGGGCAGGGTTTTGAGTTTGGGTTTTGAGTTTTGAGTGCTAGGGGCGCGCTCCCGCGGGAACCGAGCGTGCACGTTTCAAAGCGCCTCGCGGGGTTCTGGAATCCGACCTCGCCGCTTCGGGGAGGCCGTGTCCACCCTTCTTTGACGTACCAACCCGGTTCGCGCGGGAGCGCGCCCCTTGTCTACCACAGGCCACGCTGGACGCGGGAGCGGATCCAGGAGCGGCTCCCTGGCACGCAAAACTCAAAACTCGAAACCCAAAACTCAAAACTTTCGCATTATCTTGTCGATCGCTGCGGATATCCGGTCTCCGTAGTTTAATCGGGTCCTCCAGGTTTTGGGGATGCTATTGATCCCAAGGTGCGCTCCCAGCCAGGCACCGAGCATTGAAGCCCGTCCGGCGTTGTCGCCGCCGGCTCGTAAAGTGGCCAGAATCCCGCTCTCGAAGTCATCCGGATGTTTGAGCAAGGCATGGATCGACGCCGGGAAACTACTCATCAGAGGGCAGGATTGGCCAAAAACCAGAGTCGCCCCGGTGACGTCCTTCAGCGTTTGTTCCATAGCTTGCCGCGTTTTGCGTCTGACTTCCGGACCGACCTCCGGTTCTGCCGCAACGATTTGCTCTTCCGCGCGATGAAGTGCGGTATGAACGTCACGACCGGAAAGCAGCTCTGAAAGCAGGAGAGCATGAAACTTCATATAGGCGACGGCGCGGGGATTATTCTGGCAGACCCGGGTGGCCTGTTCGACCAGTGTAAGGAGGTTGGGGTCATCCCGATACCGCACCACGAGGCTGGCCAGACGCGAGGCGGCTGCCAATTGGTCATCGTCCGCTCCCTGTTGAAAGTCGAAACTCTCAATGGCATGGGCCTCAGCAAAGGCCTGATAGTTTTCCAGTGTGCCTCGGGTGGCTTTGTCGATGTAGCCAGAATAGACCCCAGGCTGGAAGTTTTCTACAAAGCTGCGCCCGAATGCCTTTGGATCAAAGCGCCCTTCTTTTGCGAGTGATTCGAGCAAGACCAAGGCTCCGTCTCCATAGTGGGTCTGGTCCCCCGGCTTTCTTCCAAAGTGGTAGTGGCCCTCTTTCGGTGCTTCGAATCCGTTGACGCCACTCGGGTACAGCTGTTGGAGATCGCTGAGATTGTAGATCCAATGCGTGCCCAGGGCCGCAGCGTCGCCCACAAACTGGCCCCAGACAGCTCCGCGGAGCCTGTCTTCAACCGAGATATCATTGACTAAATCTGTCGCTCTCATAGAGGAAAGATTTAGCGCTTTTCGTTCCGGAGTGAAGCGTCGATTTTGCAATGCATAGCGGACCATGACGCCAAACAGATCCGCGCGGGGGAAGCCGTCGAGGGAAATTTCACCACAGAGACACGGTGCGTGCGGCTTTCTCTTGAGACGGCATAACACTGGCCGATATATTTCGACTCAACCGAACGATGCATAAGGCAAAGATTCTAACTGCAATCCTTTTCTTATTCTATTTCGCGACTAACCCCGCTTCCGCGGAAGCATCCCACCGGCTCAAGCACAAGAGTAAGAACAAGCATGCGAGCTCGAAGCATCATTATGCAAGGCATCATCGGGCAAATAAGGCTCAAGGACCAACGGTTGAGCAGGTTCCTCAGGAGATTTTCCCGCCTGGGCACAAATTCACGCCTGAAGAAAAAGCAGAGGCTAGCGAGATCGGTGTGTTGGTTGAAAACGGGATGTGGAAGGAGGCGTTCAAGGCCGCAACCAAAGCCGGTAAAGAGCACCCGGAAAGATGGTGGCTGCAGGCGGCTCGTGCGGCTGCCGCCTCAAATTTAGATAGGCCGAAGGATACGATCGAGGCCGTGGATGCAGCAATTCAGAACAATAAGGGAGACGCCAATCGGTTGAATTTGGCGCAGCTCTATACGTTAAGAGCCAACGCGTTGAGTCGGCTTGGACGCAAGAGCGAGGCAATAAACGACTTTCAGACCGCAATCAAACTGTCGAAAACCGATCCGTTCTGTCGAGCCGGCGCCGCCTGGCTTTACGCTACTTCAGCGGACGGGCAGATTCGAAACGGCGCGTATGCAGTTTCGCTGGCTACCGAAGCCGCAAAACTCAGCCTATGGAAAGACGACACCGTGCTCGACGTTCTGGCCGCCGCATATGCGGAAGCCGGCGACTTCAGCGCTGCACAGAAATGGGAGGAAAATGCGATTCTGCGCGCATCAGAACAGGACGTGCCATTCTATCAGCGCCGCCTGCTTAGCTACCAGGCTGGTAAGGCGTGGAGGGAGAACTCGAAGTAGGCGGAGCGTCCCGCTTTGCATCGATCTCATGAAGAAGCAAAGCGGGACGCTTCGCATACATCTCCGTGTTCGCCGATACGCCGGCCCGCCGATACCTCATCCTTTGCGGTTGCGGCTTCGCCGCGCTATGGAATCTACCGCCACTCGTGTTTTGGGTACTTACGCTGCAATTCCTGTTTGATTTTCGGGTAGGCTTCTTTCCAGAAATTTGACAGGTCCTGGGTGATCTGGATAGGGCGATGGTTGGGGGCGAGGATGTGCACGAGAACCGCAACGCGAGCGTCGCAGATTTTCAATGATCCGTTGACTCCGTACAAATCCTGAATCCGTGCGGCCAGGATCGGTAACTGGTTTTCCACGTACTGCAGTTTGACGTGCCGGCCGTTCGGCAATTCGTACCGTGCAGGCGCGAAGCGATCAACTGCCTGCTGCTGTGCCGGCGAAACCCACGATCTAATGACGGGCCAAACATTGCGATCCTTGATTTCTTTGTAGCTGATCGCACCATGACATATTTGTTCGATCAAATGGAGGCGAGCGTCCGCGTCAATGATCGGTAACGCCAACTCGGGGTACCATCGGCACAGGCAGTTGAGACGAACGATCCATTGCTCAACCTCATGAGACCAGTTCGCGAGCGGACAGCGGCCGGCGATGACCTCTTTCGCCAGGATTTCGGCTGCGACTGCGAGCGGCGGTGTATCGAGCTTCGTGCTGTGGAGGAGGAGGTCCCGGAAGAGAAGGTCTCTTTTTGCTTGTACTCGCCGGGTCACCGGATCGAACGTGACCTGGTTAGACTCTCGAAAGTCGCCAGAGAATAGCTCACGAAGCCACTCTTCGTGTACGCCTGTCACCTGAGAAAGAAGAACGATCAGTTCATCGTCGCGGCCTTGAATCTCGCGGATCTCAGCCGCGACTAACAGCGGACTTTTTTGCACCACGCTCTCTCGTGCCAGCATCCCGCGCCTGCCATGCACGAGATCACAGCGCAGTGTCCCAGCATCAATCCTTTTAGCCAAGTGATCTGAAAATCCCACCAGCATGGCTTTGCCGAGTGCTTCGGCGTCGAACTCATCGACTCTTTTGTCAACATTGAGCCCTTCGGTGCGAGCGATCTCGATGAACTGCTCGAAAACCTGAGCTACCTGCTGCGCGACGGCAAAGCGAACACCAAGACGGCGCGCCTTATCCGCGCCGTGTTGCTGAGCATAACGCCATGCCCGAATTAAAACGAAGAAATCTGATTCGACCTCTTTGCCGAGTATCAGTTCCCGGTCGTGCTCCATCTGGTTGTTTTCGCTCCGTCTAAGCAGGTGCCGTTCTTGGGTAAGCGCGGCAATAAGTGCGACAGTCGGAACACAGCCGAGTTCGTCCGCTATCAAAAGCATGCGAGAATACCGTGGATGGACCGGAAACGAGAGCATGCGGTATCCAAGTGCGGTGATCTTTCCGTCCTGCCGGTCCAATGCCCCGAGATCCTCCAGTAGCGCGATAGCGCGCCGTAAGAACTTCGGATCAGGCGCCTCGATCCAACCAAACCTTTCAAGATCGATCACTCCGGCCGCTTTCAAATTGAGCAAAACCTCTGCGAGGTCGAGCCGTCTAATCTCTGGCAGGTCCTGCGGACGCCTGCCCAATTGATCCCGCTCCGACCAAAGCCGAATGCATCGCCCCGGCGCGGTACGGCCGGCACGGCCGGCTCGCTGGTCGGCCGACGCCCGGCTGATTTTTTCGGTGATGAGCGTATTGATGCCCCGATGGGGGTCGTACTTTGCGATCTTCGCTAAGCCGCTATCGATCACGAGCGTCACGCCGTCGATAGTCAATGAGGTTTCGGCGACATTAGTAGAAACGACGATCTTTCGTTCAGAATAAGTGGCCACGGCAGCATCCTGTGCCCGCGGGGACAGATCGCCGTGGAGAGGCAAAAGAACTCCGTCGAATTTTGAACGCCTGATCTCCTCGATCGTTCTCGCGATTTCGAAAGCGCCGGGCATAAATATCAGAACGTCACCACCATCGTCCTCGGCCTGAGCGAAAGCATCTGCGGCAAGTTCCCACGGCGGCTCATCAATCGTCTCGCGCTTCAAATATTCTATGTCGACCGGGAACGTGCGCCCTTGCGAGGTCAGCACGTTACACGGTCGCAAGTGGGACTCTACTAGAAGGGTGTCCAGTGTGGCCGACATTACGACAATCTTCAGGTCCGGACGTATCGAGCGCTGAATGTCGAGCGCGCGAGCCAGCCCGATGTCGCCGTAAAGGTGACGCTCATGAAATTCATCGAAAATAAGTAAGCTTACGCCGGTCAGAGCGGGATCACCGACCATTTGGCGTAACAGGACTCCCTCGGTTACGAACCGGATGCGGGTATTTGGGGTCGACACATTGTCGAGCCGGATCTGATAGCCGACGGCTTCACCTAAGCGAACGTTTCTTTCAAAGGCTACCCGCGCTGCCAACATCCGAGTTGGTAATCGTCGCGGCTGCAGAACGATGATCTGACCCTTGCCGGCGATACCTTTGTCAAGCAGGATCTGCGGAACCTGGGTTGACTTCCCGGAACCCGTCGGTGCCTGAAGGATAAGCCGAGGACAGGTCTGTAGTGATTCGATAATTTGCTCCTGAAGCTCGTAGATAGGAAGATGGGACTGCACGACACGGGGACTTAATGGGGAGAAGGGAAGAATTCAAGGGCCGCGCTCCCGCGCGACCGGGCATTACACGTCTAATTACGACGACCAGCGCTCCCCGGTAAGCGCCGAAGTCGGATTGCAGAACCCGAAAAGACGCTTTTTAAACGCGCACGCCCGGTCGCGCGGGAGCGCGTTCCTACCGGCTTCTTGGCTTCTTGGCTTCTCCGAGGTAGGCTAACCGATGCGAACGATTCTACGCGTTTTCCGATACATTCGGCGCTACCCATTGATGGCGGTTGGGACAGTGGGGTTCGCTGTACTCGGGACGCTGATGGTTATCGTGTTTCCGCTGGTGACGCAGCGAGTGATCGACGAAGGCATTCGAGGTCAGAAGCCGGAGCTGATTCTACCGCTGGCTCTCTTGACGGTCGGCGCATTTTTTGTGCAGAGCGCCGCCGATGCCATTCGAATCATTCTGAATAACACGTTCGAACAGAAGGTCATTTTCGATCTGCGCAGCGATCTCTACAGCCACATACAAAAATTGCCGCTGCGCTGGTTTGACCACCGTGCGACTGGCGACATTATGACGCGGGTACTCGAGGATGTAAACGCAGTGGAGCGTGTGCTTATCGACGGCGTCGAGCAGGGAACCGTCGCATTCCTGCAGGTGTTAATCGTGAGCGTTTTACTCTTCCTGCGGGAACCTTGGTTGGCGACCCTGACCATGCTGCCGATCCCGCTTCTGGCTGCCGGAGCGCTGGCCTATACTTTGACGGCCAGATCACGCTACCGGTTGCAACGGCAAGCCGCGTCTGCGATGAACTCGCTACTCCACGATAATCTGGCAGGCATCCGCCAAATCAAAGCTTACGTACGGGAAGTACAGGAACATGTGAAGTTTAACGAGGCGAGCAAACGATTGAAACAGGCAACGCTGGTGGTGATGAAGTCCTGGGCCATCTACTCGCCGTCGATGGATTTTCTGACCTCATGCGGCCTGGTGATCGTCACCGGCTTCGGAGGATTCGCCGTTCTCCAGGGTCGCATGGCGATCGGTGAGCTGGTGGCATTTCTGATTCTGGTCCGCTACCTGTACGAGCCGATCGGTAGATTGCACTCATTAAATCAGATGGTTCAAAGTGCGAGGGCCGCCGGAGACCGGGTGTTCGAAATCCTGGACGAGGCGGCCGAGCCCGATCTATGCGAAAGAGAAGCGTTTGATCCAATCGGCCGTATTGAATACCGAGACGTATCGTTTTGCTACGCTGCTGGGCAACCAGTGTTGAAACATGTAGCGTTCGTGGCCGAACCAGGCCAAACGATTGCTTTGGTGGGTGCGACGGGGGCGGGAAAATCAACTCTGGTCAATCTTCTGTTGCGTTTCTATGAACTGGGTCAAGGCGCGGGAGATATTTTGATCGATGGCCGGTCAATTCGCGACCTCTCCAAGCACGCGATACGAAATGCCACCGGATTCGTCAGTCAGGAGAGCTTTTTATTTAACGGAACGATTCGTGAGAATCTGTTATTCGGCAGACCCGAGGCGAGCGAGCCCGAGATTTGGGGCGCTCTTCGCGCGGCGAATGCCGCGGAGTTTGTTTCACGACTGCCGCAGGGTTTGGATGCGACCGTTGGTGAGCGGGGCGTCCGGCTGAGTGTCGGAGAAAAGCAGCGAATCTCGATCGCTCGGGCAATCTTGAAGGATCCCCCCTTGTTGGTTCTGGATGAGGCTACGGCCAGCGTCGATACGGAGACCGAAAGGCAGATTCAGCAGGCGCTCAACCGCCTCTTATTGGGCCGGACAAGTTTTGTTATAGCGCACCGTTTGTCGACGGTGCGGCACGCCGACCAGATCCTCGTTTTGGACCGGGGTCAGATAGTTGAACGGGGCGATCACGAACAGTTGCTTGAATTGGACGGTGTTTACGCGAAGCTCTGCGAAAGCGGGCTGTTTTTTGAGGATGCAGGAGCTGCCCCAACGGCCCCGCCTCA
>JAFAMB010000013.1 GCA_019233825.1 Verrucomicrobiota bacterium | reverse complement strand
GGCCTTTTCCCTTGCACTCGCCGGCTTTTCCTCCCAGGTTTGGAACCCTTCGTGATATGAAAATATTGGTCACTGGTGGCGCCGGGTTCATTGGTTCGCACCTGGTTGAGGCTTTGTTGGCCAACGGGCATACGGTCTGCGTAGTTGACGACTTTAACGACTTTTACGATCCGCAGATCAAATGGCAGAATCTGCAAGCGTTTCTTTCTGACATCCACTTGCATACTGTCGATATCCGAGACAAGCAGGCCGTTCTGGGAGTGGTTTCAGCAGAAAAGCCGGACACGGTCGTGCATCTCGCTGCTCGAGCCGGTGTCAGACCATCCATCCAGAATCCAGAGCTCTATCTTGAAACCAATATCAATGGGACCTTCCACCTTCTCGAAGCCGCTAAGGCCTGCTCGATTGAGCGCTTCATCTTCGGCTCGAGTTCTTCGGTCTATGGCACATCCTCCACGATTCCGTTCCGCGAAGATCAGGTTCTCCTTCAGACATTAAGTCCGTATGCCGCGACCAAGGTCGCCGGTGAACACCTCTGCTCGAGCTATTCCTACCTTTATGGTATGCGCGTGGTCTGCTTGCGCTTTTTTAACGCTTACGGCCCGCGTGGGCGCCCCGACCTGGCAATTCATAAATTTACCGATCTAATTCACCGCGGGAAGCCTATAGATGTCTACGGCGACGGTACTGCCCGACGAGACTTTACCTATATTGGTGACATCATTCAGGGCATACTCGCTGCGATCCAATATAGCGGAGGACCCTTTGATATCTTTAATCTGGGCGAAAACCAAACCACCGAAATCAGCCGGGTGATTAGCGTGATCGAATCCGCGCTTGGAAAAAGCGCTTCAGTCAATTGGCTTCCGCCGGTTCAGGGTGATATGCGGGCAACCTGCGCGGATATTTCCAAGGCTAGACGCTTATTGGGATACGGGCCCGCAACGCAAATCCAATCAGGTGTGCGTAAATTCATTGAATGGTATCTTCGGGCGCAATCTCCATGAACCTCTCTTCTATACACAGCGTCGTGGATCTATGCCAGGCCCTGGTGCAGATCCCTAGTGAAAATCCGTCCGGCTCCGCCGCAAGCCACGGAGAAGAGGCCATCGCCCGTTTCGTCGGCGGGTTTCTTGAACACCTGCATGCACGGGTCGAATACGAAGAGATTGGACCGGGGCGACCGAATGTTTATGGCCTATGGCCCGCCCCGGCACGAGCCAAGCAGCGTATCCTGTTCGCCCCTCATTTAGATACCGTAACCGTTGAGGGTATGACCATAGATCCTTTTCTGGCCAGGCGTGCTGCTGGACGATTGTACGGACGCGGAAGTTGCGACACCAAAGGATCGATGGCGGCCATGCTGTGGGCGATTAAATCGGTCGATCTATCAAAGTTAAGCGTCGCGGTGGGATTCGCCGGACTTGCTGACGAAGAGTTCGAACAATCCGGAGCCAAGGCGTGTGCGGCGCGGAAAATGGCCGACTTCGTGGTAGTGGGCGAGCCCACGAACCTTGATGTGGTGTACACGCACAAAGGCACAGCCTGGATCGAAATTGAGACTCAAGGCAAATCCGCCCACGCGTCAATTCCGGAGACCGGCGTAAATGCCATCGATCGAATGATTGATGCACTAAAAATTCTAAGCGAGCGATTTGCGCAGATTTGTCCTGTTAAAGGCAACCCGGTTTTAGGTCAATCCACTGTCAGTACGGGGCGGATACGTGGCGGCGTAAAAATCAATGTTGTCCCGGACAGGTGTTACGCCGAGGTCGACATCCGTATTCTACCCGGCCAGGAATCGATGGCGTCTGACGTCGCCCATTTCTTCCAGCAACAACGAATCCCTGCGACTGTTAGGCCGATCAAGGTCTCAGCTCCCCTTTACACCTCACCCGATCACCCCTTGATTGAGAAATTTGTCGCGCTGGGATCACGGCTCACCGGAGCCAGCTGGTTCTGCGACGCCGCGTTTTTCGCGCTGCAAGGCGCGCCCGCGATCGCGATCGGGCCCGGATCGATCGCTCAGGCTCATACCGCGGACGAGTATATCGAAATTGCTGAGCTCGAACGCGGCGCAGAATTTTTCACCAACTTCTTACTTTCTTTCGGCAATGGCTGAATCAACGCCTAAAACTGCTATCACCCCAACTCGGGCCGAAGATTTTGCCGAGTGGTACCAACAAGTTGTCCGTGCCGCCGACCTCGCAGAGAACTCGGATGTCCGCGGCTGCATGGTGATCAAACCGTGGGGATACGGGATCTGGGAAAAAATTCAGCGCCAACTGGACGCGATGTTCAAGGCCACAGGTCACAAGAATGCTTACTTCCCACTGTTTATTCCCCTCAGCTATTTCGAGAAAGAGGCAGCTCACGTCGAAGGCTTCGCAAAGGAATGCGCCGTCGTTACCCATCATCGCCTGGAGGTCGGCGCCGATGGGAAAATGCGTCCGGCGCCGTCAGCCGAGTTGGCGGAACCCCTCGTGGTGAGGCCAACCTCGGAAACCATCATTGGCTCGACCTTTGCCAGATGGGTTCAATCGTATCGCGATCTACCTATATTGATCAACCAGTGGGCTAACGTGGTGCGATGGGAGTTGCGCCCGCGCTTGTTTCTGCGAACTGCGGAGTTCCTGTGGCAGGAGGGTCATACCGCACACGAATCCGAGCGTGAGGCGATCGAAGAAGCTGTCCAGATGTTGGAGGTTTACGCCACCTTCGCTCGAGAGCATCTGGCCCTCCCGGTTTATCGCGGTGAAAAGACCGCCAGTGAACGGTTTCCCGGCGCCGTGCAAACGCTCTGCATCGAAGCTATGGTCCAGGATCGCAAAGCGATTCAAGCCGGCACGTCCCATTTCCTGGGTCAGAATTTTGCCAAGGCATCCGACATCAAATTTCTGGCGCGCAACGGGACTCAGGAGCATGTGTGGACGACCAGCTGGGGCACAAGTACTCGCCTGGTCGGTACTGTGATCATGACGCACGCCGATGACGATGGGGCTGTATTGCCTCCCAGAATTGCGCCGGCCCACGTCGTGGTCCTGCCTATCACATCGAAAGAAGAGACCAGGCCAGCCGTGCTGGAAGCGGCCACGGCGCTTCGGGACCAGATCGCTGCCCAACGCTATGCGGATGAATCAATTCGAGTGGAAATTGATCAACGTGATATTGGCGGTGGCGTGAAAAATTGGGAATGGATCAAGCGCGGAGCGCCGATCCGCGTCGAGCTTGGTCCGCGCGATCTTGCCGCCGGCACTGTCGCCATCTCCCGGCGGGATCAGGCCGCCAAAGAAAAAACATTCAGACCATCCGGCGAGTTTGTTGCTCAGGTCCCGACCATTCTCGAAGACATTCAAAAGAACCTCTACGATCGCGCCGAGCAACTTCGAGACTCGAACACGCTCCGGATCGATTCTAAAGAGGAGTTTTACGATTTCTTCACCCCGAAAAACAAGGACAGGCCGGAGATCCACGGCGGATTTGCGCTTGCGCATTGGTCAGGTAGCCCCGAGGTCGAAGCTCAGATCAAAGAAGAGCTGAAAGTGACGATTCGCTGTATTCCTTTTGATCAGGAGGTCCGCGACGATCAGCCTGGGAAATGTATCATCTCCGGGGAGCCAAGTCCCCGCCGGGTATTGTTCGCCAAGTCCTACTAGCCCGCAATGAGCTCGTCGCTTCGGCTGTCACGTTGACAGCCG
Source organism: Verrucomicrobiota bacterium (assembly GCA_019233825.1). GTDB lineage: Bacteria > Verrucomicrobiota > Verrucomicrobiia > Chthoniobacterales > JAFAMB01 > JAFAMB01. Next base: position 5,061 of record JAFAMB010000013.1, on the reverse strand, counting down.
AAGCGACGAGCTCATTGCGGGCTAGGGTCATTTCAAGCACAACTTCATTTCCGGATCGATGTGCCGGAACCCGTTACGCCTGAAGAGGAAACGATTCTCGGCCGATGGGCGGACCGTGATGTATTCCAGACCCTCAGCTTGTGCCACCTCCGAAATTTCGCGAAGCAGCTCGCCACGAAGACCCTTCCCTCGGTATTCCTTCTGCACGAAGAGAGCGGTAATACACCCAAATTGTCGCTTTAGCCGGTCCGGCCGCGGCAATCTGGCTATCTTCTGTAAATAGATGCAGGCGACGAGGCGACCCCTGGCTTCAGCGACTAAAACCAGCCATTCTTCGTTAGCCAGCCGAGCAAGCATAAACTCCTTAAACGCCTCGCAAAAGTCTGAATCGACCTGGCTAGTTCCTCGCTTGGCCGATCCGGCGTGCTTCCAGCGAAGGCGGGCAAGTTCAGACAAATCGGCAGGTTTTGCGAGGCGAAACCTGATACTTGCCGTCTCAGGGTCAGGCTCAGCAGCAGCAAATCTGCATACCTCAGTTCTGATCGCAGTATTCAGAGAAACCATAATTATAATATTTACAATCGACCAATTTCCGTGCCGGTTAAGCATAATCAAGTGCGAGTGCCAGTGACCCAAGAACGCAAGAAATCAGGAGTTGCAGCAGTTCAGGAGGAGGAATAAGTGACAGAGCATGGACGCGCCTATAGGCGTTAGCTTGAGCGATGCAGAGCTCACAGATGCGCTCCGACGTAGGCGAGCCTCTCGGTTTGCTGGTACTGCAGAATGTAAAGCGGGGACGCTTCGCCTCCTGACTCTTTGAGTCACTGGCACTGGCACTCCTGTAACTCCTGCAACTGCTGCAACTCCTGCCTCCTGACTTCTCGAGTCACTGGCACTGACACTTATTCCTCCTACTGTCACTGTCACTGACACTAACACTGACACTTATTCCTCAATGAATTCTCGCCCAAGACACGCCCTCTCCGCTTACCAGCTTTTCATCTACTGTTCAGGCGGTCTCGCCATGAATCTGACTAATCTCGTGCTGTCGCAGTGGCTCTATGAGCGGTACGTCGTGGGCGGCATAATCGGGACAGCGGCCTTCTCCCTGATCCTCCTGGCAGGCCGGATAACTGACAGTGTTTCAGACCCATTCATTGCCTTCTGGACCGACAACGCCTGGACGCGCTGGGGTCGCCGGATGCCATTTCTGGTCCTCGCGACTTTACCATTGTCCGCGGTTTGCTTTCTTCTCTGGTGGCCTCCAGAACACGCCTCTTATTCGATCCGGATCTTCTACGCGGCGTCCATGTGCCAATGCTATTTCCTTCTTTACGGTCTGGTCGTCACTCCCTATCTGGCCTTGCTGCCCGAGATTTCCAGCTCCCGCAATGAAAGATTGAACTTAACCACCGGGCAAGGTTTCGCATCGCTGGCCGGGACGATGCTCTTCGCACTGTCCGGCCTGGTCATTCAGAAATTCGGCTACGCGGCACTGGGGTTCATGCTCGCCATTGCCGTTCTGTTCTCTTTTTATCCGTTGACCGTCGTCATCTCGGAACCGCCTCATGCCGGACATAAGAAGAGCTCCTTGGCGGACCTTTTTCGCTGGATATGGGAAGTGTCAACCAATCGGGATTTTTTGCCGCTCCTGATTTCAACTTCTTTTTACTGGTTTGCGTTAAATCTTTTGCTGATGCTGGTGCCACGCTGGGTAGAAGCTCGCCTCGGCATGTCGAAAGAGGTGGTCACCTGGCTCATGCTCCCATTCATCGCCGTCAATTTGCTCGGCTTCTTTTTCTTTAACTGGTTTGCGAAAAGGGTCGGAAAGTTCATTGCGCTGGTCTGCGTCTTCGTGGGCTCGGCAGTTGTATTTGCGCTTTTCGGCTGGTCCGATCGCCTCGGTCTCCCAATGACACCCTTGATTTGCGCTCAGGTGGTGACCGGTTTAGCGGGATTACCGGTGGCCGGGTTTGGCGTTGTGGCATTCGCCCTGTTGGCAGATGTTATCGACGCGGACACGGTGAGAACCGGGATACGGCGGGAGGCGATCTACTTCGGTGTGCAGGCTATTTTCCAGAAGTCCATGATCGGGCTTTCAGTCGTCACTTTCGCTTTTCTACAGCGGGCGCCCGGAACGAGCGGACTTGGCTGGACAGCGCTGCTGGCCGGTTCGTTTTGCGGTTGCGGGCTCCTCTTCTTTCTGGGCTACCGCCTGCGGAATTGACCGCAGGAGCCTAGTCTAGTCTAGAAAGCGGGCTAAAACAATGGATAGAATGGAGCTCTTCAGCGCAGCGCAGCTTCAGTGTAGCATAGGCTTCCAGCCTGTACCGGGCCGGCTCCTCAGAATCTGAGTCCGCTCTTGACTATCAGCGACGAGTAGAAATACAACTCCGCGTCCAGAGCACGTTTGATGTTTTCTGCAATTCGAAAGCCGTGCTGCTCGCCTTTGAAAAGGAGGTATTCCAAGGGAAGTCCCTTGCTTCGGATGCTGTTCACCATCATTTCGGCTTGGTTCCGCGGTACAATCGAGTCCTCCTCTCCTTGAAAGAAAATGACAGGTACTGATAGCTTGCCGGCAAAGTTAATCGGCGAGCGCGCCTTGTAGGTCTCCTTCTCTTCGGGGTATTTACCGATCAGCCACTCCAAATAACGCGATTCAAATTTATGCGTGTCCCGTGCGAGCGACTCAAGATCGCCCACGCCATAGTAGCTCGCACCGATTTTGAAGAATGTCCCGAAAACAAGCGCACAGAGTGTTGTGTACCCGCCGGCACTTCCGCCGGTAATAGCGACGCGAGCCGGATCTGCCTTCTTATTCTCAACCATGAACCTGGCGGCGTTCGTGCAGTCCTCAACATCCACGATTCCCCAGGCGTGGTGAAGCCGATTTCGGTATCCGCGGCCATAACCAGTGCTTCCGCCATAATCAACATCAAGGACCCCGTAACCACGACTGGTCCAATATTGAGTACGCAGATCCAGCGTGCTCGAAGCGGCGGCCGTGGGGCCGCCATGGCTCTTGACGATCAAGGGAGGCAATTCCTCCGATGGCGCGACAAATGCATTGTTAAGAGGCGCATAGTACCATGCGTAGACGGTTCCTCTCCGGCTCGGGAATTCGATCAGTCCAGGTGCGGATAGGCACTCGCGTATATTTGGTCGATCCGCGATATCAGTAGATCGCTTCAAGATCTCTATCGTCATCGGATCCAAGCTCACCTTTACGATCGAGGAGGGTTTGTCTGGAGCGCCCCCCAGAAAAACGAAAAAATCGGAGCCAACCCGCAGGTTCGATACCTCAGTGTAGGGCAGGTCTAACGGAAGGATTTGTGCGGCAAGATCCGAAAATATCGCGATATAGCTGCGGCCGGTTTCCCTGTAACTGCAAATGATGCGGCCATCGGGGAGAAAACCGTACGTGGCCATGCCGAACACCCACTGCGGCTCCCCGAACTCCGCGTTTTTTACCAGGACCGCGTCTACACGCTCCCCACGATATCGATACAGGTTCCACCAGCCCGTCCGGTCTGAAACAAAGTACAAAGTACCGCCTGGAGACCACTCAGGCTGAAAGATCGATTCATCTGCTGAACCGGCCACCCGGACCGGCGCCTGTATCTCGCCCGTTTCGCTGATCATCCCTACCCAAAGTTCGGTTCCGAACCACGGCATATTCGGGTGATCCCACGCCAGCCACGTGAGGCGTTTTCCATCGGGGCTAACCCGGGGGTTGGAGTAAAAATCGTGCCCCTGAAGCAGCACTTGTTGCTCTTTGATCCCGTCGAACGCGATCGCGACGATGGAATTTATCACGGCTCCGTCCGCACGACCGTGGTCTTCACGCACGCAAATCAGTCGATTTCGTGTCGCATCTACGGTGGCATCAGCGTACCGGCAGTGGGAGGCTTGGCTTAAAGGGCGGGGTATTCCGTCCTGATCTTGCCGATAAAGCTTTTGGTCGGCGAAATTCGTGAAAAAGACGACTCCGCGGTCGACAAGAACCGCGCCACCGCCATATTCGTGAACCCTCGAGCGTGCGTTAAAAGGAGCTGGTGTTAAATCGTGATCCTTGCCGCCGCTGACGTGCCTGACCAGTACAAAGCGTCCCCCTTCTTTAGGCCGGCTCTCGATCCAATAGATGTCTTCGCCATCGACCAGCACATCGATCAGCTTGGTCGTCTCCGTTGCGATTAAATCAGAGTCGATTGGAGATCTCCACGAACCAAACGGGGCTACCATGCCGCCCGCACCAGTCGCATTTTCCATGATCAAACTCCACTTGTACTCATTCGATCGTCAACAAAAAGAGGAATAAGCTCAGTGCCAGTGATTGAAGAAGTCAAGAAGTCAGGAGTTGCAGGAGTTAGAGGAGGAGGGCCCCAAAACTATCCCTCGCCACTGGCACTTCGTCACGCGCTTTGCGACGTCATACAACGAGGATGCTTATGCTACTTTTGCCGGCACCCCACTGTAGCATAGGCTTCCAGCCTGTCAGTGTAGCATAGGCTTCCAGCCTGTATTCACGGTGGCACACGCAACACTTTTTCCTCGCGCTCCTACCAAGCCGGGGCTTACTAATTCCTCCTCCTGAACTCCCGTAATTCCTGCAACTCCTGGCTTCTTGAGTTCAGTCACTGGCACTGACACGAATTCCTCCAGGTTTAAGCAAATTTCAAGCAACCTCTTCGAGGACTTCGGCCGGGTTTCTTAACGGCCGCAATTCACCCCGAGTAACCGCTTCCGGGACAGAGAAAGCGTAGCGACCGAGCAAATTGATATGCTCGAAGACTAGCGGCGAAAGACGAGCTGCATCTTCTGGTGTAACGTGATGTCCTTCGCGAGCAAGCTGCTCAAGTGCAGCGTTGATGTAGAGCGTGTTCCAAAGAACGATCATATTGACAACTAACCCGAGCGCTCCGAGCTGATCTTCCTGGCCCTCGCGGTATCGCTGCCGCAGTTCACCTTGTTTACCATGAAACACTGCGCGAGCCAGTTTGTGACGATCCTCGCCTTTATTGAGTTGATTCAGAATTCGTCGACGTTTGGTCTCGTCATCGA
>JAFAMB010000059.1 GCA_019233825.1 Verrucomicrobiota bacterium | reverse complement strand
CGGAACAGACCATCGATCGCGAACGTCGCGAAATCCGCTTCAAACACCTTCGGGCCTGGACGAAAGGGATGAACGTCGTCTGGAGATTTCACCGGCTTCCTGCCGGGGTTCAGGTGGAGATTATCCATGAGCTCGATTTCAGAGTGCCTCCTCTGGCGCCCGTAGCCGAACGGATTATTGGCGGCTTTTTCATCAATCACATTGCCGCGCAAACGTTGCAGCACATGAAGGCTTTCGTAGAAAAAAAATGAGGCGAGTTGTCATCACAGGAGTCGGCCCTATTACCCCGATCGGGATTGGCAAGCATGCATTCTGGGAAGCGATAAAGTCTAAGAAATCGGGCATAGGTCCCGTCTCGTCATTTGATGCTTCGATGTTTAAGGCGACCAGTGCGGGCGAGATCCTGAATTGGTGTCCCGAAAATTTTTTCCCTCCTCATCGATTGAAGCGGTTGGACCGCTACGCGCAATTTTCGGTGGCATCAGTCAAACTTGCTCTTGAAGATAGCGGATTGCAGTACTCCCCGGACGCTCCCCAGGAACGCGTCGGCGTCAGTTTTGGCACCGCACTTGGCGGGGTCTCCAATGCGGAAGGTCAGCACAAGGCTTTCGTACATGGCGGACCAAAGTCGGTCCATCAGACTCTCGCGCTACAGGTCTTTGGCGGATCAGCCCATTGTAACACAGCGATCGAATTTGGACTCCGGGGGGTCGGAACCACCAACTCCAATAGTTGCGCCAGCGGCAACGTTGCCATCGGGGAGGCGCTCAGATACATCCGCGAAGGTTGGGCTGATGTGATGATCGCCGGCGGCGCCGAAGCTCCGCTGAGTCCGCTGAGCTACGGCGCTTTCGCCTTTATCCGCACCATGAGCCGAGCACATCCGTCGGTCGCGTGTCGCCCCTTTGACCAGGACCGGGACGGATTCGTCATGGGCGAGGGCGCGGCGAGTCTTGTTCTCGAAGAGTATGAACATGCCAAGGCGCGCGACGCGATCATCTACGCAGAAGTCATCGGCTACAGCCTGAATAACGACGCTTTCCACATGACCACACCCTTGCCCACCGGCGAATCCTGCGTCCGCGCAATGTCCGACGCATTGAACTATGCCCGGTTAAACGCTGATCAGATCGACTATATCAATGCTCACGCAAGTTCCACCCAGCTGAACGACGCAAATGAAGCCTTCTGCATCAGGAAAGTATTCGGTGAACGAACAAGACAGATTCCCGTCAGCGGAACGAAGGCTTACTATGGGCATCCGCTCGGTGCAAGTGCTGCCATCGAAGGTGTGATCTGCGCGCTGGCTATTCGCGATCGGTTGATCCCGCCGACCTTGAACTATCAAACGCCTGATCCCACCTGCGATCTGGACGTCGTCCCCAACGAACCGCGCGAAGCCGACCTCCGGCACGTGTTAAGCAACGCATTCGGTTTTGGCGGCATTAACTCCTGTGTCATATACGCGCGGGTTTAGCCTAGCCTAGCCGAGCCTGCATCGATGCCTCTCGGCTTCGTCGTCATCCTCGTCGAGCAAGCGCGCCTCCGGCAAAATCTTTTTGGAGGTGCCCGATTTGGCTTTCGCCGGTGCGGTCATGGTCGCCGGAAAATGGAAGCAACTCTGATCGAAAATCCAGGCAGCAAAGGACTGGTTGCCATATCGGCTTCGGTCCAAACACTGACCGGGTTGGCTGGGTCCTGTTCAAATCGGTGAACCGCGATCGTACCGGGTTCGGGATCGATGATCCACAGTTCCTTTACCCCCAGCCGTGCATAGATCCGCTTTTTGTTGACGAGATCGAGCTGGCGGGTCTTCGGTGAAAGGATTTCGACCACAAAATCAGGGGGTCCTTCCGCGCCGGCGTCGGTCAGAATGAATCGATTTGCGTTAAGTACAACGATCAAGTCCGGCTGAAAAACGTCTATGTTAGTCAGGTAGACATCAAATGGGGCGTTGTAGAGAATCCCGATCGGATTTGTCTCGAGATAGCGGTCGAGCGCCCCTTGAAGATTGCGTGAAATGTCCTGATGAAACCGGTTTGGTGCCGGCGCGATATAAAGATCTCCTTCGATCAACTGATAGCGGGGTCCGGTCTCTGGCAGATTTTTGTATTCGGCTACCGTCAGGGACGGCGCATGAGGTCGGACAACCATAAGGCAATCCTAGCTTCCAACTCATCGCCCAACAAGGCACAAATCCAGAGCCTGCATCGCTCAAAAATCATCCGCCGCGGCGGACGAGCGGTGCAGGCTAGCCGGAGTGCAACGGCGATTTTTGCACCTCCGGATCTGCCTTTTGCAATTTCCTGATCGAGGCTTCGGCTCTTTGCACCTCCTCGCCTGAAATCAGAGCTCTGAACGTGACCTTGGCACGGTAGCTCTCGCCCCCATTGAGCTTGGGAACGCGGCCGGCGGCGCGCTCTATCGGCTTCGGATAAGGGTAGCTCGTGCCGGGCTCCAAACCGGTGACATAACCGGTTTTCGACGGTGCCTCGTTCTTCCAAAGCGTCATAAAAGGCAATTCATGAATATTGAAGGACATAAGCGCGCCTTTTATACCGTCGGGGGATTTTAGCAACGCATCGGTCATGCCGGTGTCGTCGGCGTACAACTCCATGAGATAGACCTGCTCGGTGTAGCCAGGCTGATGCGGGCCTGTGTAACTATTCCACCCAACCATATCGTCTTCCGCTGCCCGCGGATCACGCGGCGCCACTTTTTTAACCGGCGCAACGAATTGTGCCCCGGCGCCTAGCAACGGCGGACCAAAATTTACGTGATAGAGGTTTTCCATCTCCTGCGGTGCGTCCGCAAGGTTGGTCACAGCGTCATCGAAGGTCAATGCAGGTTTCCCAATCTCGGTCGAGATCTCCGTCGTCAATCTGAGTTGCGGCCCGAACATGAGCGTCTCATCAACGGTTGCTCGGAGAATGATCCGAGGCACCGGAACAGGCTCGAAACAAACCTCAACGTAGCTGGCCGGAATGTAATTGATGCGGCCATGCAGTGTCAGTATGAGGTTGCCATCTTTACATGGGGCACCCATAGATTCCAGGCCGCAGCGAGACATCCATTCGCCGAAGCCGTTTAGCCAACCAAGACCGCCGCGCTCAGCCAGATTCACAAATTGGGGATGAACAATCTCCTTCACCGGCGAATCCCACCCCAAACGAAGATCCCCGACACTGGCCGTCCACACATTGAAGCCGCGGGTTGGAACAACGGTGAATTTCATAACACCGTTGTTGACCTTGATGACCTCAACACCTTCTTGCCGGCCACCCGATAGATTGTACTTGGTAACGCTCCATTGGGATGTGCTCGGACCGCCTCTAGCGTCGTCGGAAGTGAGTTTCCATTCTCTTACAGACACGTTGCCAGTTGCATCAGTGAGCACTTTTGAATGATTGATCGCTTTGAGTGCCATCAGTTCACCTCCGGTAAGTCATAACAGCGAAGAAGACCATATAAGATGCAATATGACAGGCTGGAAGCCTATGCTACTTCCGATTGGCTCGCTTGTTCGAGCAAGAAATCGGCATGACACGGCAGTCCGGGCTGGCAGCACGCGAGATTGCATGCTCTCAATTCATGGATCCGATCGCGAAGACTTTGCGGGTCGACGACGTATCGCCCGACTTTTTTTGGCTCAGCACCGGTCAAAAACCATTCACGATATTTCTGCACGACTTCCTCCCTGGTACCATCCCGCCCGATCTCGAACGGATTGCCCCAACGAGATGTGCGATCGACGCATTTAACCGGCAGCCCATTGGGACTGACAAGTTTAACCCCCCGCCGGTGATGCAATCGAACCGCCCTCGGCTTCACCAATTGGGGACCAGATGCCGGCAAATAGATTGCGGCCGGCCTTTGATACTGTTCCTCAAGTTCCGCGCAAAATTGTTCCACGCAGTCCCGGCGGCATACTGCCGTGAAAAAGTCATCGCACGCGATTCCGTTTTCTTTTTTTTGCAGGCACGTAATTTGAAACAAGATTTGGCCGTCCGTGGATTCACCAATTGGAACTCCTCCGATGAGAGCCCCGGGTCGGTGGGCGCTCGCCGCTTCCAGTGCATCCACAAAACACTTCATTGCAAAACGGTGATCGAAAGAGGCCCGAAGCTTCTCCTCCTGGCCGTTATCGAAGCGAGCGTAGCATCTGAACGGCTTCAAACCGAATTGCGACAGATCTACTTTCAGCGGCATTTGCGTGGACACTGGTCGGTTCAGGCGCTTGCTCTTTAGCCTACCATGGCATTCTATCATAGCTCGACGCAAGCAGCTTCCTGTCGCCGCCATGGCTGTGGCCATGGGTGGCAACATACGTGTGGGATTAGAGGACAGCCTATGGATTGGACCAGGCGAGCTGGCAACCAGCAACGCCGCCCAAGTTCTCCGCGCCCGCCAGATAATTGAAGGTTTCGGATTAGAAGTCGCGACCCCGGCCGATGCCCGTGAGATCTTGTCGCTCAAGGGCAGCGATAAGGTCGCCTTCTAATGTTTCTGTCCCTGCCGGTAGGGACGCGCTCCCGCCGGTAGGGCGAGGCTCCCGACTCCGCCCATGTTCCCCCTTGCTACGCCGGGCCAGCAGGGGCGCCATAGTTCCGCGTCCGCGGAATGACGACGGCCGTCCGAGCCTACATCGCTCAAAAATCTCTAAGGATTTGTGAGCGATGCAGGCTAGCGCTCCCGGCGGTTCCGTTTGACCTCGACTAAGGTACAGACCTAAAATGCTCCACGCTACTCGCATATATGAGCCCCGTACGCGTCTGGGTTTTATGGATGGTCGCAAGCATTCTCGCTCATGCGTACGGTCAAGACGTTTACCCTCAGGTCAACCCTCCGTTCGGACTCTATTGGGCCGAAGGCCAAAAAGAAATAGCGCGAGTTCTCGACCGTGCCGGTGCCCGAATCGTTGACAAGGCAAACGTACAGGGGCGCGATGCTTGGACCATCGAAGGCCTGATCCAGCCGGCTCTAAAACGAACGATCCTCTACTTTGGCAAGGAAAAGACGCTCGTGGAAGTTGAGCTTCAGTATCAGCATCCCGATTGGGACCTCGTTGCGTACGAAGCATTTCTGAACAGCGCTCGACAGCGGCTGGAAGCCCGGTACGGACCTCCGACCGTGCTCGCTCGCGATAAAAAGCCTGAAGGAGACGTCATGCAGACGATTATCGGCTATCAATGGCAGCAGCACGCCAGCAGTATCCAATTGTTCTTCTTTTCAGCCGAGCGCAACAATGATGTTTACCGATCTATCAGCGTTCATTACCGGGCGGGCTAAAGAAACCTTTCGACCCAGTGCAATGCTTCCCGCATTGCGGCATACCCGAAGTGGCCCTGTCTGACTATCGTGAAGTGGGACTCCGGCCAAATCCGGATTAATTCTTTCAACACCGATGGCGGCGTGATCGTGTCATGTTCCCCGGCGACGATCAGAATCCGTTTTCGATCGCACGCCGGTTGACCATCCAAGGGCGAGGTCAAATGGGCGTGTCTTCGCGACACGCCACGCTTAATCCCCGCCGCCAGTAGTGTTCTCCTGATCGTCCGGGAGGCCGGGCTTTCCCAAATCGCGTGTTCAATGTCCGCGATTGGTTGCAAGAGCGCTACGAACCGAAAGTCGCTTTCCAGGAAGCTCAATAACGCCCCCACCCAGCCGCCGTAACTGGTTCCGATGAGCCCAAACTCTCGACAACCATTCACACGAAAAAAGTCCATCATTTGGCGGACCTCGATGACTGCCTGCCGCAGCGTCTCGGCGTTCTGCGGAAGATTCGCAGTCAACGCTAGTGCCCCGTTAAAGTGACCTCGCGGTACCCGCGAGTAGTGATAGGGCAAATGCATCAGCACCGCGTTCCAGCCGCGGCAATTCAGTCTCGCCGCAATCCGGCAATATCCAAAATCATGAGCCGACATCAGCGCATGAAGAAAAATGACGGTCCGGGCGCGCAAGCCCAGGGGTGAGAGAAAAATACGCGCGCGTGCAATATCATTCTCCGGAAAAGCACTTTTGACCGGACTTCGCCATTGGAGAAACTTTCGGGTCTGGACGATATTGGATGTCCCGGGAACCTCATAGAACAGGCTGCGCGAGATCATTTCGCAAGCGGAAAGATAGCCCTCGAGCTCTGCCGGTGTGCAAACCAGATGCCGTAGTTGCCATTGGATACCGTTGATCAACGCGCACATTAGGGCGTCCACACCCGCCGCCGTTTTGAGCCGGATCAGAGTCCCGAAGTTGCTGCGGGCCCGACCCTTCAAGGTAGGTAATCCTCCCTCTTTCTTGCCTGCGGGGTAGTCGGCAAATCCGCTTCGGTCAGTCGAAAGTCCAGAACCAGCCTCTCTCGCAGGCAGATAAAGGCCTGTGCAAGTGACTCTTCAACCAGCTCCCGCGCACGATTCCTGGGGAGATCGCACCGCGCATAGATCGCCTCACCGAACCCAATCCAGACAGGTACACGCCGAAACGGAAGCCAGTTCAGCCTGTTGTAAAGTCGATCGGTACCAAGAATTACACTTGGAACGATTGGCTTACCCGAAAGCACGCACAGAGCGCTGACCCCCGGCCACATCGGGGCTCCGTGGAGGACAGACACTTTTCCCGCACGAATCCCACCCTCCGGGAAGACTCCAACGACCCGGCCTTCTTCGAGTCTCCTCAACGCAGTCCGGATTCCGGCACGGTCCATCCCGTCTCGACGCACCTTGAATGCACAAAGCCAATGCATGAGAGTCGCGCTCGCGCGATTACGAAATAATTCTTCCATCGCCATCCAATCGACGTATCGCCGAAATTGCGAGCCGAGCATAGGGGGATCGAAATGACTGATATGATTGCTTGCGATGATGTATCCAGTTCCAGTCGGGACATTCCCGAAGTAAACAATCTTTGTCCGGCATACAGAGAAAAAGACCCCTCGAACCACCCAGCGGGAAAAATGGGAGAACACTCGCCGGGCAAAATTGGTTCCGCGCATACCTTGTCGCATAGGCTTCCAGCTTGTCAGTGTACCATAGGCTTCCAGCCTGTATCCCCTCACGCCGCGCCCTCGACGGGCAGGATGCCTATGCTACCTTGCACGCCCGACAAGCAGCATGCTGATGCTAATTTGCCCGGTTCAACAGAACGACACTCGAACCGCAGGTGCCGATTGGAATCGACTCGTCCGGCGCTAGTCCGAGATAGGCGTTCCAGTCTGCGAGCGCACCTCGTTCGATCATTAGAAATACCTGACTACCTTCTCGCCACAACTTTGCGACCTGCTTACGGGTCAGATAGTCGTCGCGCCCTATCCCTAATATGCGTGTCGCAAACTCCATGTCGGAATGGCCGTTAACCCAGAATATCGGCCGCTTAACATAAAAAAATAATGTAGTCCTCTCATTTGGATCACCCTGACAGACGACGATGCTTCCCGGCCTTGCCCACGCATCAATAAATTTCGCCACCTTTGCCGAGGAAAATTCATCCTGCACTATCGCTAGTCCCCGCGTGCTAAGCAGGAACATTGCGGCCATAAAGAACGCGAATCCAGCGAAAGCCAGGTCAAACCTCCCTTTGCGGTTGAACAGCCATACTAAAAACCCCGTCGAAAGGGTGGCTGTCGAGGCCAGATAAAGGAGCGGAGTGAGATCCTTCCAAATCGATGCCGGCAAGATCTGGAAAACATTCGAGATCGTATCTCCGACGATTTGGTCAGAGTTCGTGGATCCACCTCCTCGCCAGACCGAGAGTAAACAGGCAACCGGCAGCCCCGCGATTCCGAGCAAGCCAAGAAGAATCGCAGGCCACTTGAAAGAAATCCGATGCCTGGTGATCGCCCAGGCAATCCACACCGCAACCGGTGGCCACCCGATCATCAGATAGTAATCCTGTACATTCGCGAAGCTGATACCCAGAGCGTTTACCAAAAACCAAAACAGAAGAAGCCGTGCACCCGCTTTTAAAGGGAGTTGGCCATCTTTGTGCGCGCCGAAAGCCGCTTGTATGACGGCGGGAAACAAAAGCGTTATCGGGAAAAAGAGCACTAGATGCTCGAGCCAGAAAATCCCCAAGGGCACGCGATCACTGTCGGGCGGCCATCGCCTGCTCAGGGCGGAGCCAATTTGCTCGTTGAAAAAGTGGTCCTTCAGGAATCCCGGATTTTGCGATTCGATGACCAGATACCAAGGCATGACAATCACGAGACACAGGATCCACCCTTGTGGCCGGAGAAGAAATCTCCGCCAGACCCTCCTGATTGACGGCGTCATCAACGCGGCGCAAGACATCGCGACCACGGGAATAACCAGCGCATGGATACCTTTCGCCAGCGTACCCAGAGCAATAAACACCCAGGTCGCGATCAGCCAGCGGTCAACCTCGGCGGTTCTCTCGAGTCTCGCGCTTATCGCCCCTACCAACGACCAGAACGACAGCGCCAGGAAACATGCCAGAAAAGGCTCAGGCATCACCAGATGAGTGAAGAAAAAGGTGCCGATGCACATCGCCAGTGCGAGTGCGGCCGCCAACCCCGCCGAACGAGTACCGATCAATCGCCACGCAATCAGGCCAGTTGCCAGAAACCAACCGGCCGTAGCCAACACCACCGGAAAGCGTGCGGCAAACTCATTGACTCCAAAGACGTGCAATGAAAGGAGTTCGCACCAATAGACCAAGGGCGGCTTCTGCAGTCTAGGCACCCCATTCTGGGTCGGCGTTAACCAATCGCCGCGCACCATCATCTCTCGCGCGGCACCGGCGTACTGACCATCGATTTGGTCGAATAATCGTGGGGCTCCGCATGTGACGAAATAGACCATTAGCATCACCGCAAACGCCCAGACCCAGATAACAGGTACTCTCTTCCGAAGCAACCGGTGAGAGGGTGGCGCGCTGAGTTCCAGGGTGCTCACGCATCCGGCCGTCTCCAGCCCCGAGTCCGACCGCGACGCAGCTCTGGACCCACCGAAGGAAAAATTTTCGAATGACAACGTCTCATCCATTCGATCTGCGCCAAAAGTTCTCCGCCTTCGCAACAAACGATCTACCATCCCGTAAGTGATATTGGTCAAAGGTGCTATCCAGAGGCTGCGTCATTCCCAAATCATCGGAGATTTGTGAGCAGCCGAGGCTAAGTCCTGTCTTCAGGTATGGCCGGTGTTTTGATTCGGACGTGGTCCATTTGCGCTTCTACGGCGCTTTGGATTCGGCAGCGAGTCGCTTCAACTTGCCTGCCAGAGACGCTTTCACAGCCGACGACATGCGATCGATAAACAATATCCCATTCAAATGATCGTTTTCATGCTGAACTGCTCGCCCAAGAAGGCCCGCTGCCTCAAACTCTATCCGATTCCCGTCCAGATCCTGCGCCTTAACCTTAACTTTTGCCGCTCGCGGTATCTCCGCCGTGATCTCCGGAAAGCTTAGGCATCCTTCAGTTCCGGTCTCCTGTTCGTCATCTAATTGCAGTTCCGGATTAATTAGAATAAGCGGCATGTGTTCCTTCGGATCGACCTCCTCTCCGGCAAGCCACATCCTGCTTGGCCGGCTCTCGGCGTCGCTCACGTCGATGACGGTTAGCTGCAGAGCGCGTCCCACTTGTTGCGCAGCAAGACCAACGCCATTGGCCTCGTACATGGTTTCAAGCATATCGGCCGCCAAAACTCGAATCTCATCATCGATCGTCTCTAGGCGTTTCCCTTTTGCGCGCAGCACGGGATCCCCATACATGACTATTTCTCGAATCATTTCTGATCGGGTGCCTTCGTAAATGTCGGCAGGTTTTTAACGCCCGCCTTTTTTAGCGAATCGAGTACTTGCACAAGAAATCCAAACGAGACCTTCTGGTCCGCTTTCATTGCCAGCGGACGCTCCGGAGCCTTTTTTTGCACCTCTTGCAACGCGGGTGTAAGCTCGTCAACACTTTTCAGCGGGTGATCCTCCAACACAATTTTTTCGTCGGCGGTAATGGCCAATACGACCGGATCGGTCGGGTTTTGAGCCTGCGTGGCGGTCTTGGATTCCGGAAGCTTGATTGATAGCTCCGTTTCCGCCGTTTTAAACGTCGTTGTGACAATAAAAAAGATGAGGAGCATCGCGAAAATATCGATCAGCGAAACGATAATGACCTGCGGAGTCCGCTTCCGCCTGACGTAGAACCTCATCGCGCTGCTCCTTCAAGCGACTCACCCTCCGGCGCAAATGTTTCCTGGCCGCGGTTCGCCTGAAAAATCTTCTCGATCAAATCGGTTAGCAGCGACTCCATCTCCACCGCTAGTCTCTCAACGCGTCGTGAAAAATACGTATAGGCCACCAGGGCCGGAATCGCAATGGCCAGTCCTACGATCGTCGTGCTCAGCGCTTCACCAATGCCCGACGCTATCCCCTTGAGATCCGACGTCGACATTACCCCCGACCCAATATTGCCAAAAACTCTCACCAGGCCGGTGACCGCACCGAGCAGGCCCAGCAAAGGCGCAATTCCCACCACGATCTCCAGAATGAAAAGCCCGCTTTCCAAGCGAACAATCTCCTGTCGCGCACGCGACTGCACCACCTCCAGTGTCTCCTGCTTGGTGGCATTGTAGGGCCGTACGGCAACCTCAACAATTCGCGAGAGAGGCGATGCATCGTCCTGTATCAGGTGCCGCAAGTGTTCCGGTTCAGAGCCCGGCCGTATTTTGTTGATCTCCTTCTCTATCAAAGCCGGGATGACTGCGCGGCGCCGTAACGCAATCAATCGCAAAAGCATGACCGTCACCGCTACAAAGGAACACACCAACAAAAGCGCCATAAATATGCCGCCTTTGATGAAAAAATCTAACGTGTTTTCAAACAGGGCTAAATGGAACATGGCTAGTAGGTGAAATTAAAACTCATTGTAAATTCCATGCGATCGCCGGAAAGCAGCGGAGCGAGTTCCTCAGGCATCGGTGGTATGTTTGCTTCTATGATCGACTGTAACGAAGTGGAGGCCAAAGTCTCGTTCGAAGAATTGCGGAGAACCTTGACATCTTCCACCTTTCCATCGGGACGCACGTAAAATTTGATCTGCACCGTACCGATATTAATCAAGTCACTCCGCTCCCTGACGTAGAAATACCACCTCGAACCAATTGCATCTTGCACTGCCTTTTCAAATCTCCCCTGAGGCGTTCCCAAAGCGGCAATCGAAGATCGTCCCCGATTGTTAATGTTACCCTGCATCCGCGTGATCCGCTGTTCCTGCCGATAAGCGGTCGGCGGCGCACTTTGGCGTTGAGGCGTTCTCTCCGCCTGACGGACCCGAGTCGGTCTTGGGGTTGGCGTCGGGCGCAACATTGCCAGCTCTTCATCAGTTGGGAAGACGTCCTCGGGCGTCGGGGCAGGAGTCGGCGGGGGTGCCTTAACCGGTCGTGGTGACGCTTCCGGCGTTGGCGGCGGACTCGGCGCCGGCGGCGGACGCAACATCGCAAACTCCTCATCCGCTGGCGTGGCTTCCGGCGTGGGAGCACGCGTTGCGGCGGGTTCTTTGTCGGGCTGCGCACCCTCCGGGGTTGGAGCAGGCGTCGGTGCGGGGGCAGGGGTCGGCCCCGGCGTGGGCTCCTTTTCAGGTCGCGTCGCTTCCGGCCTCGGAGTCACCGTCGGCATGGTCGTCGGGGTTTCGACCGGCTTTACCTCCTCTCGCTGCTCTTCCTTTTGCGGTACCGCAGCTTGTTTTCCGGGGTCGGTAGAAAACGCCTGTCCCCGATCGGCCAGAGAAAAGCTCTCGTTTTTGAAGCCGATGTCCGGCGCTTCTTTCCCTTCTTGCGTCGGGATCGGAGCGTCTCCTTTCGCTGGTTGTTCACTTGCCGCGGCCGTGTCCTTGTCGGATTCGAACATCGAATCCACGGGTTTTTGATCGGTCTTCTGGTCGTCGTTTGTCCGCAGGTATTGCCGCTCCTGCTTTTCCTCCTTTTGTTCCTCGGGGGGTTGAGTATCGAGCATGGTCAACTGCGGCGGCGATAGATCCTCCTTTTGCGACGGCGACACGTCCGGCCAGAGAGCGACCACCTTGCTTGAGCCAAGGATAATGATTAAATGCAAAACCAGCGACCCTACAATCGCCAGAATGATCTTTTTCCTATCTGACATCGACAAGCCGCGCTAGACTAAATCTCCTCTTCCGGGAGCTCAAGTCATTCTTCAGCTCCTGATTTCTTCCCGTTCAGCCGGCTAACCGGACTACGCTTTCTCCTTTCAGGTAACCGACTACGTCGAACCCCGAAAGCTGTGCGCATCGCTGTATGTCCGCACCTTTGCCGACCTTCTGCAAAAGCCTGCCGTTCGTTGTTTGTCGCAGCCACTCCTCAACATCTTCGCCAACCCGTTCATACAGGGTTCGCACAAAGATCGCCGCATCGGATAACCCGTCGTCAGAAAGTCGGGTGACAAGGGCACCCGCGCCGATAGCATCCTCCAGACTGAATTCTTCTCCGGTTCCCGCGCAGACCAGCAGCAGACTCTTCGGTTGATACCGAAAGAGATAGTCGGCTACCGCGTCAATGTTTAATAGCGACCCAATCAGGACCTTGGAGGCCGCCTTCATGCTTTCAATGGCAACCGTCCCATTCGTGGTCGTCATCACCACGCGCCTGCCCTTAATCTTTTCAAATTCTTCCGGTGAATTCCCGAGATCGAAATCCGCCAGAGGTAACCCGCCTCGTTCCCCAGCCAAAAGAAGATCAGGATCATTCATCTTGAGGTTGCGAGCTGCTTCCACGGTCCTGACCGGAAGGATCGCCTCAACTCCGTAAGCCAATCCCGTAATGATTGAAGAAGTCGCGCGTAAAACATCAAAAACAACAGCGGTGACACCGCTTAAATCCATGGCCGAGAATCGGCGAATCTCGGTTGGGCAGAGAGCTACTTGGATCATGCCCTTCTTCGGTACGTCAAACGCCAGTGGTGAAACAAGTATTGTTGTGCGTAACCTGCGTAAGGACCAAAATATTTCGCAGAAAACGACTTTAACTCGCGTAAGGGAACCTTGGCGCGCCCGGCAAAATAGACTTCGTTGAGAACCCGAC
The DNA here is from genome assembly GCA_019233825.1 of Verrucomicrobiota bacterium. Lineage (GTDB taxonomy): Bacteria > Verrucomicrobiota > Verrucomicrobiia > Chthoniobacterales > JAFAMB01 > JAFAMB01. Next base: position 12,032 of record JAFAMB010000059.1, on the reverse strand, counting down.
CGATCCAGACGTCGATCGGTACGGCGTCCAATCGTTCGTAAGCAAACAGCAAGACGCAATTCGCGATCTTTTCTCCCACTCCAGGTAGCTCGCAAAGCACCCTCCGCGCCTCTTCAGCGGAACAATGGCGGAGCGCCTCGAGGTCAACTCCTCCCGAAGCGACCATCTTGGCGCTGGCTAAAAGATTCCGGGCCCGGAACCCGAGTTTGCATTCAAGGAGTTTTTCCAACCGAATTTCTGCAAGCTCCTCCGGCCGCGGATAGGAAAAAGCCTCAAATTCACCACGTCGCAACCGCCGGCCGAATCGTTTGCGGATAGCCAGCGAGATCGCCTGGATTTGCCGAACCTGCTTGAGCGGGGAACTCAGAAAAGCAGCGAGACACTCCCAAGGAGGTTGCCGAATGATTCTCAGCCCCTGAGCAAACTCCATTGCCACTCGAATCACCGGATCGTCCGGAAAAGTCTGCAGAATTGCTGGCAACGGGTGATCGAGAGCCAAATAGTGCGCGACTAGCTTCGCGTGCTCGGCCGGCAGCCGAATCGACGCCCCCGCCTGTTCCACGTACACCAGGTTCTCTGAAATCGCTCCGACAAAACCTCTGCCATGTGGCGTCCAGTGAAATACCTGTCCGGAGCAGAGCGTTTTTTCGAGATTGAAATGGGGAGCCGGAATGGTCTGGAAACGCATCACAGCCCACTGTAAGCGAAGCGCCCCGCTTTGCACCCCTCAGAACCAAGCAAACTGAGACGGTTCGCCTACGTGCCCTCCGCGCTAGGGCGACAATCGATCTATCCGCCAACTTCCATCAGCTTGCCGCTCGTAGAGAAAACGATCGTGTAATCGATTCTCTCGACCCTGCCAGAATTCGAATCGTTTTGGAACAAGCCGGTAGCCACCCCAGAATTCCGGCGCAGGCGGATCCCCGCCTTTGTACTCTGCCTTGAGCGCCGCAAGCCTGGCCTCTAACACTTCCCGGTTTTCGATTACGGAACTCTGCTTTGACACAATTGCGCCGAACCGGCTCCCGATCGGTCGCTTGTTGAAGTAGATGATAGATTCTTCGCGACTGGTTTTCTCCGCGCTGCCCTCGATTTGAATCTGCCGTTCGAGCCACGGCCAATGAAAGCTGAGCGCCGCTAACGGATTCTCTGCCAGATGCTGAGCCTTGCGGCTTTCATAATTCGTGAAAAATATCAATCCCCGTTCGTCGAAGCCTTTTAGAAGCACCACCCGAGCCGACGGCGCGCCCTCTCGTGAGGCGGTTGCTAAAGTCATCGCGTTTGGCTCACGGTCGCCTGCAGTTCGAACCGATTCCTCAAACCAGAGCCTGAACTGTTCAAGCGGATTGGAACACAGGTCTTTTCGGTAAAGACCTCGCAGGGTATACTCCTTCCTCAGCTCGCCGACATCGACGCTCGATTCCATCGGTTCCGAACTAATTACGAATTCGAGACCTTGTCGAGGGTCAACGTTGAAAACACCTGACCGTCGGCCGGTTTCTCGCGATTCGCGCTCCTGGAGTTTCGCCGGGACCGGAGGCCGATTGATCCGCGCTCTTCCATAGAGTAAACTATGCGCGCGCCGGCACATTTAGTCGCTGGAGGCAGCCATGTTCAGCGGTACGAAAAGTTTTGCGTTAACATGCCTCCTGTTGGGCTCTTTCTCGCGAATAGTCTTAGCCCAGTATTCAGTTCAGCTCGATCTGACGGAACAGAAAGCCTACCTCCTTTACAACGAACGCGCCGTGATGCAATCGCCGATCAGTTCCGGACGCCTCGGCCACCTGACTCCGACCGGAACGTTTCAGATCACTCACAAGGACCTCAATCACGTTTCCAGCATCTACGGCAAAATCGTTGACCGTTCGAATCGGACTGTGGTGGTGGACGCCGACATTGATATGCCCACACCGGCCGGCACCCGTTTTATCAATGCCCCCATGCACTATTTCATGGAATTCGCACCCGGAATCGGCATGCACGCAGGATATCTCCCAGGCTATCCTGCGTCCCACGGATGCGTGCGAATGCCGGAAAAAAACGCTATCGCCTTCTTCCAAGCCCTTTCCGTAGGCGCGCCGGTCACCGTTTTTGGGTCGATACCGCGTAATCGCCAGTACCAGGTCAATAACCGTGACGACAATCAGCGCTATTACGATCGCTTTTACCACGATCCTCGCTACTACTATCAAGGACGCGTCATAACCCCAGGACCGTTCGGATTCTGGCCCTTCTGAAGTAAGGTTCGGGGTTCGGGGTTCGGGGTTCGGAGTTCCCGGGGGTTGCGCGATCGGCCGCTCAAAACCCCGAACTCAAAACCCCGAACTCCGAACCCCGAACTCCGAACCTCAATAGTACCTGTCCCCCTCAATCGTGCCGACGCCGACAATCTTCCCTCTCCCGCTGACCAGATAAAACTTCCCGTATTCTTCATCCTGGTCTTTGAAATCGATGGCCCAGTAACCTTGCTCGGGACGCCAGGAGGCGCGCGTGACCTTGGACAATGGGTACGGATATTGTTTGTTGGCCTGCATCGCGATGGCGATAGCCGTCTCTTTCGGAATTCGCCCCGGAACATATGTGTCGTCGGTCGATTCGCATCCAGCCAGAAGAACGATGGCCAGTAGTAACGCCAGGTAACGCATGAGTCGAATCGTAAAATGTTCAAGCCGGTTTTCCAACTTGAAATCGTCAGAGTCCCTGAAGAGACTCCCTCCGTATGTCCATCCAGGCCAGCCTTAATGACTCCATCGCGGCTATCCGCGCTTTGTTCGATTTGGAGGCAACGGTGGCCATGGCCGCAGACCTGCTCCGCGAGACATTGCTGTCAGGCCGCAAGGTACTGGTGTGCGGAAACGGAGGGAGCGCCGCAGATAGCGCTCACTTCGCGACCGAACTGGCATGCCGCTTCGTTTCCGATCGTCGCCCTTACCCGGCCATCTCTCTCACGGGGGACGGAGGCCTGATGACCGCCATCGGTAACGATTACTCATTTGCTGAGCTGTTCGCCAGACAAGTCAGGGCCTTCGGCGCCCCCGGCGATTTGCTCCTTGCACTGACCACCAGTGGCAAATCCGAAAATGTCAGGCGTGCGCTCGTTCAGGCCAAAGAACTTGGATTGAAATCAATCGCGCTTCTGGGCCGCGACGGCGGGTTTTGCCGCGGATTGGCGGACGTGGAACTATTAATTCCTCTGCACGTCACCGCGAGAATTCAAGAAGCTCATAAGGTTGTCATCCACCTGCTTTGTGAACTCGTGGAGCCTGACCTCGCCAAACAATAACGGTGCTGCACATCCTCATCGCCATAGGTTTTTTCTTCGGAGCTATCACCGGATCCTTTTTGAACGTCTGCATTTATCGCATCCCACGCGGCATATCGCTCGCAAATCCGGCCCGATCCTTCTGTCCTTTTTGCAAGCATCCCATTCCTTGGAAAGAGAGTATCCCGATTCTTAGTTGGTTTCTTCTCGGCCGGCGCTGCGCACACTGCCACCAGCGGATCAGTCCGGGTTACGTGGTCGTGGAAACGCTCACTGCGATGTTGTTCGCAACGGCTGCGTTCCTGGTGCCCTGGCCAACACTGTTGTCGGTGTGGGTCATCCTCTCGATACTCATCATCGCAACATTTGTGGACCTGGAGTTTATGATCATCCCTGATGCTGTGAGCAAAGGCGGCATTGCGGCCGGATTAGCGCTGAGTCTTTTGACTCCGGGTCTGCACAGAACGTCATCGCCTCTTCTCGCCTTGGGCCTGTCTCTGTTGGGAGCCGGCCTGGGTGCAGCGATCCTTTACCTGATCAGTGAACTGGGGAAACTGGCATTCGGCCGATACAAATTGAATTTGAGCACCCCGACCCAATTCAGTTTCGACGTTTCGCCGCCGGAGGATCGACGGATCTTGATCGATGGCGAGCCCTTTCTCTGGAACGAACACTTTTTCCGGAAGTCCGATCGGATGATTATCCGTGCACAGGAAGCCGAGATCAACGGTGCCAATTATCAGCACACTGATTTAACGTTTTTTCATGACCGTTTGGTTATCGGTGGTCAAACGATTCCTTTGGACGATATATCCCATCTGGCCGGCCGCACGGTTTATGCCGAGTTCCCGCGGGAAGCGATGGGATTGGGCGACGTTAAACTTATCGCCGCCATCGGCACATTCGTCGGGTGGAAGGGAATTCTTTTCACGATTGCGGCCGGTTCATTCGTGGGGGCCAGTTTCGGCCTCGCGTCGATTGCTCTCGGAAAACGTGAGCGAGCCTCAAAAATTCCGTTTGGCCCCTACCTCGCAGTGGGAGCGATAATCTGGTTATTCTGGGGGGATCCGCTCATTGCCCTGTACCAACGAATGCTCTGGCCTGTATCGCTCGCCACTCCTTAGCGGTGTACCGTAGGCTCCCAGCCTGTATTGTAGCATAGGCTTCCAGCCTGTATCCCGTAGCATAGGCTTCCAGCCTGTATACACGGAAGCGGCTGCCGCGGCCCTACAGGCATGATGCCTATGCTACCTTGCCGCCGCTAGCCCGCAAAAATCACCCAAAAGCCGAAGCGAAGAGCTCATTGCAGGCTAGCCCCTAGTAATGCTTTCGCGTGTTCCAGCGCCGATTTCGTTTTGCCCCCTAACATGCGCGCCAATTCCTCGACTCGGTCGTTTCCAACAACCTCGGTGAGCGACGTTCGAGTTCGGCCATTGGTCACCGCTTTGCTGACGTAAAAGTGGTGGGTCGCTGCCGCCGCAACCTGTGGCATATGAGTGATTGCAAGCACTTGTCGATTTCCACCCAGCGAACGCATTTTCATTCCGATCGAATGCGCGATCTCACCCCCGACATTCGCGTCGATCTCATCGAACACCAGAAGACCAATAAGATCCTCTTGCGCGAGCGCAGTCTTGACCGCCAGCATGACCCGCGAAATTTCACCGCTCGACGCTATCGCCTTGAGAGGTTTCAATGGCTCACCGGGATTAGGCGCGAACAGGTATTCGACAGCTTCGAACCCGGTGCCGCGCGGCTCAGCCAGCGGATCGATTTGAATCTCGAATGCCGCTCGGTTGAATCCGAGATCTTTCAGATGCTCCCCGATTTCCCCGGCCAGCTTTTTCGCGGCCCCCACCCTGCACTGGGTTAACTGCCCTCCAAGCTCTCTCAGCTGACTCGACTCACGGGCCAGTTGCACGCCCAGCTCTGCGAGCATTTCTTCGCGACGATCCAGGAACTCAAGGCGCGCCTTCAGGTCCTCGATCAGCTCGATGAGGCCGGCTGCGTCCCGCTGATGTTTCCGCTGCAATGACTGCAAAAGATTGAGTCGCTCCTCCATTTGCTGCAGTTCTTCCGGATTGATCTCGAGACGTGTCTGATATCTGACTACGCCGCGTTCCAGTTCTTCGAGTTCGATGGTCGCCGCTTCATGAGCGCGCAAAAGTTCATTTGTGGATTCGTCCAGGCGATTGAGCTCGCGCAGCTGGCGAGCGATATCGGTCAACTGACTTAGTACCGATTGGTCCACCTCTGAAAGTTGCCGTAAAATCGAACCCGAAATCTCCATTAATCGTCGCGAGTTGGCGGCCACATGGTAACGAGTTTCGAGAATCTGGAGCTCGCAAGGTTTCAGGTCAGCCGCCTCGAGCTCTCGGAGTTGATGACGCCAGAGATCCAGATTCTGGTCGGCGGTCTGTTGCCGGACTTTTTCACGCTGCTCACGTAGTCTGTTTACTTCCTGAAAGCTCGCCTGGTACCGGCGTAGCAGTTCGCCGCTGTCGCCGAAAGCGTCAACCAGGATCAATTGTTGTTCTCTCGAAAGCAGCGACTGGTGATCATGGGGACCGTGCAGATCCACCAGCCCGTCTCCAATTTGTTTGAGAACCCCCAGCGTCGTCTGAGAGCCGTTTATGAATTGCCGGTTGCCGCCGGAAACCGAAAAAATCCGTTTCAGTAAAAGTTGGCCCTCCTCGCACGGCTCGATCCCCTGGTCGCCGAGAGCCCGATTTATTTCAGCGACTTCATCCAATTCAAACAGGGCTTCGACCGAGCACTGATCAGCACCGGTGCGTATGAGCGACTTGTCCGCGCGTTCGCCAAGCACGAGTTTGAGGGCGCCGAGGATCACCGATTTTCCGGCGCCGGTTTCGCCCGTCACGACACTGAATCCGGCAGCCACCTCCCACTCCAACGACTCGACCAGAGCCAGGTTCTGAATTCTTAGCGATCGCAGCGTTGCGGGCACAGAGCGATTATGTAAAGGTGCCGCGGTGTTTTTTCAATAGATGCTAGCGATCACATTTCTGGGCACTGGCACATCCATGGGAGTACCCGTAATCCGTTGTTTGTGCGAGGTCTGCCAGTCGAAAGATCCCCGGGATCAACGGCTGCGATCGTCCATCTACGTGCAAACGGCCGACTGTTCCTGGGTGGTCGATACAGGCGCGGAGTTCAGAATTCAGGCCCTGCGCGCCAATATTCAGAAAGTGGATGCCGTTCTCTATACCCATTCACATGCGGATCACGTGATGGGTTTCGACGACCTGCGACGGTTCAGTTCGGTCAATGGCGGGAGGATTCCCATTTACGCATCGAAGGACACGATGCAACACCTGCACAGAATCTTCTTTTACGCGTTCAACAGCGAAATGCGCTTCCCCGGCTACGTGCATCCGGAACCGCATTTTGTTGATGGCGCCTTCTCGCTTGGGAGCACGGAAATCCATCCGATCCCCCTGGAGCATGGCAGGGCTCATGTTTTTGGTTTCCTTTTCCGACAGGACGGCCGTTCTCTCGTGGCTTACCTGAGCGACTGCAAAACCGTCTGCCCCGAGGGGCTTGAATGTCTCCAGGGAGTTGAGACGTTAATCCTTGGCACTCCGTGCCGCAGACCGCATCCTACTCACATGAGCCTCGCTGAAGGCTTGGCTCTCGCCGAACGATTAAGTCCTAAACAAACCTTCTTTACTCATCTCAGCCATGATTTCGGCCATGCCGCTACCCAGAAAGAATTACCTGGCAACATTTCTCTGGCCTATGACGGTCTGCGACTGGACTTATGAGGTTGCTCCCTCTGCTGTGCGGCTTGATCATCGCGCACGCGGCTCTCGGAGCTGAAGAAGATCTTCCGAACGCGACCCTCGTAGTCTACAACCCGAACTATTCGGAAAGCGAATCTCTCGCGGAGTATTACGCCGCGAGGCGCGGCGTCGCAAAAGACCGGCTCATCGGCTTGCCCTGCTCCGACGAAGAAGAAATCGATCGCTATGACTACGATAGCACCATCGCCGAGCCGCTCCGGAACCATTTGCAGGAAGCGCAACTATGGACCGTCGATCAAACCGGACAACAAAGGATCACCGCCAACAAGATCAGGTATATTGTTCTGATCCGTGGCATTCCCTTGAAGATTCGCTCCCAGGAGGGTTACCCGGGAGATAACCCCGACCGCTCAAACCCATTTGGCGCGTTGAACCAAAAGGCGGTCGATTCGGAACTGGCTACGCTCGGCTATTTCCGCCACCAGATCTCGGGACCGTTGGAGAACCCATACTTCAGGAGTTTCAGGCCGATTACAGATCCAGATTCAGACCCGCGTTTGATGCTGGTGGCCCGCCTGGACGGTCCGGGCGCCGGTGATGTACGCCGCATGATCGACGACGCGCTCACCGCAGAGCACACCGGTTTGTGGGGATGGACCTACCTCGACGCTCGCGGCGTGCAGGATCCAGATTACAAAATCGGAGATGAATGGTTGTTTCACATTGCTGACGAGTCTTTTCGGATCGGTCGACCATCCATTCTTGACCGGCGTGAGGCCTTATTTCCCTTCGGTTATCCAATGACCGACGCGATCCTTTATTTTGGTTGGTACGCCCAACACGCGACCGGCGTTTTTAGCGATCCGCATTTTCATTTCCGTCCCGGAGCCATCGCCGTCCATATCCATTCGTTCAGCGGGTCAACGGTCCGGCAACCGGATAAATTCTGGGTTGGGCCACTCATCCGGCATGGCGCCGCGGCGACCTTGGGAAACGTCTACGAGCCATTCCTGCAGTTGACGCCGACGCTGGACCTTTTTTACGATCGGCTGGTCAACGGATTGACGTTTGGCGAAAGTGCCTATGCCTCTTTGCGTGCCATTTCGTGGATGACCACGATTGTGGGGGATCCCTTGTACCGCCCGTTCAGCCCGGATCAGACATCGGGGAACACGTCCTGGCAGGCTATCCTGGAGGTTTTCGAAAGAGAAAGCACTGATCCTCCTGCATTGATCCTGGAACTAAACAAACTAGGGGCCGGCGATCCGATGGCTCTTGAAGTTGCCGGGCTCGTCGAAGCGCGCGAGGGAGACAACGAGGCGGCACTGCAGACGTTTGACCGGGCGGCCAGAGCCTACAAAAGCCGGCCCGAAAAATTCCGTTGCGCGCTCCATCAGGCAGATCTGCTGCGATCCTTGGGACGCGGCGGAGAACTTGCCGAACTGATCAAGAAATATTCCGCGCAGTTCTCCGACGATACGTCGAAACGCATCCTCAGATCATACCGGCAAACCAAGCCGTAACGCGGCATAGGGCTCTACCAGCAGGATGCTTATGCTACTTTACGCTCAGCGCCCGCTAGGGCGAGGCAGCGGCGAAAAATGATTATCAATTCATTGAATTGCACCGTGCAATTCACTACGCCGCCAATGCAGGTTGCGGATTGTTGCCTGTCAAAAAAACGACACCGCCCTAGGCAACCGCCGCCTGGCACAACAGATGCTTAAATATCAAGCCTGAGGTGTTAAAAATATGAAGAAGTACCTACTATTACCTCTTGTCTCGCTCGGTCTGATTGCATGGGCGCCGACTCAAGCCAAAGCCGCAGTACATTTCAGTTTTGGATTCGGTGTTCCAGGGTACTACGGGCCTTATTACGGCTACTACGGGCCTTATTACGGCTACTATCCTGGTTACTCGTATTATTACTATCCACATTGGTATCACCGGCATCACTACTACCATCACCGTTATTGGCGTCGTCGGTAGCACATTGCACCGAAAAAGCGGCATCGACGCTGCAGTGAGGCGCCTGAGTTCCTCTTCGAAGTTAGAGGCGGAAGCCAAGGTTAATAAAGCCCACGTGACTCCGGATTTTACCGTTGTAAGGTTTGCACCGTTGACCCAGTAGACTTTCCTGGAATATCCAGATTAAGAGCGGGTTTCCTCGCTCGGGCAAATCCCGGCCGACTGTTTTCGTAAATCCCAGCCAGCGATTCACCTGAAAAACCAGCATTACACTTCCGTCATTGTTGTAAAAGCGTGGCGCTGCGGCGGATCAGACGTTAGAAGGGCGTCCCGCCTCTCCCATCGCGCTGATCGATGGGTATGTACGATGCGCGCGGCTCGCCGATATAGATCTGTCGCGGACGATAGATGGCGCCGGCTTCGCTCTCACTGACTTCGCGGTAATTTGCGATCCAGCCCGGCATACGTCCAATGGCAAAGATCACCGTGAACATCGGCAACGGGATGCCGAGAGCGCGCATCATGATACCGCTGTAGAAATCAACATTCGGGTAGAGCTTTCGCTCGACGAAATAGGGATCGTGCAGGGCGGCCTGCTCGAGCCGCAACGCGATGTCCAGCAGCGGGTCGTTGACGTTCAGCGCTGCAAACAGCTCGTAGCATCGCTTTTTGATGATCTTTGCGCGCGGATCGTAGTTCTTGTAAACACGATGCCCGAAGCCCATGAGTCGACGCCCGCTTTTTTTGTCCTTCGCCGCTTCGATGAAACGCGATCCGTCGTCACCCTCGCGGTGAATTTGCTCGAGCATTTCGAGCACCGCTTGGTTTGCGCCACCGTGTAGCCGTCCCCAGAGCGCGCAAACACCGGAGGTCACGCTCGCGAAAAGACTTGCCTTGCTGGAGGCGACCATTCGTACGGCGGACGTAGAGCAATTTTGCTCGTGGTCGGCGTGGAGCAGGAAAATCAAATCGAGGGCGCGAACCACCTCCGGCCTCAGCTCATAGTCGGCGTAAGGCATCGAGAACATCATGTGCAGAAAGTTCGCCGAGTATTTGTATTCCGGCTTCGGATAAATAAAGGGCAGCCCACGCGATCTGCGATAGGCGAACGCGGCGATCGCGCGAACTTGAGAAAGAATAAAGGCAGTTGCTTCGTCAAAGCTCTGAGTCTCCTGCGGCGCAAGCAGCTCTGGGTAGTAACATCCGGCGGCGTTGATCATCGACGACAGGATCGCCATAGGGTGGGCCTTGGGCGGAAACCCTTCAAAGTGAAACTTCATGTCTTCGTGAATTAACTCGTGTAATGTGAGCAGATCGGAGAATCGACGGAGCTCTGCACGGGAGGGAAGTCTCCCATAGATGATCAGGTATGCGGTCTCGACGAAGGTCGATTGCTCGGCCAGCTCCTCGATCGGAATGCCCTGGTAGCGCAGAATGCCCTCTTCCCCGTCAATAAACGTGATGGCGCTCTGACAGGAACCCGTGTTCGCGTAGCCGCGGTCGAGAGTAATCAGACCGGTCTGATCGCGAAGTTTGCTAATGTCGATAGCGGATCACAAAGCCATCCTCGATCCTAGCTGCCCGGATATTACCGGTCGCGTCTTGGAGGTTTTTGGAAAATTTCGAATTGGAATCCGCCATCCAAGAGTCCGCAGAGCGCTTCGCTTTCTAAGGCGCAGGCAGGAAAAGGATGGATCCCGGTATGGGCGTTGGGGCGTGAACTACATATACGGCACGGCCCATGTGCTGAGAGGCCTACGAGCCATCGGAATGGATATGCATGCAGACTGGATTCAGCATGGTCGTGAATGGCTGGAGGCACATCAAAACGACGATGGCGGCTGGGGCGAGAGCTGTGCTTCCGACGTGGATCCTGGAGCAAAAGCGAGCGGCCAGAGCACTGCGTCGCAAACGGCGTGGGCGCTACTGGGGCTTTGTGCCTTCCCAGAGCTTAACGGGCCAGCATCCAACGGGGCATTGCGTACTTGCTGAGCAGTCAAAAAGCAGACGGTTTCTGGGATGAGAACCTGCCGACTGGCACGGGCTTCCCAGGAGTGGTTTACCTGCGGTATGACTACTATCGAATTTATTGGCCACTGCGTGCGTTAGCGATCTATGCGTCATCGTTAGGCGGCTCTGCGGCGGCCGGAGAGAACCTCTTTGAACGTTTTCGCGTCCAAGATTTCGCTTTGAAGTAACGCCTGGGGTGTAGCGAACTGAGAAACATAATCGGCTCAAACCGACAACATCCGCGGTTTTGAAACCGAATTAAGTGAGAATAAGAGACCTCTCAAAAACACATTATGTGAGAATGAAACCACATTAAATTTCCGGTGCTGTAAGCGCTGTTGCCGACATTGCGAGCCCGATCGCCACCTCCTCACCACCCAGGATCTTTCGCCCGTAGAGCTGGACCGCTACTCCGTTGCGGTAAATAGAGCGGGATGACCACCGAACCGCTCAAGTGCTCGTAGCTGCTTGGTCTCAAAATCCCAGAAACTCTGAAGATCTACGCCGCCTGGGTCAAGAACAACTTCGATACCCCGCCGAGATTTGTGCCTACGCCTGGTACAACGCGCGTCACAAACTTAGCTCTTGTGCTGCAAATCGTTTTCCGCGCCGGTGCTGACTTCTGCGAAGACCATATGAGGATATAACCGGTGACAATCCGCCATTTCGGCGGTAAAGAAGCCCACGGTCGATTGTCCCTCCCCGGACCGACGTTTCTCATCCCTCATTCACCCGCTTTTTTTGACTTCGCCCTGTTCTTTCGGAGGGCCGCTCATCTCTTTTTTTCGCTTGGATTCCGACCTTTGTCGGCTTCTGCGCAAAAACCGCAAGACATTTTTATCGTAATACGATTGAAAATCGACGTGAGCCGATGTAATTTTTAGGCAGGAAGGAGGTGAATACATATGGCGGTAGAAGCTATTACCCCTGGTCGGGTTCATGAGCATGCGAGGCAATGGGAGCACACCGCCCTGACGACGGAACTACTACTGGCAATTGGAGCCGTTGTGTTGTCGATCCTGGGCATT
>JAFAMB010000001.1 GCA_019233825.1 Verrucomicrobiota bacterium | reverse complement strand
CAGACGCCTCGGAGTGACCAGAGTAGTGCCGCCCTGCTGGGTTATTTGCGGATCGTGTTGAGACGAAATGATGATACACTCGCCCGCCTTCGCAGTTCGGCCCGTCTTAACGCCGTCTATTCCCGAAGTTCCGACGAGGTCATTAGTATTGCGCAAAAGATATTGGGAGACTTGACCGCCCCTGTTAAATGAAATTTTACGTTCCTTTTGGGAGACGTAAAATCGGAAGGCAGCATCTTTCATTGCATAAGCCGTCAGTTTTACCATATCGAGCGCTGTCGAGTACGGTTGGAGCCCTTTGCGCGGCTCTAGGCCGTGGGGATTCACAAAGAGCGTCCGCTCCATGCCCAACTGCCTCGCCAAGGCATTCATTTGGGCGACAAATGCCTCAATCGCGCCGAGTTCGCGCATGCGCTCACCGCCCTCGGGACGGAGCGCCGCTCCGACGTAGTACGCCAGAGTGGCAGCCGCGGTGTTATCTGATTGCATCAAAGCGGCATAAATCAAATCGCGGTAACTGATCAGATCGTTCGGCTGCAGTCCCATCGGATTTATACCGCCTGACTCCAGGATCGCTTGCTCCGGTATTACGACCTGTTGCGCGAGGTCTGCTCCAGTCTTGGCTGCCCAATCGAGCACAACTTTCCCCGTAGCGATTTTGGTTAGACTCGCAATCTGGCGTTTTTCCCCGGCCTTGTAGGCGTCCAGGACATAGCCCGTGGTGTGATCAGCAACCACGTAAGCCGCCGCGACTTGGGCTATTGCCGCAGACATAAACCTGAGTAATACGGCTCCGACCAAAAGACTTTTCACAATATTCCGCATGCTCCTAAATGGCCGAAACTCTATTTGTGTTCCCCGGCAAGGCAATCGAGAAGTCATCCGGGCCGACCTCGGTTGATACGATGGCCAGCTTCGGGGCGGCGATCGGCGTCCAGGGGTTTCGCTGGAACTCCGCTCCTTCGATCTCAAGCATATTCCTGGAACAAAGTTCGAGGACCGATTGAACGTCAAGATCTAGAAAACGAGGTGAGAAGGGCTCGAGATTTGCGCGTGCGAGCTTAAACAATCGCCAGGCTGGACGAATTCGACGGCCGTCGGTCACATGTTCCGGACGCCGGTGCTGCTTCTGCAGATGCACGAAGGCGCCGGCCAATTGTATAAGGCCCTTGAAAAATTGGTCATTAGGTTCGGAAGACTTCAGCCAGAGTTGCTCCAATACATCGTGCGCTTCGTAGTACTTCTGTTCGTTGAAGCAGATAAAGTACCCGATGTAAAATGAGTTGTGCTTCGATCCTGTGCCCAGGGATTCAACGTACGCTTGGATTCGTTCGCCTTTTTTCATTCCTGTTCCTCTTGAATTTGCTTGTCAGTCCGCTGAGCGCAAAGAGAATTCCGTGCAGTTGGGAAATCTGCCTGGGCGGATTGCGGCAAATGTCGATCGAACTAGCGGTGCTGAGCTTTGTGGTCCTTGCATTGTTGGCTGGTGCCTCAGCCTTCTTTTCTGGTATGGAGACAGCCCTTTTCTCGATCAGCGGATTTCAAGTGCGGCGCTGGAAGGAGCGTGACCCCGCAGTCGCGGAACAGTTTGAAAAATTGATGGTGAATCCAAGGCCCGTCCTCAGCGTGATCCTTTTAACCAGTACGCTCATCAACATTCCTCTGATCATTCTTGCGCTGGTCTTCATCAATGCAATTCCAATGCCGGCACCGAATTGGCTCAAGGCTCTCGCGATTTTCGGACTGATTGTCTTTGTTTGCGATCTTCTGCCAAAGGTTCTGGCGCTGACAAATCCGTTTCACTTCATGAAAAGCGCGATCCAGATACTTGGCGTGCTGATGCCGGTCGCAGAGCCGCTTTCGCGCTCTCTGCAGGAGCTCGCTGAACGAGCCGCTGACCTCGTCGCGAAGGAGCAACCGATTCCCCCGGATCGCCTCGATGAAGAAGAGCTCGTGACCCTGGTCGAGTTGAGCGCCGAAGAGGGGCAACTCAGCCCGGGCGAACGGGAAATGATCCAGGAGATAATCAAACTGGGAGACAAGACGGTGAAGGATTGCATGACACCCCGAGTCGACGCCTTTGCTATACCGGATAGCCTGTCGAATGAGGAGGTGATCGCATTGGTCCGAATCAAACGGCACAGCAGAGTCCCGGTCTATGGCGATAGTCCGGACGAAATCCTGGGGGTACTCGATGTGAGACGTTTCCTGCTGGATCATGACGAACATTACACTGAGCACCTGGAGGCGCCCTCCTTCGTACCGGAAACAATGCGGGCGTTGGATTTGCTGCGGGCTTTTCTTAGGCACACCCAGCGTCTCGCCATCGTGCTGGACGAGTTTGGCGGTACCGAAGGCGTCATCACGTTTGACGATATCGTCGAAGAGGTGATTGGCGACGCTGTACCGCGTGGAGACGAGTCCCTGTACATTGAAGAGGTCGGCAAGGGAAAGTGGCTGGCGAGCGGAAGCGCTCGGCTCGACGATCTGGGCGAACTGATTGGTGTCGATCTGAAGCGGGAAGGCCTCGATACTATCGGCGGGTTGATCTTTAATCAACTCGGGTATTTACCGAAGCGCGGCACAACTGTGGATATCCCTCCGCTCCATTTGGAAATCCGCCAAAGCAGCCGCAAACGTGTTCTCGAAGTAGCGGTCGAAAAAACGTCGTCATCGGAGCCCGGCGCATGACCTGGTTTGTCTTAATTTTTTGCCTCGCAGCATCATTTCTGTTCTCTGGCACAGAGGCAGGCATACTCTCTTTGAACCGGCTTCGCCTGCGGCACCTTGCGCGCCAGAAAGATCGTGCTGCGATTCAACTTCAGCAGCTTTTAGAACGGCCCGCGCGACTGCTGGTGACCGCCCTGATCATTACCAGTCTGCTGAACATTGTCGCCTTGGTTTTGCTCGTGAATACGTTGGTCAGCTGGTTTGGCTGGCCAGGGTATTTCTTCACACTCGTTTTCGGTTTGCCCCTGTTTCTTCTAGTTGTGGAGCTTTTGCCGCAGGCGGTGTTTCGACGGATCCCCTACCGAAGGCTAGCATCGCTGGCTATCCTCCTCGATCTCGCATCCATCGTGCTAACACCGGCCATTTATGTCGGATCTCTTTTTGCTACGGGTGTTCTCGGGCTGAGGCGTCCGCGCGAAATCTTCGTCGCCAGGGAGGACTTGAAATATGTCACTAGCGAAGTTGAACGGATGGGCATGTTGAGCAGCATCGAACGGCAAATGATTCATAACGTGGTGGATTTCCGGTCAGTCAAAGTCCGTGATGTTATGGTTAAACTGTCCAACGTTGTGACTGTGCGCCCGGAGACCACCACCCAACAACTGGTCGAGCTCTCCCGGCGCTCGCGATTCAACCGTTTTCCGGTAGTAGAGTCTACGGGCAGAATCATCGGGTTGGTGAATGTCTTTGACCTCATCGTTGACCGGCCCGTGGTCTCCACAGCCAGAGATTACATGCGCCGCATCCTGACCGCCAAACCGGACGAGCAGGCCTCGATCGTGCTGCGGAGACTCCGGGCTTACCCCAACAGCCTCGCGGCCGTCGTTGACGCGGAAGGTAATCCGATCGGAGTCGTGAGCGCCGAGGATCTGTTGACCCCCCTTGTTAAAGTCGCTTGACCCCTAATTCGCTCTATCAATAATCTTTGGCTTTTATGTCTAAGCTTTCGTCGCCGCCGCCTCTCCATTCGCGCAAGAATCCTTTTCCCGCCAAAATACTCGTGAGTCAGAAGCTGAATCTGGAGGGTTCGGAAAAGGAGACCTGGCACTACGAGTTCTCGTTGGTCGGGTCCGGCCTGCAGTACGAGGTTGGGGATTCGATGGGCATTTTCCCTCAAAATAACCCGCACCTGGTGCAAGAGCTTCTAGAAGCATTGCACTTTTCGGGAAATGAGCAGGTCAAGAACAAAGAGGGAGAGACATTCTCAATGCGCGAAGGTCTCATGAAGCACTTCCACATAACCCAGCCCTCGAAACAGTTTTTGGAGGCCATTGTCGAAAAGTCACCTGGTGCGACCAAATTGAGAGAGTTATTGCATCCGGACCGCAAGAACGAACTAGATCGGTTTCTCTGGGGCCTGGAAGTCATCGATTTCCTGCTCCAACAACCTCCCATCCGCTTTACTCCCGACGAATTTGTCAGCAAACTTCGGAAGTTGCAGCCGCGGCTGTATTCGGTGGCTTCCAGCTTGAAGGCCTATCCAGAGCAGGTGCACCATATCGCTGCCATCGTGCGGTACGAGAGTCACGGCCGGAAGCGGGAAGGCGTGGCCACGACTTATCTCGCTGACCGCGTCGGCAAAAACACGCCAATTCCGATGTTCGTTCACGTGGCGAAAGGCTTCCGTCTTCCGGAAGACCCGGCAACGCCGATTATTATGGTCGGGCCCGGTACTGGGGTGGCCCCATTTCGCGCTTATCTTCAAGAGAGAAAAGCGATAGGGGCGCCGGGCAAAAACTGGCTTATCTTTGGCGAGCAGCGGGCTCGCTGCGATTTCTTCTATCGGGACGAATTTGCCGCTATGCAGAATGAGGGTGTGCTGACCCGGTTTGACACTGCTTTTTCCCGCGATCAGGCTTACAAAATTTATGTGCAACATCGCTTGCTGGAGAACTCCAAAGAAGTGTATGCCTGGCTTCAGGAGGGAGCTCATTTTTTCGTTTGCGGAGATGAGGCCCGGATGGCGAAAGACGTCG
This sequence comes from Verrucomicrobiota bacterium, assembly GCA_019233825.1. GTDB lineage: Bacteria > Verrucomicrobiota > Verrucomicrobiia > Chthoniobacterales > JAFAMB01 > JAFAMB01. Next base: position 15,332 of record JAFAMB010000001.1, on the reverse strand, counting down.
ACCTAGCTCTGCATCAGATCGTTGAGAAGGAGGGTGCCATGTCTTCGGAGGCCGCCGCCGAATATGTCGAGACGCTCAGGAAGCAAAAGCGCTATAAGCGGGACGTGTACTAGGAGCCGAGAAGTCAGGCTCATCCGATTTCCTCAACCCGCAACTTTCTCCACACTGAATCAGGATCCCTGTGCCCGGATTCTTCTGACTCCTGAACTCCTGCAACTCCTGACTCCTGAACTCCTTCTCTCTACTCGCTCGTCACTTCGCGCACGTAGATATTGACCTGGCCATCTGCACCGCGGCGAACGTCAACGATCTGAAACGGTCGATCCGGTGCGCGCTGGAAGCTTTCACCTTCTCGAGGCGCCGGCATGCCTCGCGGAAACTCGACAATGATCCGCGCGTTGCCACGGTTCAGGACCCGATCCGTCAAAGATTGTCGTGGTCGGAGCACCGCGCGGTTGTCGCGCGCGGCTGTGACCGTAAAATCTCCGCGCAGATAAATCGTCTCGTTCCCCACACCTTTATCGGCCAGTTCCACGGTCTGGTCGACGTCGAGCAGGCGTCCTCGAGGCATCTGCCCTGGCCGATACATTTGCCATTCACCCACTCGCCCGTTCGTCGCAGGCGCCGGAGAGGCGGTCAGGAACGGTTGCAGTGGTTGTGTGGCGGCCAATGCCGGTGGTGTCGAGGCAGTTACCGGCAATGCTCTCGGTGCCGGGGCGGTTGCTGTCTGATGCGGGCTTACTTTTGCAATCGGAGTCGTCATGGCAGTCGGACTTGTCTCAGCCAAGCCGGTCTTCGCGGTTCCCGATGCCGGCGAGGGTTGCGGGGTTGGTTCCGAGCCCACCAGACTCGCCGGCGATTTTCCGTTAGTTTGCGCCGACGCCGTTTGCTGCGCCTCCATCGCCCGATGATACTGGGCGAATCGTAATTCCGCGTCGTGCAGCTGAGCATGACTCACCGAAGGTAATCCCGCCTTCAGGTTCACCACCTTAGGTGGGTCGAGTTGGAAACCGGAACCGCCCTGGGTGGTTCCATATGGGCCGTAGAGCAATGGAACACAGGTGAAAAGGAGGCGGGCTCCTCCGAGATTGTCTATATGAATTATCGCTGACAAATCATAGGAGCGCCGAAGCTCAATACCGAGGCCGGTCGTGAGCGTTCGCTGCATAGCCGGCAGATGCTCGGGCGAAGCCGGGAACAAGTGCTCGATGTAAACCGTCGGTACATCGACCGACTGGGCAACAACCGCGACGCCCGAGTCAAAAAATTTGTTCGGCGAGAAAGGAAAACTGTCAAGGACCGTAAATTTCCCAGTCAAGTATGGAACCCTGCCGACCTGATGGTCGTAATTGCGGAGAAACGCCCGCAACAGGTTCTTGCTTTCTTCGTCAAGTTGCCAGGCGGTCATTGCGCCATACTTCGCCAGGAGCTTATCCGGTGCTAAAAACTCTCCCGTCGGCGCAGCGGTCAGCTCAAAACGCTTCGGCGGATCCAGTTTCTTGAGCTTCGCCAGAATCTGGTAATTGAACGGTTCTTCCGGGTGCGTGAAGATGTAAAACGTGCCTATCCAACATGCCAGGGCAAATCCGCAGAGTAATAGTATAAAAACCGCCCAACCGAATAGATTGTCGCTTTCAGGTTGTTGACGAGGTCTTCTGCTGGAGCGTCCAAGCTCGACCGTTTTCATGGCTCAGCTGGCGGGCAAACAAGAAAGGAATATCGACTAAGCTTCACGAGAAACTTCAAAAGAGCTGCCGCATCCGCAACTTCGCACCACGTTCGGATTAGTGATTTTGAAGCCGGTGCCAGCCAGGCTGTCTGTGAAATCAACAGTTGCTCCCGAAAGATAGGTTGCGCTCTCGGCGTCGATCAACACTTCAACTTCGCCTTCCTGAATACGATGATCTCCCTGCTTTGGATGGTCAAACTGCATACCGTACTGCATCCCCGCACAACCACCTGCTTCGACAAAAATCCGCAGACCTTTATCGCGATATTCAGGATTTTCCGCGACCAGGGCGTGGAGTTGCCGAAAGGCAGAGTCTGTCACTGTAATCATTGCTTCAGTCAATTAAGCGACACGTCGGGGTAAAGTCAACGCATGAGAACGAAGAACAGGAGAGCCGGGGATCCTCAACGTTCGTTGTCGATCGTGTTCGATGGTTGTATTTTTCGCTATGGGCCGAATCGCGCTATTGCCGGATGACGTAGCAAGTCAGGTGGCCGCGGGAGAAGTCATTGAGAGACCTGCATCCGTGGTGAAAGAACTCGTCGAGAATAGCGTCGACGCCGGGGCCAGCCGGATCGAGGTGTCCATTGCGCGCGGTGGAGTATCAGTGATTCGGGTCGTTGATGACGGCACCGGTATGGACCCGGATGACGCCTTGCTGAGTCTCGAGCGGCATGCGACCAGCAAAATTCGAACCGGTCAGGATCTGGCACGGATTCAGACTCTGGGCTTTCGTGGTGAAGCGCTGCCGAGTATTGCGAGCATATCCCGTTTTCGCTTGGCAACTCGACCCCGGGACGCGCTCGAAGGCACCGAGATTCTCGTCAATGGCGGCAAGATAGAATGTGTCCGTGCTTCCGGGGAAGCGCCCGGCACACAAATCGAGGTGCGTTCCCTGTTTTACAATCTTCCGGCCCGCCGCAAGTTTCTGCGTAGCGAAAACACTGAGGCGAGCCACATCCAGCATCAACTATCCCTTCAAGCGATTGGTCACCCGAATATAGGTTTCGTTTCTATTCGGGACCAGAGGATTGTGTTCCAGGCGCCGCCTGCCGGAACACTTGCGGAGCGCATCCGGGATCTTCGTGGACCGGAGTTGTTCGGGCAGTTGCTGGAAATTCAGCCTGAGCCGGGTGATGGAATCACGATTTCAGGTTTCATCGCCCGAGCGGGGGTCAGCCGCTCTACCAAAGCGGAACAGATCCTTTTTGTGAACGGTCGACACGTGGAGAATATCACGGTCCAGCATGGACTGCGCGAGGGTTACCATACCGCGCTTATGAAGGGCCAATATCCGGTAACTTTTTTGTTCCTGGAAATGGACCCTGAAGCAGTCGACGTAAATGTTCACCCGGCAAAGCGAGAGGTCCGCTTCAGGGAACCGGACGCAATCAGAAACGCGGTGGCGGAAACAATCAGGAGGACACTCGAAACAGACCGGCGGCGTTGGAGTCAGGCATTTCGAAAACCCATGCTGACTACTAAAGCGCCGGAGCCGGTGCCGCGTGCGCCACTATTCGATTCGACCCCGCCACTAATTCCGCCCAGCGAACAATTCGCCCTGAGACGAGACTGGGCAAAATTCAATTCGTTGGGGACACGCTCCCGCGGGTTCGACGTTCCGGAGCAAGTCGGCGTTCCTGCGGCGTCCGACGTACCCGCGCCATGCGATGCTCCGTTGCCGTCCGGCTTTAACCGGCCAGAGGTTCCTGCTGAAGCTCCAAACTTCTATCCCAAATCCGCCCACGAATTCAAAATTCTCGGCGTGCTAGGCAAACTCTATATCCTTATGGAGAATGGGGAAGGCCTGGTCCTGGTCGACCAACACGCCGCTCATGAAAGGATCCTCTTCGAAAAGTTACGGCGCCAGATGGAATCAGAGGGCGTACCAACGCAGCGTCTGCTCATCCCGCTTACGGTCAATGTGACTCCGAAAGACTACGACTGGATCACAACTAACGCGCTGGCTCTGGAAAAGATGGGCTTTGCGATGGAGCCGTTTGGCAATGCCACTCTCAAGATCGATGGAATACCGCAATTCTTTCGAACAGAAGATCCAAGTGTTGCAATCCGGCAACTCGTCGACGAACTCCGGTCGATGACGACCACGACTTCTCGTTTGCGAATGGGCGAGGATGTCATTGCCAAGACGGTTTGCCGCCATGCAATCAAGGCGAATGACGATTTGCGCCAGCCCGAGGTCGAAAAGTTACTCAAAGATCTGATGAGCTGTGATCTGCCCTACTGTTGTCCACATGGCAGGCCGACGATGATCCAGATCGGATATGGCGAGCTGGAAAAAAAGTTCGGCCGCAAGGTCTGAGAGGCTGGGCTTTATCAGGAGTTGCAGGAGTCAGGAGTCAGGAACACAGCTGCGAACTGTTCAGGCCCTCTGGCCTGCATTTTGCTTAGCAAAATGCACCCTTCGGTTTGAAAATTCGGCTGCGCAAAGCGGCTCCTAGCCCGTCTTTCGCGACTAGCGAAAGACGGGCTAGAGTCGGCTGCAGACGCGGCGGACATTTCATATGAAATGTCCGGGCTAGAGATGGCGCGCTCGCGTAGGAAACAACGACGTTGACATCAAGCTCTACCCCTGGCTCCTGACTCCTGCAACTCCTGACTCCTGCAACTCCTGCAACTCCTGAACTCCTGCAACTCCTGAACTCCTGACTCCTGCAACTCCTAACTCCTGCAACTCCTGAACTCCTAACCTCGTCCCAGCGCCTTAGCCGCTATCCTCTTTGTCAGATACGCGGTGATCACCGGTCTGGCTATCGACCACACGCCCTTCCACATGTGTCCTAGCAGGCCCATACTGCGAATTTTCGTTTTTTTAGAGTCCTGAGTGTGAATGTAAATCTTCTTCGTTCTTGCGGGCAGACGGGACAGCAGCCAACCGAAAATCGCCGCCATGCTAATCCAACCCCAGGAGTGACTTCTCAGCGAATCCGACAAGCGCCGCCCAACGTCCAGATTTTGGTGCACGAGCAAAGCTTGGTCGCTCAATGCGGTCCGCGTGTCCATCAACTCAGCCGTTATTCGCTCTTTTTCCTTTTGCGGGTCAGCCATTCACGATCCCTTTCGAACTCGGCAAATGTGATTGGGAAAAGCGGTTTGATGATTTGGAATCGGAGAACCACGCCGGCCACGATGCTGATTAGAAGAAGCACTCCTCCACAGACAAGCGCGCTCCAACCCCATTCCCAGTGAAAAATCAACATCAAGAGGTAGAGCAGAAAAACGATCAGCATTACGAGGAATCCGGCAAAAAATACGACCGTTCCGGCGAAAAGCAGCCCTAACGTCAACAAATGAAAGCCGGCTTCCTTCGACTCGAGCCCAAGCAACCGCAGCTTGAGCTCTAAATAACTAAGGAAAGTAGCAACCAGGTTTCGAACTGAATCGCTTGTGGATTGTTTCGAAGTTTCAGCTCCGAGCGAGCCATCGGAATCCATGGATCATTTCCGAAACATGAGCCCTAATAGGAATCCAAGACCGAGCGCAAAAAAAACTGCCTTGGTCGGGTTTTCACGAACGTATGCCTCCCCTTCGGTCTGCCAGGTTTTCGCCTTGGATCTCGCATCAGACCAAGCGCCCTCCGCGACGCCCCTGAATTCTCGAGCCTTGCTCTCGGCCGCTTGTCGAAGTTCTTCCGCCTTTTGCTCGGCTACATGACGGATCTCCTCAGCTTTTGCGGTTGCTGCTGCCTTGAAGTCGTCTGCGGCCGATTTTACATGATCTTTGGCGCTGTTCGCCGCTTCCTGGGGATTCTGATGTTCGTCCATAGTATTTCCTTTACAATTGCTGCATCTCTTGGCTCCCGAAATTACGTTTACAATTGAGTCTGTTCGTTGCACATCGAAAAATCAAGAAGCCTGGTTCTTGCAAGATCTTCGAATTTCTCTTCGATTCAGGTCTCACGAAAAATGATTCGGGCCTTACTTAAATCATAGGGGGAGATCTCTACTTCAACCTTGTCCCCGGGAACGATCCGAATGAAATTTTTGCGCATTTTTCCACTGATATGCGCTAAGACGCGCTGGCCGTTGGGCAGGGTCACTCGGAACATCGTGTTTGGAAGCACCTCGGTTACAACCCCTTCCGCGATCAGTGGTTGCTCTTTCGGCATTAAGCCTAATCCTGCCTGACAATGTAGAAATTTTCAATTCCTCACTCAAGCTCCCGAGTTCCGGGTTTGGAGTTCGGAGTTCGGAGTTCGGGGTGCGCTAAGAATGCTGATCGTCAATCAGCTTGCTGAACTGCTCGAAAAAATAGCTTGCGTCGTGCGGCCCCGGCGAAGCCTCGGGATGATATTGCACACTGAATATCGGATGCTCCTTGTGCCGCATCCCCTCCACGGTTTGATCATTCAGGTTGATGTGGGTTATCTCCACGTTCCGGGGCAACGACTCCGCGTCAATCGCGAATCCATGGTTTTGCGACGTAATGGACACCTTGCCGGTCGTTAGATCCTTGACCGGTTGATTCCCGCCGCGGTGGCCGAATTTGAGTTTGAACTTTTTACCGCCATACGCCAGACCGAGCAGCTGGTGACCCAGGCAGATCCCAAAAATCGGGCACCGGCCGATCAGTCGCTTCAGCTCGCCGGATAGGTAGGGCAGCGCGCCGGGATCGCCCGGTCCGTTTGACAGAAATACTCCGTCCGGCTTCATCGCAAGGACATCCTCTGTTTTGGTCGTCGCGGGAACGACGGTTACTTTGAATCCGTGCTGCCGCAATCTGCGCAGGATATTGAATTTGATGCCATAATCGTAAGCCACAATGTGGTGACGCACTGGCGGTAATGGTTTAAAGGTCTGGCCATTCTCAAGAACTTCACCTGACTGTGCACCTGAGCCCTTTACGATCGTCCAATCGCGACTTAGCCGATCTTCCGGATCCCACTCGTACGCTTCAGGAGTCGTCACTTCTTTAACATAGTCAGAACCGGTCATCGTTGCGCAGCTCAGAGCCCGCTGCACGGCTTCTTCGGGATCTTTAATCTCGCTGCTCAGGCACGCTCGCATCGCTCCCCGGACCCTTAGGTGTTTCGTCAGTGCCCGAGTATCGACTCCTTGAATCCCGCAGATGTTCCACCTTTTCAGGTAGTCTTCTAGCGATCCCCCTGCGCGCCAGTTGCTCGCGATTGGCGAAAGTTCGCCGACGACGAATCCACGCACATGGGGCTGAAGGCTCTCTTCGTCGAGCGAGTTTACACCATAGTTCCCGATGAGTGGATAAGTCATAGTGACGATTTGACCACGATAGGAAGGGTCGGTGAGCACTTCCTGGTACCCGGTCATCGATGTATTGAAACAAATCTCGCCAACGGCCGTCACCGGCGCGCCGAAAGCTTCTCCGAGAAAGGTCCGCCCATCTTCGAGAACAATGAGAGCCTGCTTCATTTCGGGCGAGAATATGGAAACGATCCGCCAATCTTCCAAGTGGAAACTCTAGCCTTAAGCCTGCATCGCTCACAAATCCTTAGGGATTTGTGAGCGATGCGGGCTCAGGCAGCGGAACTGTCCGGCTGCGCCTGAAAGTTCCGCTGCTCTTCCCGTTCTCTACCAGGAGAGCTGGTTCCAGTAGGTGACCGCCCCGTTGTGCTTTCTTACAAACTGCACCGAACCATCTTGTGAAACGACGATGGCCAGACATCCTGAATAGCCGTGGCAGAATCGGTAAACGGCGCGATGCCGGGTTCCGACATTGTCAATCGGTTCTTTCACCCAAATGTCACCTTCCAAGTCGAGCGCGTGCCGGACACCCTTCAAATCAGTTGCATCAAAACGGAGCTCTGCACCGAACCCGACCAGCTCTAAAGCCTGGGTCACAACCAGGGCGCCGTCCACGGCCATGAGATCTGCCAGGAAGTGTGCAAAATCGAACAAGGCTTCGTCCAGATCGCTTAGCTTGGCGTCCGTGAGCGTCTGATATTCGGTCCATCCGGCACTCGGTCTGCCTCGCTGGATCGCCAGTTGTGACAACCGAACGATAGCCTGCATCAGCATCTTCCCGTATCGCCTGCGCGCCGGACAATCTGAGATCAGGTATTTGAAACGAACGTCGCCGTCAGGGTCGCGAATGGCTGGCTCGTCGTCTGGATGTACAATCACCAGCGTGCCCCCGTGGCGCCCGTTCCGCACGACTGAAAGCGTGCGGAGGAGGATGTTGTAAGACATCATTCTCACGAAATCCACGTCTACCGGAACATATTTGACGTCGGAGCGTTCGCCAAAGGCCCCGTTTAGAAAGCTGCGGCGTACCTGGGAAAACACACCTTGCAACCATCTCGATTCAAAAAGATCAAAGGCTTGAGACTCGATACGGCCTCCGGCCAGCGTGGCGATGCGGCTTCTTCCGACATGAATCGTCAGCCGGCCCGGACCGAGCGAATGGATCACAAGAGATTCAGGTTCCGTGGGTCCACGGTAGCGTCCGCCTGCCAGGCTGCTCAGCCAGCGAGTTCCTGAAACGACCATTCCCCAGATTTGAAGTTCCTGGCGGAGATTGGGACACACCCCGATCATCGAGCGGAAAAACAGCGCCGCCATCGAAAGCCTGCGAATCTCTTGTTCATTGAATGGTCGCGGTCGATCCAGGTGGAGCGGCATCAGTCCGCTGGGAGGACCGTCCTCTGGCGGTAACAGACCTGGATCCCCAAAAATTAACCGGAACGTCACTTGCCTGTCCTCATCGCGTAGCAGACTCGCGTGATAGGCGATATCGAAGAGCTGACGAAGATGGTGTTCCTGTGGCAATTGCGCCAGATGAGCTTTTGGCCAGGCTTTTTTAACCGACTCTGCCAGTTGCGAAGGGTACGAATAACCGAGGTAACTCTGAAGCTGTTGCGTCATGTGAGATGTGTCAGCTGCCAATTGTGTGGCCCGAGTATGCCGCCATTCGCCGAAAAATTCAAAGAGAGGGTCGAGAACGCCGAAAACGCCGAGAGCGCCGGCGTTCCCGGCGTTCTCACCCGAGCCCCTCAATATCCACATAGCGTACAAGACTCGCCAAGGTCGGCCAGCCGTCATGATGCCAGGTCAGCGGCGGATTTTGCATTTGACCGATCCGGCAGACGCGTTGCGCGCCCAAACGAATCGCTTGCCTCACCGACTCCAGACTGACCGGGTGAAGGCCGACGGTGCTGATCTGGTGCCGGATCGGGGCCAAGGCGGACCCGAGTTCTGAGGGCATCGGTTTAACAAAGATAGTCCGGTGCAACGGATTCGCGGCCGGCACAGCAGCCGGGTCGTGGATCACGACCCAGTCCAGTGTCCCCGCGCTTTCCCAAACAACAATGCCAGGTTCGGTGGCTGCGCGAAATTTCCATTCCTCACGGCAGCCTCGGAGGGCAGCAGCAATCTCCTGCCCTCGCCGGGTGACCGGAGTGGCAAGGCAGAGCTCTTCGAGGCGCCTTGCCAGTAGTGAGGCGAAGCCCTCGGAATCGCCGGCCACATAATAGAACTGCGGAGATAGACAACCCAACTGATCGAATACGAACACATCGCGAGCGGCCCCGTCGACTAAGCCTTGTTCAAGTGAACCCCAGATCAGGCCGAAACTGATCTTGTGCCCGTGCGCTAGCAAACGTTGCGCGGGTAGGAGCCGTTGGGAGAACTCCCGGACCGTTTCATCGGAGCCGTAGACCACGACCGCCTCAGCATCTTGTGCCCAGCCTGGATCCAGTTGAACAGCCAGCTCCGGCCGTAGCGCCGACGGCAATCGAAGGGAGAACTCGTCGACTTCAGGCAATCCTCCCTGTGGCAATTTCATCCGGTTTCTGGCGCCAACTATGATACCACGAATAAGACTTTGCAGGGCGGCATGCGGAGTGTTTCCGCCGACAACATGAAGGATAGGAGTGAGCGGCTGCGCGAAACAGTGCTGGCGTCCGTATTCGGCTGGCTCGGCTTCACGCAGAAGTTCACCGAGCTCCAACGCTACCCAGCGCAAAATGTTTTCCGCCCTCAGGTCTCCCAGCCAGGGGTAATCCACGGCAGCCGAGGCTACGGCCCCGATTCGATCATCAAGTTTCATCCCGGTCATCAGTCTCGAATGAGCTGCAGGAGTTGATCCACGGCGCGCGAACAACCGCGTGGCAACGCGCCCGGATCGCGCCCGAGCAGCAGAAAGCCTCCTTCCGGCTGGGCTATGGCCAGGTCTCGGGTCTGTATAGCCAAAACGGACCACAGATTTGCCAGATCAAAGATCCGTAGCAAACCCACCTCACCTGGAGGTGCCTCCTCGTTTGTATTCGGATCAATGATTAGAAATTTCATCCAAGGTGGGCTTCGATGGGGACGGTTGAGACCGTAGGAATAGAATTGCGAGCTGAGCTCGGTCATCCCATACTCGTTCCAGACCGAGTCAGTGGTGATTCCAAATTGCCCGAAAAGCCGGTCATATAGCTCGCGCTTACCAATATCACGTCCACTTCCCTTGAATCCACCCGTTTCCATGGCAATGCTCCCAGGCCGCAATTCGACTCGAAGGTTCGGGGCCTGCTCCATCAGATTCAAGAACGCCAACGCCGTGCCGAACAGCGTGAGGGGCTTTCCACGGTCTGTGAGCCGGTCCTTGAGCCGATCGAGTTCAAGACATCCATTCCTGGTGATAAAAAAGCACTCCCGCTTAAAATCGGCCAGGAAGCCTCCCATTCGGCAAAGCGAGGAAAACGGCGCATCATCGGGATGCTGCATCAACGCGACGAAATTGTGCCGCGGCAGCCGAAAGAAATCCCAGCTCCGTTGGACGGCAGCCTCGTATAGCCGTAGCGACTGGAAAAAATGTTTTCCATAACCTTCTCCCGTTGTGCCGCTTGTCCGGAACTCCGCCCGGGTCTGTTCGATCGCGAAAGATCGGAGTTCAGAACGTTTAAACGCCTGCTGCGGCACGCTGGGAATACTCTTCCAGGAGCCGACCTGTTGCGGGGTTCCGAGAAACTCGCAATAACTCGCATAGACCGGATTCTGACGTCGCTGATATTCGAAGACGGCCAGAGCCAACGGTTCGAACTTGTCTTCCGATGGCTCATTGAGAAATCGTAGAATTTCTGTTTCGAGGGATGCCATCATTCTCCAATAATCTTGACCAGGAGGCGCTTCCGCCGTTTGCCGTCGAATTCGCCGTAGAAGATTTCCTCCCAAGGACCAAAATCGAGTTTTCCTTTGGTGATAGCTACCACAACCTCACGACCCATCACAGTACGTTTGAGATGGGCGTCGGCGTTATCTTCGGCGCCGTTATGTTCGTATTGTGAGTAGGGTTTCTCGGGCGCGAGCTTTTCCAGCCAATTCTCGAAGTCGTGATGGAGCCCTGATTCATTGTCGTTAATGAAGACGCTTGCAGTAATGTGCATCGCGTTGACCAATACGAGCCCTTCGACGATGCCGCTTTCCTGGACGCACTGCTCGATTTGCGGCGTGATTCGAAAAAACTGCCTCCGTTGCTTGGCCTCGAACCAAAGTTCTTTGCGGTAGGATTTCATAAGATATCGAGATCGAGGACGATTTGGTTGCGGCTACGCCGCGTTGTGAGCGATTCAGGCTAAAGCGATCCGTACGTCCTTGGCCAGAACTTCATCCAGCGTGGACCAACCTGTTTCGTCCATGGCCTGAAAAGCATGAAGGTAGACGGCCACTACCTCGCGGGAACGATTGTCGAGGAGTTTTGTAATTGTGTCGGTCAGTGCTTGCAGCGAGGGCTCAGCCGGCAGGCTGTCGACGACGCCCTTCCCATCATGCTTTATACCCAGCGAATCAAGAAAGTCACAAATCATCTGCCGGTGTGCGCCAAGCAACCAGATTTGGAGTAACTGAGTTGCCATGTCGTCGGACCCTCTCATCGAGAGCGTTTGCTTCAGCCAAATGTGCCGTTCGTTTTTCGGCTTGCGCTCGATAAAGACGGGTCGCAGTTTCCGACGCGTAGCAATGTTCTGGATCATCGCCTTATAGACCGGTTTCTCATGCTCGATCAGGTGCGCGAAAATTTCGTTCGTCAGCTCAGGCGAAAGTCTGCTGAAGATTTCGTAGCACTTCATGATGTCAGGAACGAACGATTGATATTATAGGGAAACCTTTAGTCCAGTGAATTTTTCGAAGTTACGGTCAGATCTCGACAATTAACATTGGCCCGGATCTTTAAGGCTGAATGGTGCTTTGAGGGTCAGCCGTTTGTTGCCGGTCGATTGCGCTGTTCACCCTTCGCTGTTTGCCGTTCGACTGTCGGAGCGTCAGGTCACATCGCCGATCTGAAAATCCATCGTTGGATCTCGAGCCGGCCGTTCTTGGCTCATCTGCAACCAGTTTTGCTTTTCCAGGATTCTAGTATAGTCTGGCCGGTTCTCGATCGCTAACTGCAGTGGCTTTAATTGCGTTTTAACAGTTTTTTTGCAATGAAACGAAATCTCAAGAGCTGTTTTCCGGCGTTTTCTCTTCTTCTGATAAGCTTTCTTACGCTTGGTTGTAGCCAATCAGTTAGCCCGACTTCGACGCCCACTCCCACTCCCACGCCCACTTCGACGCCCACGCCCACGCCCACGCCTACGCCGACACCCACTCCAACTCCAACACCCACTCCAACTCCGGAGCCTAGCACCGCTCCGACTGCGACACTCGCTCCAACTCCGGAGCCTGCTTTGACTCCGGCCGCGGCTCCGACCCCGACGTCCGCACCTGCCGCTCATGCGACGCCTTCGCCAGCATCTCCATCAGCCGCACCGATGACGACCATGCCCGAAGAGGCCGGTATGTCCAAAGAGGACCGGATCCGGGTCCAAGACGCGCTTAAACGCCTGGGTTATTACAAAGGGGGCATAGACGGCATCTTTGGTCCATTGGCCCGTGAGGCCATCCGCCGCTTCCAGGGCGACATCGGCGCCAAGAAGACCGGGCGCCTGACTGCGGAGGAGGCCAGCCGATTGGTCAGCACGCACTGATCACCGCTAGCCCGAAAATCTCGCGAGCTAGCTACCCATACATCTCGTGGGTCCGAGGCGCGGCCGCGCTAGTGGACTCTGGGATTTAATTTTTTTTGGAGATGTGTATAGAGCTCAGAGGTTAAAACCCTGGGCTGAGTTCTATTGCCCGTTCCGGGCAGAGGATACAAAACGCTCCCACGCGTGCTTATCTTCGCGGCGTTCAGATCTCACCCTAACCTGGTCGCGGGAGCACGCCCCAAGCGGTTGAACCTGCTTTGATTTATGTAATGCTTCCTGGTTAAGCTAATGGATAAAAGGCCATCGATCTATAACCTCACGCTCCCGGAACTCGAAGCCTGGTTTGCAGCGCGCGGCGAACCCGCCTATCGGGCTGGCCAGGCCTTACACTGGCTTTATCAGAAGAGGAATGATCGATTTCAGGAGATGTCTGATCTTTCGGAAAGAGTGCGCACCGCGCTCGGCCTCGAATTCAGGCTGGAACCGCTCCGCTGCGTCCGCACCACAGGTTCGCGTGATGCAACGCAGAAGTTTCTTTTTGCCCTCGGGGACAACAGCTTGATTGAATCAGTTTTGATCCCGGCAAGCCCGGCACTTTACGGGTCATCCTCAGACCGGAAGACCATCTGCATTTCTACCCAGGTCGGTTGTGCTTACGGATGTAAGTTCTGCGCCAGTGGGTTGGAAGGATGGACTCGAAATCTGGAGCCCGGAGAAATTGTTGAACAGGTTCTCCGGGTCGAGGCTCTGAGCGGCGAGAAGATCAATAACATTGTGTTTATGGGGATGGGAGAGCCTTTGGCGAACTACGAAAATCTTTTGCGGGCAATTGAGATCATCCGAGCACCGTGGGGCATCGGCATAGGGGCTCGGCATATCACAGTTTCAACCAGCGGGTTAGCACCTAGAATACGTAATCTTGCGGATCAACCGTTCCAGATTCATCTCGCGATCTCGCTCCACGGAGCGACCGACGAAGTTCGCCAACAGATTATGCCGATTAACCGCAGATTTAATGTCGCCACATTGATCGAGGCCTGCGCATACTACGGTGAAAAGAAAGGCCGGCGGATCACGTTTGAATATATCCTCATTGACCATGTGAACGATCAACTGGATCAAGCATTGGAACTGGCTAAGCTGGCAAGAAAGCTGGACGCGAAGGTGAATCTGATCCCGTACAATACCGTCCAAGATTTGCCCTGGAAGCGACCTTCGCGAGCGCGTCAGCTGGCTTTTTTGCGTGCCCTCCGGATGAGCGCAGTGGATGCGACCATCCGAACGGAAAAAGGCCATGACATAGACGCAGCTTGTGGTCAGCTCCGGCTGCAGACAATGCGAGACAAAAACTTTGCAGGTTCCGGCAACCTGAGATAAAGGAACGGCGTATGGCTGATTTCTACGATGAGCCAGAACGTGCTTGGGACGAGTACGATTGGGAACGCTTTCTCCAACAGCAGGATAGCAAGACGGAACGCTATATGGAGCTGTTCGAGAAATACATCGATGACCCGAATCGTGATCAGATCATCGCCCAGGAAATGGGCTGGACCCACCTCATCGACCAGCCGGCGGAAGAAATCGAAGAAATCGAGTTTGAGCCTGATTTTGAGGTGGACGACGAGGGGGAAGAGGAGACTCAGGAAGTGTTCGAATCGCATCCCCTCTACCAGAATGCTTTTTCTCTCACCGTCTGGATTGATCAACTGTTCGACGAAGTTCCCAATGCCGCTTCGAGCCCTGTCGGGGTTAAGCTCGCGTCTCACGTGGCCGTCGCCAGCGCGAAACTGGCGGCGGCATTAAGCGACCATGAAACGGAGGAAATCGGCATGACCATCGCTTACCTCAAGCGGGCCCTCAGAGCTATTTCAACCGCGATTGAAGCGGCAACTCAGATGAGTCAAGACGGCAGTCTGAAGGCTCGTCAGTTTGAGGAACTTCATCATCGGCTCTTTCAGGTTCGGGATAGCATTATCGTCATGATGGGCGATCTTCGGGCGGAATGGCGCAGGCGTTACGGTACTTAAAAACGCAACAATCGGGAGTTTGCCGTTGAATGAAGTAGGCGACCGCACGTCTAAATTAGAGGCGGGTCACAGTCCTATCGATACAGTCGAACCAGACGATGTTGAACTGGTGAGGCGATGTCAGGCTGGAGATTCGAGCGCCTTTAACGATCTGGTCATCCGCTATCGGAACAAAGTTTTTACCATGGTCTATGGGATGGTCCAGAACGAGCAGGACGCTTGGGATCTCGCTCAGGAGGGGTTCCTGAAAGCCTGGAAATCAATTCACCGTTTTAAGGGTCAATCGTCGTTCTATACCTGGCTGTATCGGATCATGACCAACGTGACGATCGATTCGCTTCGCCGGAAGGGGATTCATGGCGAAACCGAATTTGACGATAGGATTGCTCCCGCAAACGTGGAACCGGGCTCTCGAACTACCCCTTCGGATGTCCCGCTGCCACACAAAAAACTGGAGCAACGCGAAATTCGACAACGTATTGATGAAGCTATTGGCAAACTTTCGCCTGAACATCGCGCAGTCATTGTGATGAAGGAGATAGAAGACTTGCAATATAGTGAAATTGCCGAAATTCTTAGTTGTTCCCTCGGCACTGTAATGTCGCGATTATTCTACGCCCGGAAAAAATTGCAGATC
>JAFAMB010000069.1 GCA_019233825.1 Verrucomicrobiota bacterium | reverse complement strand
TGGGGGTGCGGCGAGGTGATAGTTTCATGGTTATGCTTGGCAACGTGCCGGCCCTTTGGGAGACGGTTCTGGCGCTGATCAAACTGGGTGGCGTCATTATGCCGGCAACACATCTGCTCAGTGGCTACGATCTGGCCGACCGCATCGAAAGAGGGCGTGTGCGGCACATCGTGTGCACGGCAGATTGCATACCGAAGTTCGGCGATTTGGGGAAACATTGCACTCGCATTGCTGTAGCAGGGGGAGCGCCCGGGTGGCATGCGTACGAAAGCGGCTACAGCGCTTTTGAAAAATACGAGCCGGACGGAGAGACACGGGCAGGCGATCCGATGCAGCTTTACTTCACGTCGGGTACGACTTCGAAACCCAAACTCGTGGTACATTCCCAGGTCACATATCCCGTTGGACATCTGTCGACCATGTATTGGATCGGCCTGCGGCCGGGCGATATTCACTGCACTGTCTCGTCGCCAGGCTGGGCGAAACATGCCTGGAGCTGCTTCTTTGCGCCCTGGAACGCTGAAGCGACGGTTTTCGTGCCGAATCAATCCCGCTTGAATGCGAAAGGGCTGCTTGAAGCAATCACTCGCGCGGAGGTGACTACGTTTTGCGCTCCACCCACGTTGTGGCGTATCCTGGTCACGCAACAGCTTGCAGACTACAAGACCAAGCTGCGGGAAGTGGTGAGTGCGGGCGAGCCGCTCAATCCCGAAGTCATCAACCACGTGCACGCAGTTTGGGGGCTGACGATCCGTGACGGTTACGGCCAAACCGAAAGCTCCGCGGTGGCCGGAAATTCTCCGGCGCAACCTGTAAAGTCGGCATCGCTGGGCCGACCGATGCCAGGGTTCAAGCTGGTCCTACTGGATGACGATAATCGGGAGACGAGCGAAGGCGAACTCTGCATAGTGCTCGATCCACGGCCTCTGGGACTAATGCCAGGGTACGCGAAAGACGATGGAACCTTGTCTGCGATCGATGGAAAGTTTTACCGGACCGGCGACGTCATGTCGCACGATGCCGATGGTTATTTCACATTTATCGGCCGGTCTGATGATGTCTTCAAGGTTTCGGACTATCGGATCAGTCCCTTTGAACTCGAAAGCGCACTGATCGAGCACCCGGACGTCGTGGAATGTGCGGTGGTTCCATCGCCCGATCCAATTCGCCTGGCTGTGCCTAAGGCGTTCGTGATACTTCGGTCCGGTGTGGAACCGTCCCGCGACGTCGCCCTTTCGATTTTTCAGCACATCCGGAAAGTGTTGGCACCTTTCAACCGGATTCGACGGATTGAATTTTCGGATCTGCCGAAAACCATCTCCGGTAAGATTCGTCGCGTGGAACTGCGTCAGCGGGAGGCGGCGAACGTCCAGAGCGGCGCAAGACCGGCCTTCGAGTTCTGGGAGGAGGAGTTTCCAGAGCTGGAACGGGCGGGCGGCAGGCAGCCTGCGATGCCAAAGTCGACCCCTGCGAACCAAACGCCTCTCACAGATGGTTGAACATCTGAATCGCGAGGACGATGACGATCGCTGCGAGAGCCAAGACCGCCAGGCACGAGACGATTAGGCGCATACGCGCCTGACGCCGTTGAGCTCGCCTCGGACGCCGCGGACGTTCAGAAAACAGGTCCTCTCCGTGGCGGGAGTCTTGCAGGATATCCGGGGAATCGAACGGGCTCCTTCTGGTAGAAGCGCGTGCGATCCGCTCCTGTCGTTGGCGTTCCTGTTCGGCCTGAGCCAACTTCGGGGCCTCTTCGATCTTTCTCTGCAACGCTTCCATTTCGCGACGCAGCTCTTCTTCTTTTTTTGCGAGCTCTTCTTTCTTCGCTGAGATCGGAGAGTCGTTGAATCGTCTGCGTCCCATCACTCAACAGTATCAGCCATGAAGGAAGTAGAAAACCAGAAGTGCGCTCAACCCAAGAATCAAAAGTGGGAGAGTAAACGCAAAGCCGCGTTTCAGCCATAGCAGGAAGCGCGCATCATCCGGTGCGGAGTAGTAGGTTTCTTCGACCGTCGAACCCGGGACGATGACCTCGGCGTCGGATTTAGCGTTAATTTTTGTGAGCGATTTGGTATACTCGACTCTGGCGTCGTCCACCGCGCTCAACGCTTTGCTTAATTCCTTGTGCAAATCTGCATTACTCCAACTTTTCGGATTGATGCTTTCGAGTGTGTCGAGGTGCTGTGCAAAGGTTGCATTGGTGGCGCGCAGTTGCTCCACCCGTTTCTCGGCTTCGTAGGTTTCGCGCTCGATGACCACTAACGATCGGCTGAGCTTTTCGATCATGTCGGCTCGGCCCTTTTCCAGCTCATCCTGCTTCCGGCTTAGCTCTTCGAGCTCGCGCTTCTGTTTTTCAATCAATTCCTGCTGACGCTTCAGCTGCAGGAGCTGTTCTTGAGCCCGCTGGACCTGTGAATCGAGCATCTCGGGTGACCCCGATTGCTCGTCTGGCAGGTCAAGAAACGGTTCTTTCATACTCTCCGACATGAAGCATCCATTGTCAGGAAATCGGACGCCGCCGCAACGAAAATCTGTGTTTAGGGCCTGGGATTGTGGGGGCTGGGGCGTAAGCTCCCCCGGCTCGGACGGCCGCCGTCGTTCCGCGGACGCGGAACTATGGCGCCCCTGCAGGCCCGACGTAGCAAAGGGGGAACAGGGGCGGAGTCGGGAGCCTCGCCCTCCCGCTAAGAGATCGAGGACGAGGCGAGGACGAGGACGATTAGAGGCCACTTCCCACTCATCGACCGGGGAGTACCTGGAGCAGGTAACCTTTCAGGTACTCGGTCTCGGGAATGTGGGGAAGAATGGGATGGTCGAGTGGCTGCGACAGATATTTCAAGATTCGGACATGCCGTTTCGCGTCTACGCTTGCGTCAACGATCATCTCCAGAAACATTTCCCTGGAAACGTGATGCGAGCAGGAGAAAGTCGCCAGAAACCCATCCGGCGGAAGCAGTTGAAGAGCGCGCAGATGAATCTCTTTATAGCCGCGCCATGCGCTATTCAGCGATTCCTTGGATTTGGCGAACGAAGGAGGATCAAGGACGATCAGATCAAACTGCACGTTTTCCTGAATTTCCTTTGACAGATAGTCGAAAACATTGGCTTCCTCCGTGGTGATGGTGACTCCATTCAACTGAGCGTTCTCGTTAATCGATTTCACCAGGTCACCGCTAATCTCGACCGCGGTCACTGCGGAAGCCCCGGCTTTGGCGCAGGCGATCGCAAATGCGCCCTGATTGGAAAAGCAATCGAGAACCCGCAACCCGGCGGCCAGCTCTGCAACGGCCTCGTAATTGTCCAGTTGGTCCAGGTAGAGACCGGTTTTGTGCCCCCTAAGTAGGTCGACATGGAAACGCATTCCGTTCAACTCGAGTTCGGTGCTCGCCGGTTGTTCTCCCAGCAGCACGCCGGTGACAAGATCGAGCCCTTCCGCTTTCCTGATCGGCGCGTCATTCCTTTCGATGATCGAGCTGGGTGACAGGAGCTGTTGAGCGGCCTCGGCAATCAGCTCCTTTCTTTGGTCCATAGCAAGGGTAAGAGTTTGCAACACGAGATGTGATCCGTAACGATCGATAATCACACCAGGCAATCCATCGCTTTCGCTCCAGACAACCCGGCCCGGATTGCGGTGGACTCGGAGTTTTTCCCGCGAGGCAACCGCCTGACTGATCCTGCGAACAAAGAAATCATGATCCAGCTCTTGTTTGCGGCGGGAGAATCGCCGCGCAACAATCTGTGATTTCGGATTATATATGGCAGATCCCAACAATCGGTCTTGACCGTCTTTTAGCGTGATAACATCGCCGGCTTGAGGGTCTCCAAACGTCTTAAGAACCTCAGACCCGTAGACCCAGTCGTGTCCATGAAATAGCCGCGCGCGCGATCTAACAACGATCCCTGCCATGGAAGCAGTTACAGCAGGCGGGATCGATGGTCCACAGAAAGTAGGCGAAGCGTCCCGCTTGCACTCTTCAGAACCGAGCAAACCGAGACGGTTCGCCTACTGCGATTCCGCTCCGAATCCTCGTTACGAGTATAAGAACTCGTCCACTTCTTCGGTGTGATGCGCCGAGTACTCAGCCATCTCCTGTTCGGGATACTCGAAGATCTTCCCCTCATAGTTTCGGATTACGATTTTTTCGTGATCGTGATAAAGGATGTATCCGGGGTTGATGGGGACTTTACCTCCGCCGCCCGGGGCGTCGATAACGAACTGCGGCACTGCGTAGCCGGTCGTGTGACCGCGCAAGCCCTCGATGATCTCGATCCCCTTTGCCACCGAAGTACGCAGGTGGGCCGAGCCGTGAATCAAGTCGCATTGATAAATGTAGTATGGACGTACGCGACACATCACGAGTTTGTGCACCAGCACCCTCATCACGTCCAGATCGTCGTTCACACCTTTCAGGAGAACACTCTGGTTTCCGAGAGGTATTCCATGGTTTATCAGACGTTCCAGAGCCGCCTTGACCTCAATGGTGAGCTCACGAGGATGATTGACGTGAACGCTCATCCAAAGTGGGTGAAACTCCTGGAGCATCTGACACAGTCCGGCCGTGATGCGTTGCGGCAGGAAGATCGGTACACGAGTCCCGATCCGGAGGAACTCTATGTGCTCGATGGTGCGCAAGCGGCGTAAGATGCCGCGGAGCTTCTCGTCGGACAGGAGCAAAGCATCTCCGCCGGAAAGCAAAACGTCGCGGACCTCTGTGTGAGCTTCGAGATACCGGTAAGCTTCTTCGAAGCCGGTATATAACTCTTGTTCGCCTACGCCGCTGACGATACGGCTACGGGTGCAGTAGCGGCAATAGGCTGCACATCGATCAGTGACCAGGAACAGGACGCGATCGGGATATCGGTGGACGAGCCCCGGGACCGGCATGTGAGAATCTTCGCCGCAAGGATCGGCCACCTCCACCGGCGACCGGTTGGACTCTTCTACGCGCGGGACAACCTGGCGACGGATTGGGCAGTTTGGGTTTTCCGGGTCGATGAGATTGAAAAAATGTGGCGTAATGGCCAGCGCAAGCTTATTTCCGGACAAAATAACGCCGGCGCGTTCCTCACGGGTTAGTGCGATCTGCTGTTCGAGCTGCTGCAGGTTGGTGATTCGGTTTCTAAGTTGCCATTTCCAGTCGTTCCAGAGTTCGGGACTAACATTGGGCCAAAAGCCCGGTGCGAACGAAAGGAACCGCTTATCGGCGGTTTCAGCTAAGCTTTGCATGATTGGTTGACTAGTTGGTACACACACTAAGAGGGCACTTCTAATTGTCAATTTGTGCACCTGCTTGCTTCTGGCGTTTCTGCTGTCACATTCCGTATTGGACAGGCGGAAGAACGCTTCTGTCAAAGTTTACTTGCCATATGAGCGCCATTCATCGTGTTTCGACCCTCGTGGCCGGGGGACTGCTACTAACCCAAGCCTTTTCCCAAACGCTTTTTGCCCAGGCGACGGCTTCGAGTCCCGCGAAGGATATCGCGCATCAACTTAACGACGCTTATACAGCCGTTTACGAAAAGGTCGCTCCGGCCGTTGTGGTCGTGGATGTCGAAAAAAACGGCCGGTCCGGGAATTCGTCCAGCCCCATGGATGGATTCGATTTCTTTTTCCGAGGTCCCAAAGACGAGAGTGAACAACCGGATCAGAGTGAAGGGTCCGGGTTCATCGTGCGCCAGGACGGCTACATCATCACGAATAACCATGTGATCGACGGCGAAGATAAAATAAACGTCAAACTCAAGGACGGGCGGACCTTCACGGCCAAGGTGATCGGGTCTGATGACCGAACCGACGTGGCGGTCATTAAAGTCGATGCCACCGGTCTACCCTCGATCGATTTCGCAAACAGCGACGACGTGAAGGTCGGTCAGATCGTGTGTGCAATTGGGACCCCCTACAAATTTGCTTACACCTTTACGACTGGCGTGGTGAGCGCAAAAGGCCGCAACGAACTGCTCCCGGACAAATATGAGGATTACATCCAGACCGACGCCGCCATCAATCCCGGGAACAGTGGCGGTCCGCTCTGTGATATCGACGGCAAGGTGATTGGCATGAATACGTTGATCCACGGTTTGAACCGGGGGCTTGGCTTTGCCATTTCAAGCAATCTTGCCAAGCAGGTGAGCGAGCAACTGATCGCTTCAGGAAAGATAGTCCGGCCTTGGCTGGGGATCATTATTGAGAGTCTCAATGACCAGAACCGGACCGAAGTATTCAAAGGTGTCGACAAAGGGGTGGTCGTGCGGACGATTCAGGCCGATACTCCGGCCGCGAAAAGTGATTTGCGTCCGGCGGACGTGATCACTGATGTGGATGGTGTCCAAGTAACGAGTGCACGGGAACTTCAAAACGAGATTCTAAAGAAGAAGGTCGGCGAGCAAGTTAGTTTAGGGGTTTGGCGGAACGGAAGAAAGATTGCCGTCACCGTAAGGACGGAAGAATTGCCGGCTGATGCGAGCAAGCTGGCGAACGCTCAGCCCCCAACGTCGCCCGGTGAAGATTTTGCCTCCAACTTTGGCGTGCAAGTCCAGGATGTAACGCCGGCGCTAAAGCAGCAGTTGGGGCTGAAGTCGGACTCGGGAGTTGTTGTAACCGAAGTTGTGCCGAACAGCCCCGCCGCGGTGGCCGATATTCAAACGGGAGATGTGATCACTGAGGTCGGGCGAAACCAGGTGACCAACACGGAGTCGTTTCAGAAGGCCTTAGCCGAACAGAAAGGTAAGCCGAACCTGTTGCTTTTGCTGGATCGCAAAGGGGTTAAGACCTATTCGATCGTGAAAGTTGGTAAGTAGCTGAGTGCATCGTCTCGCGAATAATGGCGATGACGTTGCGTTCAAAATGGGCCGTCGGCTCGGTAAGGATGCGCTCCCGCGCAAAAGGCCGATAGGGCGAAACTCCGGGTAGGGCGAGGCTCCGTCCGAGCCGAGGGAGGAACGCGCGCCCCGGCTCGGACGGAGCCTCGCCCTACCCGGAGCCTCGCCCTACCCGGCCGCGCGGGAGCGCGTCACTACCAGGTCGGGCCATCCTTTTTCATAACGAAATCCGATGAAGCGAATAAGTGAAGTTGGCCGCTCACAGAGGATGCGAATTGTTGAGGCCCTTAAGAAAACTCAGGGGCTCTCTGTGAACGAGCTCGGGCAGCGGCTGAAGCTCAGTTACATGGGCGTCAAGCAGCACTGTGAGGAACTTGAGCGGCAAGGGTACGTTGACACTTGGCGGCGCCCAAAGCCTGTTGGGCGCCCGGAGATGATCTATAGGCTGACTCCGAAGGCGCGCACTTTTTTTCCAGCCGCCAGCAATGGCGCTACCATCGAAATCCTGAATGCCGCGAACAGACTCTATGGTCATGCAGCTGCGGAAAAGCTTTTGTATTCAGTGTTCACGGCAAAGGCCGACGAATACATGCGGAGACTGAGCGGGCAGACCGTTTTGGAACTGGCTGAAATGCTCGCAAGAATTCGCGATCACGAAGGCTATATGTCCGAAGTTTCCAGCCGTGAACCGATCGTGCTGGTAGAACATCACTCGCCGATTTTGGATTTGGTGGACGCCTTTCCGCTCATCAGGCGTCTGGAACGCGATATGTTCGAACGAGCCCTGGGGGTGCGCGTTGAACGAGAAGAAGAGAGAGCATCCGGGCTATACCGGTGCACGTTCAGACTTCAGTCTTGAGAGAGGAGTGTGCGTTAGAGAAAGTTGGAGGCTTTGCTTACGTAGATTCCAGTTGCTAACTCGGATCTTGGAGATAGATTGCGGGCTCCTTATGCCAAAACCGATAGCGAGACGTAAGACGAAGAAAGCGGTGGCGAAACGCTTCAAGATCACGGCCACCGGCAAGGTACTACGTGGCCAGGCAAGCCGCCAGCACCAGCTTTCGTCGAAAAACGCGAAACGCAAGCGTCAACTCGCCAAGGCCGCTGTGCTGGATAAAACTGACGAGAAGCGGATTAAGGCGAACCTGCCATTCAACTGAGAAATCGGCAGATCGTTCTCCACCTGTTCCGGAACGTTTCGGGACTGAGGCGACAGGTGAGGTCGGGGGACGAATGTGAAAAACAACAACCTGCGCGTGAGGGTCCGGCGGTCGTCGGATAAGAAACATGCCAAGAGCAACTAACGCGCGCGCGAGCAGAGAGCGCCGTAAAAGAGTTCTCAACAAAGCGAAGGGGTATCGCGGGCGTCGATCCAAGCTTTTCCGTTATGCCAAAGACGCCACGATGAAGGCACAATACTGGGCGTACCGCGACCGAAAAACCCGGAAGCGCAATTTTCGCAACCTTTGGATTCAGCGAATCAATGCGGCTTGCCGCCAATTTGGCACGACCTACAGCCGTTTTATGGAAGGTTTAGCGGCGGCCAAAATTGAGCTTGATCGCAAGGTATTGTCTGACCTTGCCACCAGTGATGAGACGGCATTCAAGGCTATTTTGGACAGGGCCGTTGCGGCATTGGAGCAGAAGAACAGGGCCGTGGAACGGGTCGAAGCCATTTCCGGGCGCTGACTCTTATCAAAACCTCCCACTCTCAGAGCAGCCTCGTTAGCTTCTCATGAACGACGATCTTCAAAGATTGCAGGCAGCTGCGCTTGCTGAAATCCAACGGGCAGACAGCAAAATCGAGCTTGAGAATCTTCGGGTGAAATACCTGGGGAAAGCGGGTGCAGTTTCACGATTGAGTGAAAATATGCGCAACGTGCCTAAGGAGGATCGCCCGCGCATCGGCAAACTGTTGAATGAGATCCGCAACGCTGTCACCGTTGCCCTGGACAGCCGGCTCGAGGCTCTCGCTGCCGAGGGGGAGGCGCAGAATTTGAGCGGGGTGGACGAGACGCTCCCGGGGACGCCATTCCGGGCCGGGGGCATGCATCCATTGACGCTCCTTCAGGATCAGGCTGTGCAGATTATGCGCCGGCTGGGATTTGCGCTGGCCGACGGTCCTGACATTGAAACTGAATGGCATTGTTTTGACGCGCTAAACACTCCGGCGAATCATCCGGCCCGCAACGATTCGGATACATTTTATCTCCCCGACGGGAGACTGTTGCGCACACATACGTCGACCGTTCAGATCCGGACGATGGTTGCGAATGAACCTCCCGTGCGGGTGATCGGACCCGGAGCGTCTTACCGCCGGGACGAGACCGATGCCACCCACCTGAACCAGTTTAATCAACTAGAGGGGTTATACGTCGATCGCAATGTCAGTGTCGCCGACCTCAAAGGAACTTTGGAATATTTCGTTCGGGAGTTGCTAGGCCAGGAAGTGGAAACCCGGCTGCGGCCGCATTTTTTTCCTTTCACCGAGCCAAGCTTTGAACTTGATATCCGACTACCCGGGATTCAGGAGGGCAAATGGATGGAACTCTTGGGGTGCGGAATGGTCCACCCTGCCGTGTTCGAAGCGGTCAACGCAAGACGTGGTGACAATGCTTATGACCCCGAGCACTGGACCGGATTCGCTTTTGGAATGGGGCTCGAGCGCTTGGCGATGTCCTTGTTCGCTTTGCCTGATATTCGTCTCCTGATCGAGAATGACCAACGATTTTTAGCCCAGTTTGCGACATGAAATTGTCTCTGAATTGGCTGAAGGAATTTTTGGCCGTTAGGCACTCGATCGCGGAGATAGTCGAAGCCCTGACATTTGCTGGAGTCGAGGTCGAAGGTGTTGAACAGCGGGGTGCAGAACTGGACAAAGTAATCGTGGCCCAAGTTGACGCGTTCGAGCCACATCCCAATGCCGATCGCCTGATTGTCTGCCGCATAAATGACGGGTCCGGTCTGCCGAGACAAATCGTTTGTGGCGCGAAAAACTTTCGGGCTGGAGATAAAGTGGCATTGGCGTTACCGGGCGCAGTACTTCCGGGCGGCGTTAAAATTAAAGCCAGCAAGCTGCGAGGCATCGAATCCGAAGGGATGCTTTGCAGTCCCAGGGAACTCAATCTTGCTGACGACGCCGCCGGCTTGCTGATTTTGCCTGGCGATGCACCGATCGGTGGCCCGTTATCCGATATTTTTTCGCCAGACACCATCGTCGAGGTGGAAGTCACGCCGAATCGACCTGACTTATTAAGTCATTTTGGAATCGCGCGGGAACTGGCTGCGCTGCTTGATCTTCCTGCGCCGAAGTTGCCGCAAATCGTCGCCGGACCCGAGCGCTCTTGCGAGGATCCCAGCTCGGTTCGGCTGGAGGCGCCGGAGGGTTGCCCGTTTTACTCCGCGCGATTGATCCGTGGTATTCGGGTTGGACCGAGCCCGGGATGGCTCCGGGAAAAATTGGAGGCGGCTGGATTGCGGTCGATCAACAATGTGGTCGACGTGACGAACTACGTGCTCTTGGAGCTGGGCCAGCCACTTCATGCATTTGATGTCGCGAAAATCAGAGGAGGCATCGTTGTGCGGAGAGCCAATCCAGCCGAGAAGCTGCTGGCGTTAGATGGGAAAGATTACGAACTTGGGTTGGAGGATGTCGTGATTGCTGATCACGAGAGAGCGCTGGCTATTGGCGGCGTAATGGGAGGCGAGCAGAGCGGTGTCAGTGCGACGACCACCGACATGCTTCTGGAGGCCGCATACTTCAATCCGGGCTTCATCCGCCGGACCAGTCGCCGGCTAGGGCTGATCTCGGACTCCAGTTTTCGATTTGAGCGGGGCGTGGATCCGCAGGCGGTGTTGTTCGCTTCCGCCCGCGCAACCGACCTGCTTTTGGAGGTCGCCGGTGGTAAGGCTGACGAGAGCATCGTGATTGCCGGGTCCGTCCCGGATTTGACCGGCCTAGTCGAGATGCGTCCCGAACGTTGCACTAAGATCTTGGGTATGGAGGTCCCTGATTCAGCCAGACTGCTGATCCGGCTGGGACTCAAACATGCGGGTGAAAACCGCTGGGAGGTGCCGAGTTACAGGCAAGACCTGATCCGGGAGGAAGACCTCATCGAAGAGGTCTGCCGGATGGCCGGAATCCAAAAAATCCCGTCGCGTGTCTTTGGCATACCGACCCGCAAATCAGCTGCCGATCGTGTTCACGACGACCTGATGCAACTGCGCCAGCGATTAGTGGGTTTGGGGCTTTTCGAGGCGCGAAGCCTTGCGTTAGTGGATGAGCGGAGTCTGGATTTCCTCATCGAGCCCAGGCCGGACACTTTGAGATTGCGTAATCCGCTGGTCGAAGATCAGAGAATACTGAGGCCTTCATTGATACCGGGCCTGATTAAAGCAGCCGAACGCAACTTCAACCGCGGTTTGAACAGCGTGGCAATCTTCGAAATCGGCCGCGTTTTCCGAGTCGCCGCAGCGGAGGAATTGTTGTGCCTTTCGGTTCTGCTGTCCGGAGAACGCCAAAGCAAAAGCTGGAATCAGGATGCCGCCGCCTTTGATCTGTTCGACTTGAAGGGCATCCTGAAAACGGCTTTGCGCAAAGAGCTTGTCTTGACAAGGGCGCAGGCAACCAGCTTCGCTCCGCTGGTTTGCAATGTTACTGATGGAGATGGACAGATACTGGGCAGGATGGGCCAGGTGCGGCCCGGGTTGGCGAAAGAGATTGGAGCGCGCGGTGCTATCCTGGTTGCGGAACTGACGCTGCGGATGGGTGGGACCCCAAAAACGCTCAGGTACAAAGCGCTGGACCGATTTCCGGCGGTGACACGAGATGTTGCATTTTTTGCGGACCGAGAATTGAAATACCAGGCGGTGCTTGATGCCTTTACGTCCGCCCAAGAGCCGCTGCTAGCCGATGTTCGGTTATTCGACCTTTTTGTGGATCCAACTGGGCAAAAGGTGCCGGCAAACAAGAAATCGATGGCCTGCAGTTTGACATATAGAGCAAGCAACCGAACTTTGACACAGGAAGAAGCGAACGCGGCACATAGTCGCTTGAAGTCGCAACTCGTGGAGCGTTTGGGTGTGACGCTACGCGAATAGTTCTTTGGGACCTGCAACGATTTTGGAATTTGCCCTGCGGTGTTCGGGATTCAAGGCTAATGCCCCAGACCCGATAATACCAATCCCAGGAGACTAGGCTGCGCGTGTGACAATGACAGGCCTTGATTGGAAGTCAGCGTTCACGTCAGCGGTTATCCGCCCTTGTTTCAAGGGGAATGGGAGCTTCGCCTAAACGACATTAGTGGGGCAAAATCCTTTGCGGGCTAGGAGTTTTCTAACCCGGCGGCCAGGCTAATGGGCGTCCTCCCAGAAGGTGAAGGTGCAAATGGGGCACCTGTTGTCCTGCGTCGGGTCCGCTATTGATCACGACTCGAAATCCGGAATCCGCGATTCCGAGCGATTTGGCTATTTCCCGAGCTTTCAAAAGGAGTTGGCCCAGTAGTTTTGCGTCTTCTTCTTTGGCGTGACTGAGCCGCGGAATAGGTCTTTTTGGAACCACCAGAACATGAACTGGCGCTTGGGGATTGATGTCATGGAAAACGATAAAGTCGTCATCCTCCTGTATAATGTTTGCAGGAATTTGGCGAGCCACGATTTTTTCGAACAGTGTCATCTGATAGTAAGTAGAAGATCGGTTTTCAGGTTAGCCCCTTCCAGTTGTGCGCGAAGGAAGTCTACGATTTCGTTTCGCAACTGAGAACAGCTGCGGTTCCAGGTCTTTGCTGCTTGCAAATGCCGGACACAGGATCGGAGTCCGTAAATATCTAGATTTGAGGCTTGATCAGAAAGTGCCGGCTGGATGCGCTCTTTCAGGAGCCGGAAAAAAGCTAATTCGTAACCCGGCCCGGCTTCTTGAGCTAATGCACTCAGCGAAAGTTCGAACGGTGGATGCAGCGCCTCCAGACACAACGCGACTTCAGCATACCCGATGACCTGCAGGACGGACAAAACCACGTCGCGTAGCTGCGGCAACGTGATAACGTTCTTTTCGTACGTTGTTGCCAGGTAGCACATCACACTTGCGGCGACATGTTCTGCCAGCCACCAATGGCTGTACCCGGCCTTACCCGCGGCCCGACAAAGGCAAAAACAGAGCCAATCGTGTCGAACCAATGAGTCTCCATTCTCATTGTGCCGAAGGAGAGGTAAGGAATCGCGTAGCGCGATCACGGGGCAAACAGATCCGGTTGAAGGGCGTTGCGTTTGATTTTGCGACCGAGTGACTCGATCTCATTAATAAACTCCCCAATGTCTTGAAATTGGCGGTAGACGGATGCGTACCGGATGTAGGCCACATCGTCCATCGAATGGAGCCGCTCCATAACACGAATGCCTATAGCGCTCGTGGGGACCTCATGATCGAACGATTGCTCAAGCTCCTGAATGATTTCTTCGACCGCGCGCTCAAGAGCATCGTAACTGACTGGTCGTTTCTCGCACGCCTTAATCATTCCGCTCAAAAGCTTCTGCCGGTCGAATGGCTCGTGGCGGCCATCTCTTTTGACGACCCGCAAATCGCGACGCTCGATTTCTTCATAAGTAGTAAAGCGATGTTGGCATGCCAAGCATTCGCGACGTCGCCGAATCGCCGCCCCGGCTTTCGCTGAGCGGGAATCGATCACCTTGTCCTCAAGGTTACCGCATTTTGGGCATCGCATGATAGAGTGAGGTCCGAGAAACGACCACAAGATATTGTGGTCGGCTACTGCAAAAATACAAGGTGAACTTTTTGCAGGAACATGCAGGCCGCCGTCGTGGCGGCGTCGCTGGAGAGCTATGCTCCCGACTCCGCCCCTGTTGCCCCTCGCTACGTCGGGCCAGCAGGGGCGCTATAGCTGAGACTTATGTGACCTATGAGACTTATGTGACCTATCATGGCTGGTCGCGGGTGCGACTTTCGAATCGAGTGTATTTCTTCAAAAACGTCAACGGAATATCTCCAGTGGGACCATTCCGCTGCTTGGCAATGATGAGCTCTGCCTCGCCCGCCTTTTCTTGCTTGGTTTCCTCATCCGTCTCGTAGTATTCGGGTCTCACAAGGAGGCCGACCAAATCAGCATCTTGTTCGATCGAGCCGGACTCGCGCAAATCACTCAAACGAGGACGCCCGCCTTGTCC
Source organism: Verrucomicrobiota bacterium (assembly GCA_019233825.1). Lineage (GTDB taxonomy): Bacteria > Verrucomicrobiota > Verrucomicrobiia > Chthoniobacterales > JAFAMB01 > JAFAMB01. The sequence goes on along the minus strand of JAFAMB010000069.1, from coordinate 27,717 downwards.
GCGCGTGTCTGGCTGGCGGTTCAATTGGGCGATGACAATGATGGGCAGATTCAGCTCCTTGGCGAGCGCCTTGATTCCGCCTGAGATCTCCGAGATTTCCAACTGACGGTTGTCCTGGGCCCTTCGACTCATCGAGCGAAGCAGTTGGAGGTAGTCGATTACAATGAGCTGTATATCGTGTTGCGATTTCATGCGCCGAGACTTGGCACGCAGTTCCGTAACGGTTAGACCCGGCGTGTCGTCGATAAACATTTTTGCGGCCGCGAGTTCTGAGGCTGCGGAGGTGAGTTTTGGAAAGTCTCGCTCTGACAGAAACCCATTTCTGACATGCTGGAGATCTACTTTAGCTCGCGAGCAGAGAAGTCTCACCACGAGCTGTTGGCTGCTCATCTCGAGGCTGAACACCGCAACGGCCTTGCCGACGTCCATCGACACGTGCTCCGCGATATTCATGGCCAACGCGGTCTTTCCCATGCTTGGCCGTGCCGCGATGACGATCATCTCAGCCGCATGCAGCCCGCTGGTCATCCGGTCCAACTCAATAAATCCAGTCGACAGGCCGGTCACCGAACCGCGATTCTCATACAACTTTTCGATCTGTTCGATCGCCTCCATGACCAGATCTTTGGTCGGAACAATCTCGGTTTTGACCTGTTCCCCAGTGATTGCAAAGATCTCCCTTTCGACGTCATCCAGCAGCGGCTCGATTTCACTCTGCTGATCGTAGCATTGAGAAGAAAGCTTGTTGCACGTGACGATGAGTCGGCGCAAGACGTACTTCTCGCGGACAATATCAATGTAGTAACCGGCGTTTGCTGCCGTGGGAACAAAGTTGTAAAGGCTGCTGAGGTATTCCGGTCCACCGATTTCTTCAAGTTGATTCCGATCCTTCAGAGCCTGCTTCAGTGAGACGAAATCGATCGGCTTACTCTTATCACCAAATTCGAGGATCAGACCGTAGATAATCTGATGGGCCGGGATGTAGAACGCTTCCGGGCGCAGGCGCAGAACACAGATGTCAGCGACCTCTCGGGGAGACAACAACAGAGAACAGAGGACACCCTTTTCACCGTCTTCGCTGAACGGAAGGGATCGAGGCACCTCTTTCCCTGCGGGTGGGCTGTGAAGATCTTGTGAATAACTCGATCTTCGTGTCCCGGTGCCTGTCCCCTCGGCGCTTAAGGGGTTCTCAGCAGGTTTCGCTAAACCTTGAGAACCTTTTGCCATCGTTCATCAGGCCGCAGGCTTTGTTTTTCGTCTGGCCTTCGATTTGACCTCGGTCGCGTCGCTCTCCTGACGAGCGGGAGGGGCTGGCGCGATAGATTTGATTTCCAGTTTCAACGTCGCCACAACGTCGTGATGCAGCTTGATCGTAACCTCTTTCTCACCACTCTCTTTAATTGGGCGCTCTAAGTCGATCTTGTGACGGTCGATCGTAATCCCGAATTCCGCCTGGAGCTTATCTTCAATGTCCTTAGCTGTCACGGAACCAAAAGCTCTTCCGGTCTCGCCCGTTTGCAGTGCGAACTCCAGTTTCAATTTATTTATCTTACGGGCAAATTCCTCGGCTTCGTTAAGCTCACGGGCCTCTCGCTCGGCGCGCTTGCTCTTCAACTGGTTGAGACGCTTCAGATTAGAGGGAGTGACTTCGTAGGCCTTTCCGGTTGGAATCAAGTGATTCCGAGCATAGCCCTTACGGACCTTGACAATATCAGCCTCGGCGCCCAGGCCGGGGATATTTTCTTTCAAAATTATTTCAGCGTCAGGCATAAAGACTCCGCTTGGGAAAGTCGCGGACGCCATCACTACATCCCAAGAGAGAGCGTGTCAAGATTCGGTTTTCAATCGGTAGGGTCGCGCAGGAGCGCGACCCTACCGACTTCATTCCTCCGACTCGAGTGGCTCAGAGGGCAGTTCTTCGTCTTCAACGGCGAACTTTCGCTTCCGCCTATTCAGCGGGAGCGGCGACATGGTCATGCTTATGCTTTTACCCATCAGCTTCGGCTCCATCTCGACCTGGCCCATCGTCGAGAGGTCCTCCTTCAACCGCTGCATCAACTGATCACCGAGTTCCTTGTGGCTCATTTCGCGACCGCGAAATTGCAGCTGAAATTTAACCTTGTTGCCTTTGTCCAGAAATTGCTCAGCGTGCCGCACTTTGATCATGTAATCGTGCGGATCGATGTTAACCCGAAACTTGATCTCTTTAAGCTTGGACGTGGTCGACTTGCGGTCTTTGTCCTGTTTGGAAAGGTCGTATCTGTACTTTCCGAAATCGACGATCTTGCAAACGGGCGGATTGGCGGTCGGAGCCACCTCAACCAAGTCGAGCCCGAGCGATTGAGCTCTTCGCAAGGCATCCTGAAGCTTCATTATGCCCAACTGTTCGTTGGTTGTGCCTAAAATCACTCGCACTTCTCGTGCGCGAATTCGACCGTTGACGCGGATCTGCTGTTGCTGAATAAAACTATCTCCTCGGAGTGCAGCCGGGGTGCCGAGCGGTGCACTCAATCACGTTGACGTTCTCTGACTTCGCTTTGAATTCGTTCCACAAATTCCGACGCACTCACGGCTCCCTCGTCACCGTTTTTGCGGCTGCGCACAGCGACTTCGCCGGCCTCCTCTTCTCGTGCGCCGAGCACCAACATATAGGGGACCTTTTCCAGCTGGGCAAGGCGAATCTTAGCGCCAACCTTGTCCGAACTTTCATCGATTGAAGCCCTGATGTGGCGATCCAAAAGGAGCCCTAAGACGGACCTTCCGTATTCCAGATGCTTTTCAGAGATCGGAAGGACACGCACCTGTTCCGGAGCCAGCCAAGTGGGAAAGCTTCCCGCAAAATGCTCAATCAGAACACCGCAGAACCGTTCGAGAGAGCCGAACGGCGCCCGATGGATCATCACTGGCCGGCGTTCCGAGTTGTCCGGTGCGACATAGTTGAGCCCGAATCGTTCGGGCAAATTGTAGTCAACTTGCACAGTGCCAAGCTGCCACTCGCGGCCGATCACGTCCTTGACCACAAAATCGATCTTTGGGCCATAGAATGCGGCTTCGCCGAGTTCTTCAGAGAAGGGTACCCCAAGGGTTCTGGCGCTCTCTCGAAGGGCATTCTCTGCTCGATCCCATTGTTCTGAGGTTCCGACGTATTTGGACGAGTCGGCGCCGCGAAGTCCCACCCGGACCCGGTAGGAATTCATACCCAGAGTATTTAAAATCTTCAGGACAAGCTGGAGGCAGCCCTGAATTTCACCGAGAACCTGCTCTTGAGTGCAAAAGATGTGAGCGTCGTCCTGAGTAAAGCCTCGAACCCTGGTCATTCCGCTAAGTTCGCCTGATTGTTCCCAGCGATAAACGGTTCCGAATTCCGCCAGTCGCACCGGGAGATCTCGATATGAATGTGGACTCGACGCATAGATCTTGATGTGCATCGGGCAGTTCATCGGCTTTAGCAAATAGCCTTCGATTTTACCCTGGCTCAGCCGATTCGAAAGATCAGCACATGAGCAACCTTCTTCGGCGAGTCTGGTCAAAGTCTCCGGTTCGATGAGTGGCGGAAACTGCGAGTCGCGGTAATACGGATAGTGGCCGGAAGTGCGGTAAAGACTCAGTTTCCCGATATGGGGTGTAAAGACTTCGGTATACCCCTGGCGTCGCAACTCTTCAGAAATAAAGGCCTGGAGTTCCTTTCGGACGATAGCACCCTTAGGCTTCCAGAGAACCAGCCCGGGTCCAACCTCTTCATCAATATGGAACAGCCCAAGTTCGCGACCCAACTTCCGATGATCTCGCTTTCTGGCCTCCTCTAGTTGCTCAAAATAGAGGTCCAGGTCGGCTCGTGACTTGAATGTCGTGCCATAGACGCGTTGCAGCTGCGGATTGTTCGCAGCCCCTTTGTAGTAGGCTCTTGCGATAGAGGTGAGTTTAAATGGACCAATGTTGCCGGTCCGCATAACATGAGGACCGGCGCAGAGGTCCGTGAAGTCTCCATTGCGATACAAGGAGATTTCTTCGTCGTCGGGTATCCCTTGCAGAATATCGAGCTTAAATTTGCTAGGCTCGGGCCTTGGTCCAAGCGCGCCCAGCCGTCCTTCGTTCGCCAATCGAACCGCTTCGTCCCGGGAGACGACAACGCGTTCGAACAGTTGGTTTTCCTTGATGATTTTCTTCATCTCGGCTTCGATCTTGTCAAAGTCATCGGAGGAAATGTGATGGTCCATTTCCAGATCGTAGTAAAAACCGTTCTCGACCGGTGGACCCGCCGCGAACTGTGCTTCCGGCCAGATCCGCAGGATGGCCGTCGCTAGCACATGGGCGCATGAATGCCGCATTCGCTCGAGCTCCGTCATCCGGTGTCTCTCTTGGGTCGTTTTCCGGTCGGCTGGCATGGGTTGAAAGGCCTGGAAAATACACGGACCGCAAGGAATATCCAGGTTTGAGTTTTGGGTTTTGGGTTTCGAGTCTTGAGTGCATCCCTCAACATTCGACGTTCGTCGAACCGATCCCATGACCCATAGGACCTATTTGACCTATAGGACATATTTGATCAATTCGGCGACAACCGAATGGTGAGAGACGCACTTAAAACCCAAAACTCTAAACTCAAAACTTAAAACTGGCTATACTGTGATCGAGGTCCCATAACGAGGGACCTCGAGCAAATTCATGAACAAAGCGAAAATCGCGATTATTGGGGCAAGCGGTTATTCCGGTGAAGAATTGGTGAAACGCCTTGCGGAACATCCTCTGGTCGACCTTCGCTGTCTCACTTCGCGCCAGCACGCCGGTAAGAAGGCCTCCGAAGTATTCGGTTGGGTCGGTAATCACTCTCCGCTGGCGAATCTCGAATTCGTCGAACCAGACCTGATATTGCTGCCTTCGCTGGGCATCGCATTTGCGTTCCTCGCACTTCCGCACGGCGTTGCATCCGAGTTTGCGTTGCCGTTGCTGGAGCGGGGGATCAAAGTGATCGATCTCAGCGCGGATTTTCGAGTCAAGGATGCGGGAGTGTACAAATACTTCTATAAGCATGAGCATCCCGCTCCCACGCTGTTGAAGAAATCGGTTTACGGGCTTCCCGAGGCGTATCGCGATCAGGTCAGGCGCGCTGAGCTGGTGGCATGTCCAGGCTGTTATCCGACGAGCATCTTGCTACCCCTGCTTCCGGTGATACGCGCTCGCATGATCCGGCCTTCAAGTATCATTGCGAACAGTCTCAGCGGCGTGAGTGGCGCTGGTCGGAAGGCGGACCTGGATCTGCTTTTTGTCGAGTGTAACGAGAGCGCCCGGCCCTACGGTTTGCCCGGACATCGACACTTATCGGAGATTGAACAGGAGTTAACAAGTGCAGCCGGAGAACAGGTACGCATACAGTTCGCGCCCCATTTAATCCCCCTCACCCGCGGAATCGTCACAACCATTCATGCCGAACCTGTGAACGAGTTGAGCGGCGACTCCCTAGAAGAGGTCTACACCGCCGCCTACGGTTCCGAGCGGTTCATACGATTGCTGGGTTCACGCCGGTATCCTGAGGTCAAGGACGTGGCTTTCACCAACGGAGTGGAAATAGCCTGGCGCGTCGACCCAAGGACCGGGCGAGTTATTCTGATGTCTGTGTTGGACAACCTTGTCAAAGGGGCGGCCGGTCAGGCGATCCAGTGTTTCAACATAATGAACGGCTGGGATGAGGGGATTGGACTTGGAACTTAGCGAAAATAGCTCGGCAGAAGTCCTGTACTGTTGTATCAGATGAAGCCGCTCTTTGAACATGGAACCAACATTTTTTGAGATCGGTGGAGGGATTACTGCGCCCAGCGGTTTCCGGGCCGCGGCAGTTCGGTGCGGTATCAAAGAGGGAGCGCCCGAAAAGCGCGACCTTGGTCTGATCATTTCAGACTTTCCGGCTGTCGCCGCGGCTACATTCACTTCGAATAAGATCAAAGCCGCCCCCGTTCGCGTGTCTGCTGCCCATTTGCGGGCTGGCGATACGAGGGCGATCATTGCAAACAGTGGCAATGCGAATGCTTGCACGGGTTCGACCGGAATCCAGAATGCCAGGAGGATGACCCAGGCGGTTGCCCGCCAGCTGGGTCTGAAGGAACGCCAGGTCCTGGTCTGCTCGACCGGCCGGATCGGACGCGATTTGCCGATCGAAAAGATCGAGGAGTTCATGCCGGCTTTAGTAGCAGGATTGAGCTCGAACGGCAGCGATGTCGTTGCTAAAGCGATCATGACATCGGACACCTTTCAGAAGGAAATCGCGGTGGAACTGCCCCTGGCTGATAAAAGGGTGCGGATTGGCGGTATCGCGAAGGGGGCAGGAATGATTAATCCTGACATGGCGACGATGCTTTGCTTCATTACGACCGATGCCCCCATTTCCAAAAGAGAGTTGCAGCGATTAACTTCTGCCAGCGTGGAGCAGTCCTTCAATTGTATCACGGTCGACGGCGACATGAGCACGAACGACACCGCCATTTGTTTGGCGAATGGCCAGGCAGGGATCCCGCCAATCGAACCGGATCGCGAAGAATACGGCCGGTTCGCCGAAGGGCTCAACTTTGTGACCCGGCAGTTGGCGCGGATGATCGTCGAGGACGGTGAGGGCGTGACGAAATTCGTCGAAGTTCATGTGAAGGGAGCCGCTACCTATCAGGATGCCAGAAAGGCCGCAGAAGCGGTTGCCAACTCGGTATTGGTCAAATGCTCCTGGTACGGCGAGGATCCGAACTGGGGTCGCATCATGGACGCCGTTGGATATTCGACGGCTAAGGTGCGGGAAGAGATGGTCGACATCTTTTTCAATGGAGCAGTTGCCGTCGAGCACGGAATGGCGAGTAGTACCCCGGCGAAGACGCTTAAAGAAGTTCTCGGAAACAAAAAGTTTACTGTTACCATTTACCTCCACCTGGGGTCGGCGGAATACAAGGTGTTTACCTCCGATCTAACCCCAGAGTACGTGAGATTTAATATGGGCGAGTAGTCGGAGGAGAGGGAGAAATACGAATGCAGAACCAGTTCGAGGTCGGGAAAGCGGAGGCGCTTTTGGAGGCGCTACCCTTTATCCAAAAATTCCGCGGCCAGACGTTTGTCATCAAATATGGTGGCAGCGCCATGGAGGACGATCACCTGATTGAGCGTCTGCTGCGTGATGTCGTGTTCCTTGAAGCCGTCGGTATTAATCCTTTGCTGGTGCATGGCGGCGGTAAGGCAATCACTCAACGGATGCGTGAGGCTGGAAAAACGCCGCGCTTCGTCAACGGGCTCCGGGTCACCGACCAGTTGACTATCAAGATCGTGGAGGAGGTGCTCGATACGGTGATCCGTCCTCGGATCGTCGCCGCGATGCAGGAATTTGGTGGACACGCGGAAGGATTTTCCGGCCGCGATGTTTTCAAGGCCAAACGTCTTCCACCTCAGATCGACGGCAAGAATCTGATTGATGTTGGTTTTGTGGGTGAGGTTACGTCGCTGGAGCTGACCGGCGTGAGCGAGGCGATTGACCGGGAAGTGGTGCCGGTGATCTCTCCAATTGCTCAGGCCGAAGACGGAACAATACTCAATGTCAATGCAGATGTAGCGGCGGGTGCCATGGCCGGTGCCTTAAAAGCCGCTAAAATGATCTACGTGAGTGACGTCTTGGGGGTCATGCGCGACGTGAAAGATGTTAACTCGCTGATTCCGACCATAAATCGAGAAAACGTCGCCCAGCTCATCGACGATGAAATTATCGAGGGAGGAATGATTCCAAAGGTGCTTTCGGCTGTCGAGGCGCTCAACGAAGGCGTGGGGAAAGTACACCTGATCGACGGTCGGATTCCGCATGCCCTGCTTCTCGAAGTCTTTACCGCAGGTGGCATCGGTACGGAAATCGTGCCCTGAGCCTGCATCGCTCACAAATCCTTAGAAGATTTGTGAGCGGTGCAGGCTGTGGGCTAGAACTGCGGCAGCCACTGTTTTTGGGCTTCCAGCATTTCGTCCACCATGCTCCGGATCTGAGGCAAGGTGCAAACTGCGGCCGTAAGCGGATCCAGCATGACGGCGTGATAGACAGCTTCGGTGGCGCCGCTCAGCGCAGCCTCGACGATCAATTCCTGAACGTTGACGTTTGTCCGGTTGAGCGCGGCCAGCTGCGCCGGAAGCGAGCCGACCTTCGTCGGTTGAATGCCGTTCCCGTCCACCAGGCAGGGGACTTCGACACAGCAGCCTCTGGGTAAATTATCAATTAGATCCGTATTTGGAACGTTTCCGTTAATGCAGATCGCTGAATCCGATTCTATCGCCTCGACAATGTAAGAACCGTACTCGTGACTGCGCTCGGTTGCCGGCGCCTCTGCCAGGATTTCCTCGAACTCGTGTTCGAACTTTTGGATCCGATTGAGGCAGTGCCGCAAATAACCGCCGGTTCGTCCAAAGTCGAACCAGCCGTTCGCCTTATCACTGAAATTCGGAACCAGTTCTTCATTCACCATCTTGGCACTCTTACGGAAGTAAGGAACATACTCGCTCGCGTGACCACTGGATTCGGTCACGAAGAACCCGAAGTGCTTCATGAGTTCGATGCGGACCGGCTCCCGCCCGTATATCTCCGGACGATCAATCGCTTCCCAGATCGCCGGGTAGAGATCTTCCTTTCCGCGCCAGAATTCAAGAAAGAAGGCCTGATGATTGATGCCGGCGCAGAAGAAGGTAACTTCGTCGTAAGGGACGTTGATCCATTCGGCGATCATCTCACTCGTCCCCTGCACACTATGGCAGAGTCCAACCTGCGGACGACCGGTGGCGCCATCGATCGCCCAGCAGTTTGCTGCCATCGGGTTGACGTAGTTCAAGAGCAAGGCGTCAGGGGCAACATTATCAAGCTCAGCACAGAGCTCAGTGAGGACGGGAATAGAGCGGAGCGCTCGAAATACGCCACCCGGACCAAGGGTATCGCCGACGCATTGCTCCACGCCGTATCTCTGCGGTATCTCGACGTCAAGCTTGTACGCCTCCAATCCGCCTTGTTGAAACGTGGTGATGACATAGTCTGCCTCCCGGATGGCGCTTTTGCGATCCATGGTCGCTTCAATCTTCGCCGGGAGTTTTCTCCGTTCGACGATTGACTGGACGATTCGGCGACTCTGTTCAAGGCGCTGCGGATCGATATCCATCAAGCTGATTGTGCTGTCCTGCAGGCTTGGCACCAGCAAGATATCGTTGCAGAGATTTCGGGTGAATACGAGGCTTCCCGCACCAACGAAGGTAATTTTTGGCATAAGCATTAAGTTTTGACCGCCCCTGCGGTCAGACCGGAAACCAATCTGCGCTGCACGATCGAAAAGAACACCACCGTCGGAATGATGGCCAAGACCGTCCCCGCGGTGATCAAGCCCCATCTAACCTGTAAGCTGCTCATGAAGGTCTGCAACCCGATAGGCAGAGTCTGGGTCTGATTGCTCTGTGACAGAATGGAAACGAAGAGGTAGTCGCCCCAGGAGACCACGAACGCAAAGAAACCGGCGACCACGAGGCCTGGAATTGCCACCGGATAAAGGATGCGAAACAATACGCCTAATCGCGAGCATCCGTCTATAAGAGCGGCCTGGTCAAGTTCACGCGGAATGGCGTTGAAGTAGCCGGTCAACATCCAGAGGGCAAATGGCAGCGTGATTGAGGTATGAGTCAGAATCAGTCCGAGATGGCTGTCGACCAAGTTCAGGTTCGACATTAGAACATAAAATGGAATCAGCACCAGGACGTAGGGAAAGAACTGCGGCAACAGCGCGGCCATCATGAAAAGGCGCTTACCTTTCAAAGTAAATCGGCTCAAAGCGTAAGCGCCCAGGCTGCCTAGGAAAACGGTCAGCACCATCACACTGAATGCGATCACGAATGAATTCACCAGGTAGGTGATGAAGTTGCTGATCTGAAAGGTCTCGATGTAATTTTGGAAGGTCAGTTCTGACCACAGAGGTAAGAGGCGTCCCGATTGAATCGAATCACTACTGCGGAAACTCGAGAGAACCAACCAGGCGATAGGCAGAAGCAGGCACAAATAAAAAATTGCCAGACCGGTGCAGGTCACAGTCGCGCGGGTCGGAAGCGGTTTTCTCATTCTTCTGACAAGCCTTTAATAAATTTGTTGCAGACAAGCACCAGGAAAACGAGAACCACGAGCATAATCACGCCCCCGGCGCTGGCATAACCGAGCGCATATCCGTTCCAGGCTTGCTTATAAATGTAGGTTGATAACACCTCCGTTGCGTTCACCGGGCCGCCGCCGGTCGAGAGAAAAACAAAGTCAAAATTGTTGAAGGTGAAGGTTACATGGAGCACGACCATCACCAGGATAATATATCTGAGATTGGGAAGCGTGATGAACCAGAATTGCCGCCACTCGCCTGCTCCATCGATTCGTGCCGCCTCATAGAGATCGCTTGAAATCGCCTGCATGGCTGCCATGAAGGCAACAGCGTAGAAGGGGACGTTTCGCCAAAGATGCATGATGAGGACCAGGAGAAATGCGAATGTCTCATCACCAAACCAATTACGCGCCAGGCGTTCCTGACCCACATCCTTCAATAAAATGTTCACGAATCCGTAGCTTGGCAGCGTCATGAATCGGAACATGACGACGGAAGCGATGATCGGAAGCACCCAGGTGATCATCGCGACACTCCGGAAAAAGTGAATACCGGGCACTTTCTGGATCAGCAAATGCGCCATCACCAAGCCCAAAATGACCTGAAGCACTACGGCGAAAAAGGTAAGCTCCAGGGAATGCAGGAGCGAAATCTGAAAAACCGGATCCTTCAGGAGCTTGAAGTAATTTTCGAGGCCGACGTACACGGAATGGCCCGGATCGATCAGAGACTGGTTTGTAAAAGAGGTCAGAATTCCGGATATTGTTGGGTAAAGATTCAGCCCAAGAATGACCAGGAGTGCAGGGAAAAGAATCGCGTAGCCGAAACTCTTTCTACTAAGATTTTGCCAGAGTGTGAGCGCGTTATTCTCTGACCGAAGGACCGAGCTCATTGGAAAAGGCTAAATCCGAAGTCAATCTCGAGGGAGGGCCACACGCTCCCACGCGCGCTGACCGCGTTGATACTCTCGGATTGCCTAAACGGCAGTCGCGCGGGAGCGCGACCCGTGCCCCAGCCTTTTGGATTTTGTATCCATTCGAACGACCAACAACAAAAACAGGTAGGGCGAAGCTCCGCGGTAGGGCGAAGCTCCGCCTGAGCCGTGGATCTCCGCCCTTCCAAGAAAAGATTATAGTTGGTTCTTTTCAGCCCTTTGCTCGAGCGTATTGTAAAGCTCCTTTCCAGCATCTTCCGGAGCCTGATTTTTGTAGATCGCCTTTTGCATAGCTTCCGTGATGTCGTTGATGACAAGTCCCCAGTTGATTGGTGCCAGCGCGACTCCGGTTGGCAGTTGCGCGATAAAAGCTTGTTCCCACCAGTCGTTTTTGAACTCCGGTAGCTCCGCGACATCCTTGCGCGGCGGATTGACACCTTCGGTCCGGTTGGCCATGGCGATGAACTCCTTGCTTGTCAGTGCCTTAACGAGTTCCCAAGCCGCATCCTTTTCCTTGGAGAAAGCATTGATGGAGATCGGCTTGACTTCCAGGTAGGTCGCCTGAACTCCGCCCGGCGGCAGGGGAAGCGGAGCCACACCAGTTTCCTCCTCGAGGATCTTCTTGGCGACCTCTCCGTTTGCCCGATACTGATAGATCCAGGGGCCCATGGGTACCATGGCGCTCTTGCCGGACACATAGTCGGTGTCGGTCGCCTGGTAATCGTTTCCGCGCGTGTTCTGGTTTACCGCGGGAGGATTCCCGGCAAAAAAGCAATCGCTATAGAGCTTCAGAACCTGCCCAAATTTTTCGGGCGAAGTATTCATTGCCCACTTTTTGCCGGCCTCATCATATTTGTATGGGTTTTCGCCGTTGTTAACCTGGAAAAAAAACGAAATGAATTCCTGAAATGTTCTGACGCTTCCGTTCTTGGTCGTCAAACCGAGGCCCGCGACACCCGATTCTTTCGCAGAGATCGTGGCGGCGTCCTGAAGCATTTCGTCCCAGGTTTTTGGGGGAGTCATCCCATATTTCTGGAACAGATCTTTCCGATAAAGGAGGACTCGCACGTTCGTATTGTAGGGCACCCCGTAGAGTTTACCGTTGAGGGTTAGGGCTTTGATCGTGCTCGGGATGAACTGGTCCTTGTCTGACCACCTGTCAAAAAGATCATCGACTGGGGCGAGCAGACCGGCTCTCTGATAGGCAATCATGCCTTCCAGAACCGCCTCGATTACGTCCGGCTTTCCTTTGCGGCCTTGAACGATGAACTTTTGCTGGGCGTCCTGGTAAATGGGCGGCCCGTAGTTATCACCGACGGTTATGCCGGGCAGCTCCTTTGGGAGGGTGTCTTTCATCCATTTAAGCAGGGGCTCTTTCATCGGACCCTCGGACGACATCGGGATGAACCAGAGATCGATCTCGGTAGCAAACCCGACCGACATCGTAGTCGCTAGCGCGGCTGCGATCGGCAAGACATGGGGGAACTTGATGCGCATGATCGTGGCAACTCCTTCGAATGTTTGCAGCTTGTTAAGAGGTAATGTTTGGCGACAGGTTGAGAGTTTAATTGTTTGATCTGAAAACGAGCAGTGGCAAGTCGAGACTGAGGGAGATTTGCAAGCGAATTTCTTCGAATCGCGAAATAATTAAGTCCGCGCTTTTATAAGACTTCATAGAGCCGGCTGTCAACCCGAAAGCATTAGGTGTGCGTCGCTCTGCGGTCACGCGCTCGCGAGCGTTCCTCAGTGAATGGGAGGAAGCCCGGCAGAGGTCAACGCCATCCGCTGACTAGCGCATCCCTCCGCTTGTGCGAATGGGTGCGACAGGTTATTCTCTGCCTTCCCGATGACAGCCACAGAATCAGTGACTCGGCAGCTCTTCGCAGAGTTCGTCGTGCCCAATTACGATAGGTACGACGTCGTTTTAGTTCGCGGACAGGGTTCCCGCGTATGGGATGAAGATGGCAAAGAGTATTTGGACTTCGGAGCGGGTATTGCCGTGTCCACTCTCGGCCATGCGCATCCGCGAATCATCGAGGCGCTGGATCGGCAGGCTCGGCAGTTGATTCACACTTCAAATCTTTATTTTACGCGTCCTCAGGCCGAACTGGCCCGCAAACTCGTCGAGATCGTTGGCTCCCCAGGCAAGGTTTTTTTCTCGAATAGCGGCGCCGAAGCCAACGAGGCAGTAATCAAGCTAGCTCGAAAATTTGGGAACGAGTGCGCTGGAAGCCCCTCCGGTGACAAACCGAGATTTGAAATCCTGACGTTCTACCGGTCCTTTCACGGGCGAACCATGGCGGGGATATCGGCGACGGGTCAAGAGAAGGTCAAAGAAGGGTTCGCTCCATTGCTGGCTGGGTTTAACCATCTGCCATTCAATGACTTGAACGCCGTTGAAAAGGCGATAACCGGCCAGACTGTGGCCATTCTGGTTGAACCGGTCCAAGGCGAGGGTGGCATTTACGCCGCCAGCAGAGAATTCCTGCTGGGCTTGCGAAGCATTTGCGATCGGCACGGGATGCTTCTCATGCTGGACGAAATCCAGTGTGGACTGGGTCGTCTGGGCAACTGGTGCGGGTGGAAGGAGATTGTGGGGGGGGCGGATTTCGTGCCGGACACCGTCAGCTGGGCAAAGGGGATAGGCGGGGGATTCCCATTGGGAGCCACCTGGGTTCGTAAAAGGAAGATTCAACGTCTGGCGGGTGGCACGGTTGACCTGTGTGATCTCTTGCAGCCGGGGAGTCATGGTACAACCTACGGAGGCACTCCCCTTGCTTGCGCGACCTCTTCGGCGGTTTTAGAGACTATAGAAAGGGAGGGGCTGCTGGCAAATGCCCGGACCCAGGGTGATTACGCGAAACGGAAGCTCGCGGCTATCCCGGGAATAAAAGAAGTTCGTGGCCTGGGTTTGATGCTGGGAATTGAGCTGGGAGCGGAGTTAGGTACCCTGGGGGCAAGCGGAAAAACGCCTTCCCAAGCGGTCGCGATTGAGCTAATGCGAAACGGCCTCCTGGCGGTACCGGCCGGCCCGTCGGTGATCCGCTGGTTGCCTCCGCTGATCGTGTCGAGAGAGGAAATCGATCAGGCCGTGTTAATCCTCAGCAAGACTCTGGCGGCGATGGTTTCATGATAAGGCATTTTCTTTCGATTGAAGCGCAGACCGCCGAAGAACTCACGAATCTGCTGACGTTTTCGATGAAGATTAAGGCAGATCGGGACAACACTTCGGAGCGGCCTCTCCACGGACAAACCTGGGCCTTGATCTTTAGTAAACCATCGACCCGCACGCGAGTCAGTTTTGAAGTCGGCATCCGCGAGCTCGGGGGAAGCGTTGTATTTCTTTCGCAAAACGATATTCAATTAGGTCGAGGAGAAGCGATCGTCGATACCGCCCGGGTCCTTGGGCGGATGGTTCACGGCGCGGTGATACGAACCTTTGCTCAGCTTGATGTTGAGAAATTTGCCGAATACAGCCGGATTCCGACAATTAACGCTTTGACCGACGAGGAACATCCTTGCCAGATCTTAGCTGATCTTCTGACCATATTAGAAAAACGTGGGAGTCTGGACGATTTGATTATCTGTTTTGTAGGCGACGGTAACAACAACGTCGCGCGTTCGTGGATTTGGGCTGCCGAGCGGCTCAGATTCGAACTGAGAATTGCGTCTCCGAAGAACTACCGGCCGGACGCTTCGTTCCTGGCGAGACTGACAAATCGGAAAATTATCGTCACAGATGATCCCATCGCCGGCGCTGACCGGGCGGACGTGCTCTATACCGACGTCTGGGTAAGCATGGGGTTTGAAAACGAAAGCACCGAACGTCTCAAGGAACTTGGGTCATTTCAGATCAACGAACGGCTGGTGGCCCAAGCGGCTTCCGGAGCTCTCGTGCTGCACTGTCTGCCCGCCTACCGCGGCAAAGAGATAACCGAAGAGACCTTGGAGAAGCATGCCAAGACGATCTTCGATCAAGCCGAAAACCGACTGCATGCGCAGAAGGCAATCCTGAGTCACGTAAGAAAATGATAGCATTGCGGGTTGCAAAAGTCCGGTTGGTCAGCCACTAATTCCCTTTCCTATTTGAATTATGATTTCCATGATTTCCCCCTTTTTGTCGGCTTTGCTTTTGCGGTCTGGTGTTTGGTTGGCGCTGCTGTGTGCGCTGGTGGGTCTGGGCTTCGCCTACTATCTGATCCGATTGGTGATCTCCTGTTCGCCCGGCAATGAGCGCATGCGTCAGATCGCAGCGGCGGTCCAGGAAGGGGCGAAGGCATACTTGAATCGGCAGATCGCTTCGGTCGGGATGATCGCCGCGATAATTTTTGTGATTCTGATCTTTGCGAAAGGGTTCTATACGTCGTTTGGCTTCCTGATCGGGGCTGCTTGTTCGATGGCAGCCGGCTATATCGGGATGCGTGTCGCCGTGTTGTCGAACTGTCGAACTGCGGAAGCGGCGATGAACTCGAAGCACGCAGCTCTTCGTGTTGCGTTTAACGGCGGAGCCGTGACGGGCCTGCTCGTCGTCGGGTTGGCGTTGCTGGCAGTCGGCCTCTACTACAAGATCGGAGAGGCCATGCTGGGAAGCCAGGAACAGGTGGTCAGTAGTCTGGTGGGTTTAGCGCTCGGTGCCAGCCTGATTAGCGTTTTCGCCCGGCTGGGAGGCGGGATCTATACCAAGGCGGCAGATGTTGGTGCAGATTTGGTCGGCAAGATTGAAACTCACCTCGAAGAAGACGATCCCAGAAATCCCGCTACGATCGCGGACAACGTTGGAGACAACGTCGGCGATTGCGCCGGGATGGCGGCCGATGTTTTTGAGACCTATGCGGTAAGCATGATAGGAGTGATTCTCGTCGGATTTCTGACCATTCCTAAATCCCCGGAAGCGGTGGTTTTCCCGTTTCTGCTGGGAGGGATTTCGGTGATCGGAGCGATTGCCGGTGTCTGGTGGGTGAACTTCCGGAAAACCAATCCCACACAGGTGCTCATCGAGGCGGTCGGCGTAAACGCCCTGGTCTCGGCGGTTCTTTATTGGCCGGCTGTGAAACTACTGTTTCCCGGCACGATTGAGGTCGGCTCATCTACTTACACTCCTAATCAACTGTATCTGGCAGCCCTGATCGGACTCGCGATGACAGGGGTCATCGTGACCATCACGAATTATTACACCTCGATGTCGTTCAGACCTGTCCGGAAGATCGCTCTGGCGTCAGAGACGGGTCATGCAACCAATATCATTGCCGGGCTGGCCATTGGCCAGCAGGCAACCGCCTTGCCGGTGGTTTTCATCGGCCTGGCAATTATCTTGAGTTACTATTGCGCCGGACTCTATGGAATCGCGGTCGCCGTGATGAGTATGCTTTCTATGGCGGGGATCATTATTTCGCTCGATGCCTTTGGCCCTATCACAGATAATGCGGGCGGAGTCGCGGTGATGAGCGATCTACCCAAATCGACCAGAGCGATTACCGACCAGCTGGATGCGGTCGGGAACACGATGAAAGCGGTCACCAAAGGGTACGCTATTGCTTCGGCCGGACTTGCCGCCCTTGTTCTATTCGGTTCGTATGTCTCCGAACTGAGAGCCCACCTCTCGGCGGTCGGTGGACTCGAAATGAAGTCTTCCGATTACTCGCTGGAACAGCCTCAGGTCATCATCGGTTTGTTCATTGGCGGACTTTTACCGTTCCTTTTCAGCTCATTCAGCATGCAGGCTGTAGGGAAGGCCGCCGGCGCGGTTGTGAAAGAAGTCCGCCGTCAGGTCCAGGCCAAACCAGGAATTTTGACTGGGACGGAAACTCCCGAGTATGGAAAGTGCGTTGACATTGTGACGAAGGCGGCGCTGAAGGAGATGATTGTCCCGGCACTGCTTCCGGTTTTATTTGTCGTCGTTGCATCGTTTTTCGGTTACGTGGTTTTGGGAGCCGTATTGGTCGGGACGATCGTAACCGGATTGTTTGTGGCGATCTCCATGACGTCGGGTGGCGGCGCCTGGGACAATGCCAAAAAATACATCGAGGAGGGTAACCTTGGTGGCAAGGGATCACCGGCGCACCAGGCTGCCGTTACGGGCGACACCGTTGGGGATCCATACAAGGACACAGCCGGACCCGCCATCAATCCGATGATCAAAGTAGCGAACGTTTTGGCGATTCTGATTATCCCGATCGTGTTCAAATGAGGAGGGCAGTGCCAGTGTCAGTGAGAGGTGAACGGGACGCAGGGGACTTGAGTTCTTGAGTAGCTGACGCCGCAATTACCGCGATAGTTCCTCTCTCTACCAACCAGCGCCGCTATTTGCTCTGCTTCTCACCTCTAACCTCTCACTGGCACTGACTCCTTGACTTCTGGCCCTCTCAAGCCCTTGAATTCTTACTCCCACCATGAAAGTCCTCCTTCTGACGAACGAGTATCCCCCTTACATCTACGGGGGTGCAGGTGTTCACGTCGATTATCTGAGCCGCGGATTGTCAAAGATAATGGACGTCGAAGTACGTTGCTTTGGAGACCAGGAAATTGAGCAGCCAAATTTAACCGTACGCGGATTCGGCGTTAATACGGCCACTTTCCATTGCCCGAAGAATCTGAATTCGGTATTTGGAGCGATCCGGCGTTGTACGGATTTTAATACGGTTGGTGTGGATGCACACGTGGTCCACTGCCACACTTGGTACACCCATTTCGGCGGCATTCTGGCCAAACTCAACTACAACATTCCGATGGTTCTGACCGTCCATTCGCTGGAACCGTTGCGCCCATGGAAGCGGGAACAATTGGGGTACGGCTATGACTGTTCAAGTTGGTTGGAAAAAACGGCCATCGAAATGGCCGATGCCGTGGTTGCGGTGTCTGAGGAAACACGTCGCGACGTGCTGCGGCTCTTCAATATTGACGCCAAACGAATCCGGATCATCTACAACGGGATCGATCCCGAAGAATATTATCGACGCGAGTCGCGTGATCAGTTGGCAAATCATGGGATTGCTCCGGACAAGCCATTCATTTTGTTCGTCGGTCGAATTGCTCGGCAGAAAGGCATTATTCACCTAGTGAACGCTATAAAATACATGGAGCCTGGTTTTCAGGTCGTCCTTTGTGCCGGAGCGCCGGACACGCCTGAGATTGCCGAGGAAATGAAGCAAGCCGTAGCCGAGGCACAAAGCAAAAGGGCCGGGGTCATCTGGATCGAGAAGATGGTTTCGAAAGAGGTTGTTTATCAGCTTTACAGCCATGCGGCGGTTTTTTGTTGTCCTTCGATCTATGAGCCTTTCGGAATCATTAACTTGGAGGCCATGGCGTGTGAAACCGCAGTGGTCGCTTCAGCCGTTGGAGGAATCAAAGAGGTGGTAGTCGATGGTGAGACCGGTTTTCTAGTCCCATTGGAGCAGATGCAGGAGAGCCCGTTCGAGCCAGTGAATCCAGACAAATTTTCCCGCGATCTTGCCGAAAAGGTTAATCAACTGATGAGGGACGAACGGTTGCGCCAAAAGTTTGGTGAAGCCGGACGCAAACGAGCCGTCGAGAGGTTCAGCTGGGCCACGATCGCCGCCGAAACAAAGAAATTGTACGAATCGCTACTGGTGTAGGGTGTAGGGTTTTGGGTTTTGAGTTTTGGGTTTTGGGTTTTGGGTTTTGAGTTTTGAGTAGCGAAGGCTCCGGCGCCTTTTCACGATTGGCCGCCAAGGCAAGCAAAAAACCGGAGCTCCCGCTACGCCACGGTCACTCAAAACCCAAAACCCAAAACCCAAAACCGGTTTTAGTCCATGTTCGTCGACCAGATCAGGATTCATGCAAAAGCCGGTGATGGCGGAAACGGATGTGTCAGTTTTCGACGAGAAAAATTTGTGCCTAGAGGTGGCCCGAACGGCGGCGATGGGGGCAAGGGGGGTGACATCATTCTTCGGGCGGATGTACATACCGACAACCTTGTGGATTTTTATTATCAACCCCTGCTGAAGGCAACCCGCGGCGAACACGGCATGGGCAAGAACATGTACGGTAAGGCTGGCACAGACGCAATCTACAAGGTGCCGGTAGGCACGCTGGTTTACCGGATCCCCGCTCAAGCACTCAGATGTCCCCCGGCGGAAGAGATGCTGGATAGGCCTCCGTCTAAGCTGGTCATGGCGCCGGCAGACTGTGAGTTGGTCGCCGATCTCGTACGCGAAGGTGAAGAGCTAATTTTGTGCCGGGGAGGCTCTGGTGGGAAAGGGAACACTCATTTCAAAAGCTCTACCAACCGCGCGCCGAGGCAGTTCACGGAGGGCGAACCCGGGGAGGAAGGCTATTTTCTTCTGGAACTTCGCAAGATTGCCGATGGTGGTTTTGTGGGCTACCCGAATGCGGGAAAGTCGACCCTGCTTGGCAGAATTTCTGCGGCGCATCCTAAGGTTGCCCCTTATCCATTTACAACGCTGAATCCGGTCGTAGGCGTTGTGGAATTCGATGGATACAAGCGGGCTACACTCGCGGATATTCCAGGCCTGATCGCTGGAGCCCACAAGAACGTCGGACTTGGTCATGATTTTCTGCGCCACATCGTCCGCTGTAAACTTTTGATTTTTGTTCTCGATGCAGCTGGAAGCGAAGGACGTGACCCGATCGAAGACCTTCGAACTCTGCGACGTGAACTTGATCTGTATGATCCAATACTCAGTCAACGGCCCTGGATGATAGTGGCCAATAAAATGGATCTTGCGGGCGCCGAAAAAAATTTGGCGGCGATCCGAAAACGGTTCTCCGACAGGTTGGTGGTGCCGATGGCCGCCGTCAACGGAACCGGGATAGAGGATTTCAAGAGAGCGCTTCAGGAGCTCCTAAGTCTTTAAAAAGAGTTGAAACCGGTCGTAGCCAGCTATTGTACCTACTTTCTCAAGGCGGAGATGCTCCACATTTACCGCCAGGTCACATCGCTGCGCCAAGTCCGGACTTTCGTCATCACTAAATTTAGAGAAAACTCCGACCGCTATCCGTTCCCTGACGTGGAGGTGCTCGAGACCCCACCCATGAACTTTGTGCGCCGCGGCATGCTCAAATATCTGTTGCGAAAGCCGGCGTTGATCTACCGGGGCGAGTTCGAAGCCATCCGACGGATTTTGCTCCGGCGCGACCCGGATTTAATGCACGTCTATTTCGGAGATACCGGAGTTCATCTGCTTCCATTGGTCGAACGTTGGGATCGGCCCTTGGTCGTTTCTTTCCACGGAATGGATGTTCAGCGCCGGGTAAAGGAGCAAGGTTATGAAGCTAATTTGCGACGGCTCCTTCGACTGGCATCGCTGATATTAGTACGAAGCCGATCTATCGCCATGCATTTGCGAGAGCTCGATTGTGACCCCGAAAAGATTCGTTTGAATCGGACGGGCATCCCCTTGGAGGCGTTTTCGTATTTCCCGCGGGAACAGCCGGAGGATGACGCTTGGATACTGGTGCAGGCCTGTCGATTGGTCCCCAAAAAGGGATTAGCAACGGCTCTGCCTGCATTTGCGACCTTTTTAAAGAGGTTTCCGAAGTCGCGCTTTGTAATCGCTGGCGACGGACCTCTGCGCGAGAAACTGGAGCGTTCGGTGAACGATCTCAATCTCCGCAAATCCGTGACATTTGCCGGTTTTCTTAGCCAGCCGGAATTACGCAGCTTGTACGAAATGGCGCACATCTTCATCCATCCGAGCGAACGGCAACCTGATTCCAATCAGGAAGGTGTGCCCAATTCCATGCTCGAGGCGATGGCAACCGGCCTGCCGGTGGTGGCTACTCGGCATGGTGGGATCCCAGAGGCAGTGACAGATGGACTGAATGGCTTCTTGACCGCTGAGCGCGACGATGCAGCATTGACCGAATCCCTCTTCAAGCTCGCCCGAGACCCAGCGCTCTGGAGAAAGATGGGGCAAGCGGCTTCGCAGGCTGTGCGGTGTGAATTTGAACAGACTCGTCAGATCGAGACCCTCGAGTCGGCCTATTTCGAGGCCATGGAGCGCAAAAGGTAGACGGATCTGCTGCGATTTCCCAACTCTACGAGCCTGCATCGCTCACAAATCTCTAAAGATTTGTGAGCGATGCAGGCTCAGGCCTTTGCGGGATTTTTGCGGGCTAGGCTCAGCCAAGGCAACGTATTAGAAGACTTTTAAGTTCTGCTACGGTATCGCTAAGAGAAAACTTCCGTAGGACGATCTCGCGCGAGGCGACACCATATTGTTCGAGCAGAGCCTGGTTTGAACCTAAAACCGCTATGGCTTGAGCGAGTCGGACACTATCCTTTTCGGGTACGATTGTTCCATTTCGCTCGTGTTGAACAATCTCTGGGATACCGCCGATTTCGGTTGCCACGATGGGCAGACCGCTCGCCATCGCTTCGATAATGACAGTCGGAAGATTGTCCATGTCGCCGGAGCTATCATGGATCCCCGGAAAAACAAACAGGGAACTCCTTGCTAAGAGTTCCGAGATTTCCGCCTGCGACATCGCGCCCAGCAATCGAATTTGGTTGGAAAGGTGATTCACCTGGATCAAGTTTTCCAGTCGATCGCGTTCCGGTCCTGCGCCGGCGATAAGGCATTCAAAGTTAACTCCGGAGGAACGAAGCAGCGCGCAAGCTTCGATGAGAAACGGGAAGCCTTTTTTCTCAATCAGTCGACCGACCGACAACAGTTTCAGAGGGTTAACCTTGGGAATTGCCGGTCGAAAGATGGAAGGATCCAAGCCGTTATAAATTCGAAAGATTTTCGTGTTTGCCTCAGGATAATCGCGGCGGAGCAAGTTTGCACTATAATCGCTGGCGGTAATGATCAAGGAAGCGTCTGTGATGATGTCTCCCAACGTCACGCGTTGATTCGGTTTCGGACAGAAAATATCGTTGGCGTGCCCTGTGAAGCTGTAAGTGATCCCATACAGACGCTTCAGCCACCAGGCCGTCCGTGCGGCCAGGCTTGCGAAATGGACGTGAAGGTGCGAGATGCCAGCTTCCCGGAGTTTAGGTCCGAGGTGGACAGCTTCCCGAAATCGCCCTCGGTCCCTCCTGTCGCCCGATCCGGACCAAAGTTTCCTCAGGTGAGGAGAGGCGGTGAGCGCCGCCCTGAGTTTGAACGCGAAGCTGTTCGTATTTGGCAGATAATAAATCGGAATGTGGTCCAAGGGAATGCTGAGGGGGCGCTCATCGGCGGGACGAAGGATCGAGAACACCGGCGGCATAAACCCTTGTCGGTAGAGTTCGGCGACTTCGCGAACGCAGAACGTCTGAGTAAACACTGGGAATCGTGCGAAGAGGTAGCCCAACCGCCGGTTCACGGGCCTGCACGATAAGCGACGCGTTTGGAGCGCGCAATGAATAAGTCTTTCTACGCCTTGACCATGAATGCGATTTTTCCGAGACAGGCCCACAGGCTGTGTGTCGTCCGCGCTTTGTCGGTGACACCTATCTTGTCATGTTTGTAGGTGGTGGACACAAAATCGACGAAGGAGGCGTTGAAGTCGACATCGTGCGAAACCAGAACACCGTTGGGTTTAAGTTTCTTCCAGAAATATTGAAACTCCAAATACTGATACTTGTAGCGATGTGAGCTATCATGCAAAAATAAGTCGATCTGTTCCGGGAATGCGTTCTTTTTCATGAACAGTTTCACATCCCCGAGCATCGGATAGTAACCGGTCTTGAGTCTCTCCGGAATCATTGAGCCAACCGGACAGTTCGGGTCGGACTCGACGCTGAACAGCTTTCCGTCCTGCACTCCGGCTTCGCGCATTCCCTGCAGGATAAAGGATGAGGACATCCCGAGATTACCACCGGTCTCAACACAAACGCGTGGCGCGAACTTTCGGACCAACGCAAGCAACACAGCCGAATCAAAAAAGCCCATAGAACCTTTCGTTCGAGGCCGTCCTTCCATTTCCCGCATAAAGGCGCCGCGCCGGATTTCGAGTACCGACTCACAGAACGAGCCCCATTCAGATTCATTCATTTGCTTGGTGTTGATCTGAGGTCCTTAGCCTGCATCGTTCACAAATCTCTAAGGATTTGTGAGCGATGCAGGCCAGGTCAAGACAGACACTAGTGGGCAGGCAAATCCGACGGGACTTGCCAAGCGGTACTACGGGTTACTGCCCGGAGCCGGATCCATCCTGAAGATGGTTTCACCGGGTTTCATCAGATCCAGCTTATCTCGCGCCAAGAGCTCCGTGTAAGCGGGATCGTTTTGCAACAGCATCAGCTTTTTGCTTTGTTTGTTGTAGTTTATTTTCTCCTGTTCGACCTGTTGCTTTAAAGCCTGCAAGGCGCGCTGCTGACGCTGTTGTTCCTTTACCAGTGGAAGGAACCAGCAAATCAAAAGAATGAATGCGGCGACGAAAACCAGAAGATACAGGATCCTGTTCAGCAGTGAACGGATCCAGTCATCTTTGGGTCCGTCATAATCATCGTACACCGAGCCGCGTCTCACTCAGCGCATTTTACCTCCATACTGAGCGTTGTCACCAAGTTCTTCTTCTATTCGCAGGAGCTGATTGTATTTGGCGATGCGGTCGGTCCGGGAAAGTGAGCCGGTCTTAATCTGCCCGGCGTTCGTCGCGACCGCAATATCGGCTATGGTTGTATCTTCGGTCTCACCCGATCGATGGCTGATGACGGCAGAGTAGCGATTCTCCTTGGCGAGTTCGATGGCGTCCAAGGTTTCAGTGAGAGAACC
This sequence comes from Verrucomicrobiota bacterium, assembly GCA_019233825.1. Taxonomy (GTDB): domain Bacteria; phylum Verrucomicrobiota; class Verrucomicrobiia; order Chthoniobacterales; family JAFAMB01; genus JAFAMB01. The sequence continues at coordinate 3,979 of JAFAMB010000069.1, read as the reverse complement.
GATTTGGTTTACTTTGACCAGAATCGAATTACCGACGCCCTCCTGGATTCCTTTGCGAAGGAAATCTACATTGGTTACAAACACGTCATCGCCGACGAGCTGAACTTTTGTGCCGAGGGCCGCCGTCAGCTTCTTCCAGCCCGCCCAGTCATTTTCCGAACAGCCATCCTCAATCGAGATGAGGGGATATTTCGAGCAAAGCAATTGATAAAAGGCCACGAGTTCATCCACGGACTTTTTGGAGCCATCCGATTTCTTGAAAACATAGGTCTCTGAATCAGCATTATAAAACTCGCTGGAGGCCGCATCGAGCGCGAAGAAGATATCCTCGCCGAGCTTGTAGCCGGCCTTCTCGACCGCCTTGGCTATGGTGTCAAGGGCGTCTTCGACACCGTTTAGGTTTGGAGCGAAACCTCCTTCGTCACCGACCGCACTGGAAAGGCCGCGCGCTTTGAGCACACTCTTCAGGGCGTGAAAGATCTCCGCACCGTAGCGAAGCGCCTCAGAGAAGCTGGGAGCTCCTTTCGGCATGATCATGAACTCCTGAAAATCGATCGGTGCATCGGAATGGGCGCCACCGTTAATGATGTTCATCATGGGAACCGGCAACACCTTAGCGTTTGGGCCGCCCAAATAACGAAACAGCGGCAGATCAAGTTGGGCCGCGGCTGCGTGCGCAACCGCAAGCGATACGCCAAGGATCGCATTAGCGCCCAGTTCCTTTTTGTTGGAGGTACCATCGAGCGCAATCATCGCCCTGTCGATACCAACCTGATCCAGCGCGTCCATTCCGGTAATGACATCGGAGATCTTATCTTCGACGTTGTCCACGGCTTTGAAGACGCCTTTGCCGAGATACTTGTCTTTTTCGCCATCACGCAGTTCCCAGGCTTCATGTTCCCCAGTGCTTGCCCCGCTTGGAACGATGGCACGGCCTACTGCGCCACCGGTTAATTCTACATCGACTTCGATTGTCGGGTTCCCTCGCGAATCGAGGACCTGTCGTGCTCGGACATCAGAGATGATCGTTAGAGACATGCGGAATTTTAGCCTGAATATTTCCTAAGCCGCAAGGCTTCATAGTAATTCTACCGGCTTTTTGGGGTAATGGGACCCAAGCCGGTAGGGGGCGGGAGCGCATCCCTACGGTGCGACTTGGGCAGCGTTGTACGCCTCAATCTCGATAATCTCGACGTGGCGGCTGCCTGTTTCGGTGGGCAGCTCGACCATCTGGCCAGGTTTCTTGCCGAGCAATGCTTGCCCGATGGCGGTTTGGTAAGAGACTATATGCCGTTCCGGTGCGCTGTCCCATGCACCAAGAATTTTGTACTCGAGCATCTCGCCGGAACCGTTTTCACGGAGCGTGACCTTTGTGCCGATGGAAACTTGGGAGACGTCCGCGTTTTCGAAGTTAGATCCACGTGCTCTAGCCAGCATGTGCTCGAGTTCGGCCTTGCGCCTCATTAGCACTGTCTGCATTTCCTTGGCGGCTTTAAACTCAAAGTTTTCCCGAAGATCACCGTAGGAGCGAGCGACGCCGATTTCTTTAGTGTTCTCCGGGATTTTCCTGGTGATCAAGTCGTCGTATTCATCCTTTCGTTTCTGCAGACTGGCCCAGGACACAATCAGTGCCGTCTCCTTGTCCTCGGAGTCGCCGGTCAACATTGACTGTAGTTCGGGATGGGTCTTGATCATCCGCGCCATGAGCGATCTCTTATTGAGCTCTTCAATGGCCGGTGTTAACATCATCCGGCGCATCAGGTCACGGGCCTGGGCCAAGGGAGCGTTGATCATAAGGTCCGAAACGAGATCCCGGTCGTCGATCAATAGATCGTGCAGCCTCGACCCACGCCGATTTTCGTTGAATTGATCGCGCTCTAGAGCGCTCAAGATAGAGGTCATCAGTTCAGAGTCGATCAGGTCGGCAAAAGCACCGGCGCCACGTTCCTTGCAAAGCCAGTACAGCGCCTCTGAGGAAATCGAGTGTTCTTTTATGGTGCGGTTAAGCGTCTGACGAAGCTCTTCGGTTTGACCATGCTCCACGAGGGTTTTTGCGATCTCTCCGATGAGGCGAAACCCCGCCAGTTGAACAATCGCGATCAGGCGGGCAACCCAATCGCCAGGAAAAGCCTGAGGAAATTCGACCAGCACCCGACGCTGTTTGTTGGCGGGTACGCGAGAGATAATTTCACCGAGCTTCTGTTCATGCTCTCGCAACAAATCGGAAAGCGCGATTGCCCCCTTCTTGAGCTCGGTCAGCTTTGCGCAAAGCTCCTCACGAGAAACCAAAAGCTCGATGGCCTGAGAGGGGTTCAGGCGCTGGTTCCGGGTTGCGATCTCTTCAATCTGGGAAACGAGTGGCTGCAGCTCTTTCTCTTTGCCCACAAACGCGTCGGGATTCTTCAGGATCTGGTCGAGAGAATTCAGCTGTTCCTTCAGCCGATGCGCTTTTTGAAATGAAGTGATCAGCTCGTCCAGGAAGGAGACTGATCCATCGCGCATGGTTATCGGTTCGGCCTTTCTGGCCGGCAAGGAAAATCGTCCATCTTTCCGCAAGGCCTTTTTGGCGTTGTCCCACCACTTCTTAAAATCGCCCTCAGAGACAACCTCCGGCGAGAGGGCTCTTTGCAACTGTTCCTGGGTCGCTTTGCCACCGAAGCTCTGTAAAACGAGCTCGACCAGTTGTGGGACGTCATTCTCTGCGAAGTCGCGGAGGACGGCGGTCTCCTTGACTTTGCGCACGAAAATGTGCGAGTCGGGTAACGCTTGAAGGGTTTCAGCGGCATACTGCAGCTGCATCGGATGATTCTTCTTTGTGTCGAAGTCGACTACAATCTGATTCAAAAGCAGGTTCCAACCGCTTATTTGTCCGAACCCCCAACTTTTGTGGAGGCAAAAGGTTTGCGGCTTCAGCTGGTCTAACGCGGCTGCAGCTTCGACGCTTAGTTTGCCGGCGTCGACCAATGATTGCAAATCAGGTTCCATAGGGCGGGATGAACATAGGTAAGAGCAAGGAGGGCGCCAACAAAAAATCGAAAGGGTGGACCGGCGCAAACGACGTCTGCGTAGCGGCAGACCGTGAGAGCCGGCGTCTCGGCGTCGGGAGAGTGAAGTGAAAGGTGAAAGGTGAAAGGGAGAGGAGAGCCGGCGTGTCGGCGTATCGGCGTCTCGGCGTCTCGGCGTCTCGGTGTCGGGAGAGTGAAGTGAAAAGTGAAAGGTGAAAGGGAGAGGAGACTGCCGAAAGCGCGAACCCGGGTGGTTTACGTTTCAGGCTATCGCCACTGTCACTGGGACTGTTCGACCTTCGCCGTTCCCCTCGCATTCATTCTTAGCGGTTCCTTTTACCGCTCACCGCTAATACGCCGGCACGCCGAGACGCCGAGACGCCGAGACGCCGAGACGCCGGTTGACGCTCAGGAGGGGCAAGGGTATCGTGCCAAGCTTTGAGAACAGCGAATCTCGTAATTGAAGGACGTCGTGCCGCGCACAGCATGTTTTGTTCGGTTTTGGCGGTCGCGATCAGCGTGTTAGGACCAATATTAATAAGCAAGGCGGACCCGATTACCGATCTTCGGTCCTTATCGGTGTTCAAAGATGCTGATCTTGGGAAGTTGGCCGGCGGCGATGTTTTAGCTTCTAAAGGGCCCGCAATGAGTTTTGCACGCGGGTTGTCGGTTGAAACCGCCTACGTCGTTCGCGCCCCGGTGAAAACGACTCTTGCTCTGCAAGAACGATGGAATCCGGTTAGCCATCCGGAATTGAAGGTGTATGCTCAGGGGGATATTTCGGGCAGCGGCAACCCGGGTGAATTTCAGGGTCTCGCTTCGGTGCGGTCAAATTCCTCGGTAAAAGCCTTTGTCGACGCGACCTTGCGATTACCGGGGGACGCCTCCAAACTGCAACTCAGCACTGCTGAGGTGAGGATATTTAGTCCGGGCGGTTCGAGCGAAGGCGCAATGCCGGCAAGCGTCGTAGGATT
>JAFAMB010000028.1 GCA_019233825.1 Verrucomicrobiota bacterium | reverse complement strand
CAAACCTACGTGGATCGCGCCTGGCAGTATTTTTTGCAGCTGCAGCCGAGCATCACTGACGTGAACGCCGCCGCCGAGCTGGCTTTTCGGGCAGTAGATGCCTTTGAACGACAGCTCAAACTCAGAACGGAGCGAGAGCGCTGAGAGCGGACCACGAGGGCAAAACGGCGTATTTTTAGCTTGAATCGACCAGCTTCGGGATTAGTGTCTTCGCCCACGACACTCCTGAGTAGCTCAGTGGTAGAGCGGTCGGCTGTTAACCGATTGGTCGTAGGTTCGAATCCTACCTCAGGAGCCATTTTTTTCCCGAAAAGGCTTCGACTCAACTACCATCGACGACGCGCCGCAAAGGAGCTGCAAGCAGCTCCCCTCCAGGACCCGTTCAGACGATCATTCTCAACCGAAGACCTGGAGATTTGACCTGTCCCTATGCACGTCTAAGCGTCTAAGAAACGTGAACATGGGCTCCCCCGAAGTAGGATTGCAGAACCCGAAAACACGGTTGGAAACGTGCCCCCCCGGATCGCGCGGGAGCGCGCCCCTTGTCTACCAACGCGCTGGAGCACTTCGCTACCGGCGGTAGCTGCGAAACGCGGGCGGAATGAAATCCCAATCCGAAGCTTCGTTGACGGCGAGGCGGATTTGGGCCTCCATCACTTCGCGGGAAACAGGTGGTTGATAGTTGGTGAGGCTGTGGACGAGGGCATCGTCAGGACTGAGCTTTTGCGTAAGAATAGTACGCAGGGTTTTTACCGCCAAGGTCTCAGCTGCTCCGGGTGTGAGCCATTCGGGTACAAGTTTTTCGATTGAAGCAAAATTATTTTTGTCCAGAGGCGCGCCGCGGCGTTCGCATAACGAACGAAGCAGCTCGAATCCCTCCGCCGGCGTGGAGGAAGGGAAGACGGGGATTTTGACGTCGACGCGGCCGGGTCGTTTGAGATCGATTTCAATTAGATCGGGGCGGCTGGAAGCGAGTACCCAAATGATTTTACCTCGGTTATCGCTGTTGCTCATTTCCGCGGCGATCATTGAATAGACCCGGCCCGAGAGTCCCGAGTCGCTCGAACCGGTATCCCGTTTGCCGAGTGCCTGATCGGCTTCGTCGATAAAAACGAAACAACGATGCAAGGCATGGAGCAGCCGGAAAATTTTTTCGAGATTGCCTTCCGTGGTGCCGACCCATTTATCGCGAAAGTTTTTGACCTTTACTACGGGAATACCTGCTTCACCGGCTAAACACTCGACCAGGAAGGTCTTACCGGTTCCCACCGGGCCACAAACCAGGTAGCCCATTGGCAACGCCTGAAAGTGGGATTCCCGCCAAAGGGTGACATCCTGACGAAGCCAGTCTTTGAGTTTATCCTGGCCGTGAACATCATCGAGCGTTCGTTTGGAACTGATGAACTCGATCAGGTCGCTGCAATCTTTTTCGACGAGGGATTTCTTTAAAACCACCAGATCACGAGGTTGGATAGCCTCGTTACCGTGTTCCTTGAGCTTGAGGAGTTCTTCGACCGAGCTGATTGAGGCCCCGACCAATTGATCGGCCAGTAGAGAAGGCTCAGCCTTGAATTCGGCCAGGGCCTTGGGATAGGCGGGCTTGATCAGTGCCAAGGCCGCCTCAAGTTCGTGCGTTGCGGGCTGGGGCACCTGGATCTTTCCGACGCGGGGGTTTTGCACAATAAGCGGATGCAGGTCGTTGAGGTTGTCGGCAATCAGGCAGGTCACCAGTGGATGTTGGACCAGAAGGTCATCCGTGGCCCAATCGCGCAAGAGCAGGGCGAGAGCGTTGAGATCGTAATTCAACGCGCCGGGCAGCGCCGGAGCGACCAGATGGCAGGCGCGAACGTAGCAGGCAACCTGCCACTCGGGCTTGCCCAGCCGCGCGAGATTTGCCACATAACGGAAATAGCGCGTCAGGAATTCGATGGCAGGCCGTGGTTGCCGGGGCAATTCAAGGGACTCCTTAGCGCCGGTCCATTGGGAGAAAATCTCGCCACCTTTCTCTACGCGGATGCCGTTGCCCAGATCATAGCTCAAAATCAAATCAAAACCGGGCAGGAGAACACGGAGTAGAAAATCACGAATACCGCCAAGCGAAGCCTTATTGCCGAGCGGAAGGTAAAATCGGTCGTTCACGTTGCCATGGAGGATGAATTGATTCACGGATCGGCTCTCATAAAGCGAGATCATCTCCTTGGCCCAGGACGGCAACGTATCCCGGTTTTGAGCGACCTCGCTCATAACGAGAGCTTCTCGGGTGCCGACGGATGATGCCCGGATGTTTCGGGATTGGTATCCGTGCCACCGTCATTAAGATAATGCTGAGCGACAAGTAGCTTGAGGAAAATCCATTCGAACGGGATCGCACCGAGGTACGGCACCTCCATTTTGGCCCAAAATGCTTCCCGCAAGTAACGCATTCATACTAAACATGCGCGGCTTGGCTGGATTTGCCAAGGCCAAGCCTGCGTCGCTCACAAATCCTTTGCTTAGAAATACGTATACCGCGGCGCGGTCGACGAACGCTCACGTTTGGCCATTATGAGCCGCTCAGCTCTGGCGTCCTTACGAGGACGCGGTTCGATATGGGAAAGATCCCAGGGTTCCGCTACGCTCCATCCTGGGCTAAGGTCTATTGCCACTTCGTGGCAAGGGTCCATCCAAAATGCGCCCTCTCTTCGCGCTATTCGGGGGGGTCGTGCCGACGTCACTAGCCCCTGCAGTCAGCCGGATTGAGGCCCCATGGTCCGCGGGGCCGACCCTGTGGTACTCGGGGTCGAGGCGGGGGGAGCAGGTTGCGAATCAAGGGTAATTCCTTCTTTGGCGGCAAAATCGGCCAACGCTTGATCGGCTAGAGCCTTTTGTTCGGCCTCTTTAACGGCAAAATCACCTGCATTGAGGATGTCGCGCGCGACTCGGGCCCGACCCGCGGCCTTACTGCGTTCCTCCTCGACCATGTTTTGGAGCCGATCCAGCGTATCGCCGGCTCCCCCGATCTGAGAAATCATTCCGCCGGCCATTTCGGAGAGCTCCGCCGCGGCTCTCTTGATTTTTAGATCATCGAGGCCAGCCTTGAGCGTCTCGATTTTAGACTGCGCGGCCTTGATAGAGACGTCGCGGGCGCGAATCAGCTCCTTGTAGGTGGTCTCGGCCTGGGTCAGCTGGACCCGGTTTTGCTCCAGTTCGCGCGTGACTGTTTGCAAGCGTAAGGCGTATTGGGCAGCGGCGTCGCGATTCCCCGCCCGAAGGTTGGCAGCGGCTTTGGCCCGCAGCTCGCGTTCATCCACCTCCAGCTTTTTTACCTGAGCCATGAGATTTTCGCAGAGGCCCGCATGGGCGGCGAGGCCCTGATTGTACCGTGCGATCTGGGTGCGTAGATTTTCTTTTTCCATTTCAAGCAATGCTTCCGGGTTCTGGCGCTCCAAACCGGTCATGAAGAGACTGAGAAAGCCACGGAAGAGATTGCCGATGCGTTTGAACATACAGGTTCCTTCTTAGATTCGGTACACTAGCTTAAGCGTCCCGCTTTGCATTCTTCAGTACCGAGCAAACCGAGACGGTTCGCCTACGCCTCCAGAAACCGGCATCGCAGGCTACAACATCCCGGGCGGCAATCCAAGTCCTGAGGTCAGGCGACCCATCTCGCTCTGGGCTAAGCCCTTGCCCTTTTCGATGGCCTGTTTGACTCCGCTCAAGACCAGATCCTCCAGCATTTCGACGTCTTCAGGGTCGACGACTTCCTTGGAAATCTTGATCGAAACTATATCGCCGAGGCCATTTGCCACGACGGTCACTTTCTCGCCGCCGACACTAACCTCTACAGTCTTCTCTGCGAGAGCTGCACTCAACTGTTCCTGCATCTTCGCAGCCTGCTTCATCATCTTCTGGATGTTCATCGTCTAGCGATCAGACTGGATCTCCGCCTTGAATATTTCCAGAGCTTTTTGAATCATTGGATCATTCTTAAAGTCCTCCATCGGAGCTACCGGCTGCTCCAGAGTCGGTCTCACCTCGGCAACAGCCAGGTCGTCTCGCAATTCGAACTCGACTTTCCACGAGCCGCCAAGTAAATCGCCGACCACTTCCTCAAGAAGCTTTTGGTTGTTCGGTCGAGACAACGACTCCACCCCGATAAAGTGGTCTCTTGGGAATCCAAGTTTAAGCGCTCCGCGTTCAAGAGAAAGCGGAGTCGCGGGTTCAATCCAGGGTACAATCAAGGGCCTGCGGCTACGCACTTCCTGAAGAATACGCGGCCAAACCGATTCCAGCTGCGTGGCCGGCGCTGTTGGCATTTCGGTTGTTTGGCTGGATCGATCTTTTGGCGTCTCTCCGGGCCGGGGTTTGATTGGTGCAGACTCCGCGGCAATCTGTTTTGGAGCGATTTCGCTTTTGGACGTTTCCGTAACCGGACCCTCTTCGCGCACCGGCGAAAACTTCGTCTTTTTGCCGGCATCGGCATCAGAATCTGCGCGCAGATTTTCGAGGGCGTCTAGCACACTATCCAGGCCGACCTCGCTCAGCGTGTGAATCGCTCGGATCAAAGCAATTTCCAAGTGAAGCTTCCGGTTTGGTGCCCACTTAATCGTGGCCTCGACCTCCGAGATCTCTTCGATCAAACGCAGCAGCTGCTGAGTGTCGACTACAGGGGCCAATTCCTCGAGTGAGGTTCGTGCCTGCTCGCTGATTTCTTCCCGCAAACTTTGGGGGTCAATCTTGTAGATTAAGAGGTTTCGAAAGAAAGCCAGGAGGTCGCTGAGAAGCTTGGTCAGATCCTTGCCTGCTTCCGCCTGCTGATGGACGATCGCGAGCGCCTCAGCGGCTCTCTGACTGAGGATCGCACGCGTCAGGCTTGCGACCACGTGTTCGGAGGTGAGACCAAAAACCTCGAGCACTTCCTGCTCTCTGATCGTATTTCCACAAAATGCGACCAGCTGATCCAGCATCGATTCCGCATCTCGCAGCCCACCTTCAGCAGCGACCGCAATGGCCGCAGCCGCATCCTGGTCGAGGGTTATTCCTTCTTTGCCGGCGATATAAGCCAGATGTTTCGCGATTGTGAGGGCCGGGATCCGGCGCAGATCGAACCGCTGGCAACGGCTAAGAATCGTCGGTAGAACTTTGTGCGGCTCAGTTGTCGCAAATATGAAGATCACGTGTGCCGGCGGCTCCTCCAAGGTTTTCAAGAGAGCATTGAACGCTTGCTGCGTGAGCATGTGAACCTCATCGATGATGTAGACTTTGAACTCACCGCGGGCCGGCGCGAAGCGGACATTGTCTCGGAGTTCGCGGATTTGATCGACACTGTTGTTGCTGGCGCCGTCGATTTCGAGCACGTCGAGGCTGATGCTCTGGGAAATCTCCCGGCACGAATCGCAGACTCCGCACGGATTGACCGTTGGGCCATGGATACAGTTCAGAGCCTTGGCCAGAATCCGGGCAGTCGAAGTTTTACCAGTACCGCGCGGACCGACAAACAGGTAGGCGTGCGCAATGCGTCTGCGCTGAATCGCATTTTTCAAGGTCTGAACGACGTGATCCTGGCCTAAAACGTCGTCGAATACCTGGGGCCGATATTTTCGCGCGAAGACTTGGTAACTCACATAGATAATCTAGCCAGGATATTTCAAGAGTCGCAAGAGTCCTGCCCCCCTTGCGGTCTAAATGCCGGACGATTAGTTTCGCTTCGTGCGTCAGATCCGTTTGCTACTCTGGTTCACTTTTTTTGCGATCGCTACATTTTGCTGGGTCGTAGTGATTGAGCATGGACCGGAAAACTTCATCGAGGGCTCGAAGATCGAGATTGAGAACCTGGGGTGGCTGGCCTCCCGCTTTTTTCAGAAACCGGCTTCGGCAGAGAGCCGGAATCACGAGGACCGGGACGGTTCCCTGAGCCGGACCGCCCGTTGACGCTGTTGTACCGATTCGATATTTTTCACATGTGGCGAAGTTTGTCATCCCCCGGAAGACTGTCTATCGGCTCTCGCTTTATTTCAGGATTATTGAACGACTCCACCAGAATCGGATCGAAACGGTTTCGTCGGCGGCGCTGGCCAAGGCCGCGGGTGTCAAGCCGACCCAGCTTCGGAAAGATCTTACTTACTTTGGCCAGTTTGGTACCAGAGGGCTCGGCTATAAAGTCGGCTCGCTGGTCACGCAGTTGGCCAGCGTGCTTCGTACCGCACGTTTTCAGCCGGTCATTCTCGTTGGCGTCGGCAATCTGGGGTCTGCTTTGATTCACTATGAGGGTTTCGCCAAAGAGGGTTTCGAGATCGTGGGGGCGTTTGATATCCGGCCCGAGCGTGCGAAGGGCGCAAATCTGAGGATGCCGATTTTGCCCATGGACCGCTTGGGTGAATTTATCTCAGAGCGCAACATAAAACTCGCCATCCTGACCGTTCCTGGGACCAATGCGCAGGCTGTCACTAACGCACTCGTAGATGCGGGTATTCAGGCGATCCTGAACTTCTCTCCGTCTATCCTGCAGGTTCCAAACAACGTCGTGGTCAACAACGTCAATCTCGCGATCGAACTGGAGAACCTGAGTTACTTCATCACCTAGGCGGCACAAACTCACGCGCTGGGAAAATCGAGGGGCTCATTGCGCGGTAAGGAGCAGCCTTGGGCATCCTGATTCGCTTTAGAGAGATTTTACACGTTGAGCGGAGGGAACAGGCACGATCATAAGAGTCTAGCCTTCGCAGCCGCCGACTCCTACATCGATCGCATTTGTATTAGTCAAACTCCCCGACCTTCGCGCGTGCTTGCGTAACTTTGCGCGAGGCCGGCTCTTACCCCCTATTTCGATTCGAAATCTCTGCACGATCTGTGTTCTGCTTTTCCAAGCAGGGGTTCATCGGAGATCGCTCTCGAGCGGAACTCAGCGCTGCTAAAATAAGATTCGCAACAAAATCGCTGGAGTTCTGCTTGACGACCTGGATTTCATTCTGTTATCAGTTCGAAACTAAACGAAATCTCCGTTCCCCCAAAATCTGTATGTTGTTTGTTCCCAGTTTGCGGCTTCTGCTATTGCTATGGCCGCGGCGTTTCTGGAAGGAGGTCATTTATGAATAGATTCACTCGCCTAACTACCGGACAAGCCTTAGTCCGATTCATGGCGCGCCAATTCGTCGAACGAGATGGGCGTGAGAACCGTTTTATCGAAGGGATTTGGGCAATTTTTGGGCATGGCAACGTTGCCGGGCTGGGTCAGGGGATCGTCGAGTTCAGTCAGGTCGAAGGCCTCAGATTTTATCGACCGCAGAATGAGCAAGCCATGGTTCACGCCGCGGCGGCATTCGCAAAGCACCGAAACCGACTGGCTACTTTCGCCTGCACAACTTCAATCGGGCCCGGCGCGACCAACATGATTACGGGCGCGGCGGGTGCGACCGTAAACCGTATTCCCGTTCTGCTTTTGCCAAGCGATTATTTTGCGAATCGAGTGCCGGATCCTGTGTTGCAGCAACTCGAGCATCCACTCGAGCGTGATGTCAGCGCCAGCGACGCGTTCAGGCCGGTGTCCCGCTTTTTCGATCGGATTTCTCGTCCGGAACAACTAGTGGCAAGTCTGCCTGAGGCCTTTCGCGTTCTGACCGATCCCGCAGAGACCGGGGCGGTGACCATAACTCTTCCAGAGGATGTTCAGGCTGAAGCGCATAATTGGCCTATTGAATTCTTCGAAAAAAGGATTTGGCACGTGCGCCGTCCGGTGCCGGAGCCGGAATTAGTACGGGAAGTCGTAAATTTGCTGGAAGCGGCCAAGCGCCCTCTGATCATTTCGGGTGGCGGAACGATTTACTCCGAGGCATCGGAGGAATTGAGGCAATTTGTGGAAGAGTTCGGCATCCCAGTCACCGAAACACAGGCTGGTAAGGGGGTCCTGAATTGGAATCATCCAATGAACGCCGGGCCGATTGGATCGAACGGTGCAACTTCTGCGAACAAACTGGCCCGCGAAGCAGACTTGATTATCACGGTCGGAACAAGGTTGAGTGATTTTACGACCGCTTCAAAGTCGGCGTTTCAGAACCCGAACGTCCGATTCGTAGGGATAAACGTGGCGCCAATGGATGCCAACAAGCTTGCATCGCGACCCCTCATCGCGGATGCGAAACGTGCGCTAAGTACTCTGCGGCAGGAGCTCAAGGCGGCTGGCTATCCGGGGACTGAAGCGGCGTACCGAAACGAGATCCAAAATCTAAAGCAAGAGTGGGATGCAAAAGTCACTGAGTTGCGAACGCCGCAGGGAGGTTCCGAAGCGCTTGGAGAGTTGGAGGTCATCGGGCTGGTGAACGAGACGGTCGGGGGCAAGGCGACCATGGTTTGCGCAGCCGGCGGCATGCCTGGCGAGTTGTTGCGTCTCTGGCGACCGGAAGATCCAAAGGCATATCACGTCGAGTACGGCTATTCATGCATGGGGTATGAGATCGCGGGAGGGCTCGGAGTCAAGCTGGCAGAACCCGGGCGTGAGGTAGTCGTCATGGTGGGGGACGGCTCTTACCTGATGATGAACTCCGAAATAGTCACAGCTGTCGGCGAAGGCATCAAGCTGACAATCGTGTTGGTCGATAATCACGGCTACCAATGCATTCTCGGGTTACAGCGGGCCGTGGGCGTATCAGATTTTGGCAACGAATTGCGGTATCGTGATCACGCCACTAAGCAGTTAACGGGCGAGTATATCCCGGTGGATTTCAAGAAGCACGCCGAGTCAATGGGTGCTAATGCGATCTTCGCCCGGAGCGCAGCAGACCTTAAGAAGGCCATTAACGATTCGCGTAACGCTGACCGAGTCACCGTCATTGTGGTTCCGGTCGATCCGGAAAAACGAATGCCCGGGATGGGCACCTGGTGGGATGTCCCCGTAGCGGAAGTGAGCGCCGAGGAGAGAACTCGTAAAACCAGGGAGGACTACGAAAAAGCGACCGAGAGCCAACGCCCTGTTTTCGCATGAGGTTAGCGGTAGGGCGAGGCCCCGGTGGGGCGAGGCCCCGTCCGAGCCGGGGAGCCTAAACCTGTCCGCGAAATCGAAGCCACCCCAGAAGACTGATTACCCCAAACTCAAGAGCGCACAGTCATGAGTATCAGATCATCCATCGGGGTCGCATTCCTCGGTGTTGGCCGAATGGGTGAAACCCATCTACGTAATCTCCTGGCAATACCGGGAGTAAAGGTCGTGGTTGTCGCCGATCCCAGGCGCGAAGCGGCCGAACGCGGAAGGGCGCTCGCCGGCGCGGAACAGGCTTTAACGAATGTCGAGCAGGCGATTACCTATCCAGGCGTTGATGCAGTGGTGATAGCGACCCCGACCGACACGCATGTCCGGCTGCTCGAATTGGCGGCCAATGCGGGTAAGGCTGTCTTCAGCGAAAAGCCGATCGCGCTCGACCTGGCCGAAACCACACGTGTGGTGAAGTTAATTCAGGATCGAGGAATTCCGGTGCAACTGGGATTCATGCGCCGATTCGATCCCGGTTATGCGCGCGCCAAGCAAAGAATCGAGGCCGGTGACCTCGGTCGAATCGAATTGTTTCGAGCTCTCAGTCGCGATACGTATCCCCCGAGCCTCGAATTCTTGGTTGGGAGCGGCGGTCTTTTTCTCGACCTGGCCGTGCACGATCTGGACCTCGCCCGTTTCCTGGTGGGCGAGGTTGAGGAGGTCCAGGCATGGGGCACGGTTTTGATAGACGAAAGGTTCGCCAAGGCAAACGATGCGGACACGGCAGTGACGTTGCTGAAGTTCGCTAATGGTGCGTTGGGCGTTGCGGAGACTGCCCGTCATTCCAATTGGGGATATGACATTCGTACCGAAGTCGCCGGTGCGACAGGTAAAGTCGTAGTCGAAGCCCCGCAAAAAACGCCGCTCCTTTTCGCTAAAGACTTCAGTTCGAGCTTCGATCACTTCGAAAACTTCCCAGACCGTTTTGAATTGGCTTATCGCTTTGAACTGGAGGCTTTCTTTGGGGCCCTGCTGGCGGGAAGGAAGCCCTCTCCAGGACCGGAGGATGCTCTGGAAACGCTGCGCCTGGCCTTAGCAGCCACTAAGAGCTGGCGGGAGAATCGTCCGGTCAAAATTTCGGAGATACAGGCATGAGATTCCAGCAAATATTGTTGTGACCGCAGAACCACGGCGACGAAGAATTCTGCAACTTCTCGAGAGCGAAGGTACAGTCAAGGTCGAGCAGCTGGCCGGACTATTCAAAGTAAGTCAGGTAACGATTCGCAAAGATCTGGCTGAGCTGGAAGAACAGGGAATGCTGCAGCGAACGTATGGAGGTGCAATTTTCTCGCATCGGAGCAGATTCAACGCCTCGTTTTTCCAGAAGCTTCAGATGAATGGTGCTTCCAAGGACCTGATTGCGCGGGCGGCGCTGGCCTATATTCACGATGGCGATACGATCATCATCGACGCCGGTAGCACAACTTTAGCGCTGGCCCAGGTGCTTCCGAGTCAATTTCGGTCTCTCTATGTCATCACGAGTTCGGTACCTGCCGCGCTGGAATTATCGCGGGCAGGATACGAGATCTTGTTAGTTGGTGGTCAGGTCCGGAATCATAGTCTGGCACTAATTGGACCCACGGCGATAAAGACGCTGGAGACATTCCATGCGGACCGGGCTTTTCTCGGTAGTTCCGGCATTACACTCACACACGGACATAGTACGCCGAATCCCCTGGACGCGGAGGTGAAGCAGGCGATGATGCGTTCTGCTGATGAGAGTTATGTGCTCGCGGATTCGACGAAATTCGGTCATGCTTGCCTGACGACATTTGCCAGACTTTCAGAGATCCACTTAACGATCACAAATTTTGGAATGCCGGCGGAGTTTGCCGAGGCGTTCACAAAGTGCGGTGTCAGGTTTCAAGTTGTAGAGTTGGACCGGACGCCGGAGGATCGCGAGCCTCTGGCTGCAGCGATCTAACCTAACATCCAACCCCCCAAACCAAACTCATCAAAGAAAGATGAAACTTAAAATCATCATGGCGCTCGCCATCGCAGCGGGCTTCTTGGCTCCTGTAGCAGCAGTCGCACAGAAGAAACCTCACATTATTGTAGTTACGCACGGCCAGGTCTCCGATTCGTTCTGGCTCGTGGTCAAAAACGGAGTCGAGCAGGCGGCAAAAGATACCGGAGCGGACGTAGAATACCGAGCGCCGGAAAAATTCGATATGGTGGCCATGGCGCAGCTGATCGACGCCGCAGTCGCATCGAAGCCGGATGGCCTGGTGGTATCGATCCCTGATGCAGACGCGCTCGGAAAGTCGATTCAAGCCGCTGTTAAAGCCGGTATTCCCGTGATTTCCATGAACTCCGGTTCGGACGTCTCAAAGAAACTTGGTTGTTTGATGCACGTGGGTCAGGAAGAATATGTCGCCGGCAAAGGGGCTGGCGAAAGGATGAAAGCGGAGGGCGTTAAGAAGGCGGTCTGTATTAACCAGGAAGTTGGCAACGTCGCTCTTGACCTGCGCGCCAAAGGCTTCAAAGATGGCCTTGGCGGTGATGTGGAGATCCTTGCCGTGGGTATGGATTTTACACAGTCACGAAACGCGTTTTCCGGCTACCTGCAAAAGAATCCCAACATTGAAGGAATTCTTGCCCTGGGGCCCACTGGATCTGAGCCCGCTCTACAAGCTCTGGAGCAGGCGGGGAAGGCGGGCAAGGTGAAGTTCGGGACCTTTGACCTCTCACCGACGGTTCTGCAGGCCCTTGAAAAAAACGAGATGGAATTTGCGATCGATCAGCAGCAATTCCTGCAGGGCTATTTGCCGGTCGTGTTTTTGAATAATTATATCAAATACGGCTTGCTGATAGCGACAAATTCTGTGCCAACCGGTCCCGGTTTTGTGACCCCGGAAAATGCAAAACAGGTCATTGACTTGAGCAAAAAGGGAATCCGGTAAGCGCGTTTCGTGCGGCGGGCGGGAAGAAAGCTTCCCGCCTCTACCCGGGAGTCAAATATGGCAGCTTTACGAAAGGTGTTGGTGCGTCCGGAGCTCGGCGCCGTCACGGCCGCGATCGGCGTTTTCGTGTTTTTTGCGATCGTTGCCGGGTCGCGCGGGTTTCTGACGACGCAGGGAACAGTCAACTATCTCGAAGTGGGCGCGGAGCATGGAATCCTGGCCGTATCCGTTGCTTTGCTCATGATTGCAGGAGAATTTGACCTGTCAATCGGTTCGATGATTGGCGCGGCCGGCATGATCATCGCGATACCGGTTACAAAGTTTGGGTGGCCGCCCTGGCTGGCGATTCTCGTGGCCTTCGCCTTTTCTTTGGTGGTCGGTTATCTTAACGGGTGGTTAGTTGTTCGAACCCGTCTGCCTTCTTTCATCATCACTTTGGCGTCACTCTATTTGCTGCGCGGTTTTACCTTCGGTCTGACAATTGCCTTGTTGAATTACACCCGCGCGTCAGGTATGGGAGCTTTTCTGAGCGGTGATCCGCTGGTTGCGATATTCAGCGGAGCGCCACTGGGTTTGAAAATCTCGATCTGGTGGTGGGCGGGTCTGACCCTGGTACTAGGCTGGGTTCTGTTCCGTACTCCATATGGTAACTGGATCTTCGCAGCGGGCGGCGATGCGCTGGCCGCGCGCAATGTTGGCGTGCCCGTCGCGCGGGTAAAGATCAGCCTGTTCATGCTAACGGCGGCAACGGCTACGTTGTTGGCGACCATACAGGTGATCGACACCGGATCTACTGATGTTCTTCGCGGCGAACTGGCGGAACTGGAGGCCATCGCAGCAGCCGTCATCGGTGGGAACTTGCTAACAGGCGGTTACGGTTCCGTGTTGGGTGCGACGGTGGGAGCATTAATTCTTGGTATGGTGCAGCAGGGCATTTTTTATACGAATATTGACACAAACTGGTACAAAGCAGTCTTGGGCGCCATGTTACTGGCCGCAGTGTTATTAAACAATTACCTGCGGTACCAGGCGCTGCGCAGCCGATAGCAGAAAATCACGAAGCGGAGCACAAACAATGGCGATTATTGAGCTCAAAGACGTGACCAAATCATTTGGCCGGGTGAACGCACTGCGGGGTATCTCGATAAAGATTGATGCTGGCGAAGTGCATTGTCTCCTGGGCGACAACGGAGCAGGGAAATCGACTCTGATCAAAATCCTCTCAGGCGTTCACAAACCGACGCAGGGCCAATACGAGTTCGACGGGAAGCCGGTCGAATTAAGCTCTCCCAGAGAGGCGCTTGATATGGGGATCGCAACGGTATTTCAAGACTTGGCTATGCTACCCTTAATGAGCATCACCCGAAACTTTTTTCTCGGGAGAGAGCCAAAGAAAGCCCTGGGGCCAGTCGAGGTATTCGACTCCGGGAAAGCGAGCAAAATCACGAATGAAGAATTGAACAAGATCGGAATTGAGATTCGGGATCCGGATCAGGCGGTTGGCACATTGTCGGGTGGCGAGCGCCAGGCCGTAGCCATAGCGCGCGCGGTTTATTTCGGAGCGCGCGTTCTTATCCTGGATGAACCCACATCAGCGCTTGGGGTGAAGGAAGCAGCCGTTGTCTTGAAATACATTGTTCAGGCGAAGACGAAAGGAATCGGCGTGATATTTATCACGCACAACGTTCACCATGCCTGGGCGGTCGGCGATACGTTCACGGTGCTCAACCGTGGTAGCAGTTACGGAACCTTCAAAAAGGCGGAATTGACTCGAGAAAAATTGTTGCAGATGATGGCCGGCGGCGAAGAGCTGGAGGAGTTAGCTGTCGAACTGGATCTCATTGCGAAGCGTGATCCGAGTGAGGTGGGCAAGTTGGAACACCGGGTTGCCGAAGAACTTGATCGCGAAACTCACCCGAAACAGTAGTCAGCCTCGCCAGGACGCGCCGGGAGCGCCTCCCTGCTGATCATCGGGCAGATTCAGGAACCTATGCCAGCGGCTGATGGCACGCAGCGACAAATTCGCAATGCAAGTGCTTGCAGCACAGGCTTCGAGTCTGTCATTGTAGCATAGGCTTCCAGCCTGTCCTGTAGCATAGGCTTCCAGCCTGTCATTGTAGCATAGGCTTCCAGCCTCTATCTAAAGGCGGCAACACCTTTCCCCGGCGCTTTTGCACCTATGACCAAAGATCCAGGGAGTTTTGGTCCCAGCTTATGAATAACTTCGGAGCTACCACAAGGACGATTATGAGTGCGGCGGGGCCGCACTACGGTTCTACTCTTGACGTGGAATGGCCGAGAATCTTCACCGTCTGGTTTAACTGCTCGATCTTAAGCGGCTTCTTCAGAACCGTGACTGGACTTACCTGCAGGATCCTGTCGAGCACTTCGCTGTCAGGATAACCGGTGATTACGATAACATTCAGATCCGGATCAATCTGCTTCGCGGTTTTATACACCTGATCTCCGGGCGCATCCGGTAATTGGAGGTCCAGGAACATCAGATCGAACTTTTGTTTTCGCAGGCTGGTGACAGCATCCTTGGCTGTTCCCACAACCACCCGACTGAATCCGATCTTTTTCAAAAACGTCTTAAACAACTCTTGGAGGCTGGGATCATCATCAACCACCAAAACGGTCGGCTGGCCCTGTTTGTCCTGGTGAAGAATATCTCGATCCAGTGAAGATTTTTTAATTCTCCACCGCCCGCCGATTTGAATCGCGGGAATCTGTCCTCGCTGGACAAGGTAATAGACCGTGGGGAGAGGTATCCGTAAATACTCGGCTGTTTCTTTTACGGTGAGAAGATTGTGATTAGGAGTTTCGCTCACAGATGAAGCAGATAAGGATGTTAAAAGCCAATGTATAACTCTTATAAAAAGAAGTCCAGCGCGTCAAGCGGTAGGGTCGCGCTCCCGCGCGACCGGGGTTGCCCGTTGGTAGCAACTGTGTTTTGAAGACTGCGCTGAGGGGCATGCGTGTTATTGGGTGCGACCTGGAGACTTTGCGCTGGGTGGAGCTCAACGTCAATTACTTGTTCAGACTTTGTTGTATACTGGCTGGGCCTCTGGGGGGCCCTTGTGCTCCAGTTGCTGGGGTAGCAGGGCGTTGAGGCAGATGAGCTGCTTAATCTGCTCAGTCAATTGAGCGATCAAGCGGCCGATCTGCTTCTTGATCAGCCCATGGCGGCACTGCGCGAGGCGGTTTTGCTCCGCCCCTCGGTTGCTGATCAGTTCATCGCGACGCTGCAACAGCTCGGTGAGATGGCGGCTGAGCTCATCGGGGGCCGGCGTCGGTGGGAGTCGCTGTGAACGCCAAATCCACATCCACAACGGAACGGTCCGACTCAGGCCAACTGTTCGAGTTCAACCAGAAAAGAACAGGCGCGGACGGACTAAGCTACCAACCGACTGACTGGCTCCATGGGGCGCGGCAGTCTCGTCCGCGCTCTCCTCCCCGGTCTCCAGAACCGTTGAAGAGGTGCTGGCTCACTCGAGCCAGCACTGTTCTCTTTTACCACCGCTCCCGCGCGACCGGCGTCGAATCGATGCGAGAGCGTGTTACGCGGGCAACCCCGGTCGCGCGGGAGCGCGACCCTACCAACAGAATTGGCTTTCATTTTTAAGGCGGGCGGATCAATAGCTAATCGCTACTATGCAAACACGTTCCGAAAAAGATTCGATGGGCATCATGGAGGTGCCCTCCGACGCGCTTTACGGCGCAACGACCCAGCGAGCCGTCCTGAACTTCCCGGTGAGCGGTTATCGGTTCGGTCGTCCATTCATTCGTGCTCTCGGACTTATTAAGTGGGCCGCGGCACAGGCAAATCGGGATCTGGGGCGACTCGATGAAGAGCGAACCCGGCTCATCGTTCAGGCGGCAGAGGAGGTCGTCGTCGGAACTCTGGACGGGCATTTTCCCATAGATATCTTTCAAACCGGTTCTGGCACCAGCACGAACATGAACGCGAACGAGGTGATTGCCAATCGCGTGAGTCAACTAGCCGGCAAGCCGATCGGGTCAAAGGATCCGGTCCACCCCAACGATCATGTCAATATGGGCCAGTCCAGCAACGACGTCATTCCGTCGGCCATCCACATCGCAGTAGGTGAATCGATCAGGAACGACCTGATGACCGCCCTTGAACATCTCCAGCATGGCCTCGAAGCAAAAACGCAGGAGTTCTGGGACGTCATTAAGATCGGGCGAACCCACCTGATGGACGCTACTCCGGTCCGGCTGGGCCAGGAGTTCAGCGGATATGCGAAACAGATCGAGCACGGTAGGCTTCGCGCGGGCAACGCTATCGCCGCCGTAGAAGAGCTCGCGCTGGGTGGAACGGCGGTGGGAACTGGATTGAATAGCCACCCGGAGTTCTCGGGCCGGGTGATGGGATATCTCTGGAACCGTACCGGCGTAGCCTTTCGCGAGGCTCGCAACCATTTTGAAGCACAAGCGGCGAAAGACGGTTTGGTGGAGGCAAGCGGTGAGCTACGCACGATCGCGGTCAGCCTGTTCAAGATCGCCAATGACATTCGATGGCTGAGCAGTGGTCCCCGTTGCGGCATCGGCGAGATTCAACTTCCCGCGATTCAGCCGGGCAGTTCGATCATGCCAGGTAAGGTTAACCCGGTGATATGTGAATCGGTCATGCAGGTTTCTGCGCAGGTTTTTGGCAACGACACCGCCGTTTGCTGGGCCGGAGCAAACGGGAATCTCGAACTAAATGTGATGATGCCGGTGATGGCGTATAACATTCTGGAGAGTATCCGCTTGCTGGCCAACGTAGTTCGAGCGTTGCAGGACAAATGTGTGAGCGGGATCACCGCGAATCGCAAGCGTTGTAACGAGTTGGTTGAATACAGCATGGCCATGGTGACCAGCCTGGCACCGATTATCGGATATGATCGCGCCGCTGAAATCGCCAAAGAGAGCGCTAAGACTGGCAAGACGGTCCGTGAGATCTGCCAGGAAAAACGCGTTCTGCCCGAAGCTGACTTAAAGCGCGCATTGGACCCGGTCGAGATGACCAAGCCCGGCGGAGACGGCTCGGTCGGAGGCTAGTCCGCCCTGTCGGTTAAGGCTTGGTAGCGCGAGGCTCGGTAGGGCAAGGCTCCGTCCGAGCTGTGGGACTCAGCGCCCCGCAAGGCTGCCAGACCAAAAACTCAATTCAATAGCCCGCTGAATCATCGCGACATGTGCTTGAATTCTCGGGCCCAGGTCGTATTCGGAAGGAGTCTCCGCCGTTATCGTTCGTTCGCTGTGGTTGAATCCCAGATAAATCGCCTCGGCGATGAACGGAAATTTTTTCAGGTTTATTCTCCGGGCAATCCAACCCTGTTCGGCGCGACGACCTTCAATTGTCCGCCGCGCATCGATCGGTACATAATACCCGGCCGCAGCGAGGAGTTCTCGGCCAAAAGTCGTGAGCTTTTGGCGTAGCTCGTACAAGTACACTCCCTGCGCGTCGTAATCCTCGTGGAGACACATTGCCAGCCGGAATTTGTGGTCTCGCATCAACTCTTTTTGCGCTTTTATCTGCGGGATGTTGTCCACATGATAACAACGGTTCAAATCGCGGTTCTCGGAATCCGTTCGACGATTGTGTATCAAGCCCCAGGGATTTAAGCACGGGAATATCATGGCGGGAATTTCATGCAGGATCGTGCGATGGAGTTCCGCCCATTGGTAAAGTCCCTCGGTCGCGGCAGGTTCGTCACCGTGTATTCCCGCGGACAGATAGATACCGCCCGAGCTTTGTAGGGCGGGCGACTTGAAACAGAGCAATTCAAATTCATCGGCCGTGCTGTAAACCAGGCCATGCAATCGAGCCTTCCGGGCCAGCAATTGCCATCGTTTACTCAGGAAACGGAAATCGTGGACTCGATGGCCTTGGAAATCGAAGTTCATGCAGCCGCCAACTCCGTCAGTAAACGCTGGTGAATACCCTCGAAGCCGCCATTGCTGAAGACAACAATCACATCGCCCGTTCTGGCCAACGGCTTCACGCGATGCAGGATGTCATTTACACACGGTTCGTAAAACGCCGGGATACCGCATTCCTGGATCGATTGAACAACTCGCTCGGGATCCAAACGATCGCCGGCCGGCAATTGATCCAGATGCGCGACCCCGGCCACGATAACGCCATCCGCAAGTTTCAGTGCCTCCGGGAGCGCACGTTGAAAAATGGCACGCCGTGTCGTGTTTGACCGTGGTTCGAAGATAGCCCAGATCTTACGTCCCGGATACCGATGCCGCAACGCAAAGAGTGTTTCTCGGATCGCCGTCGGATGGTGGCCAAAGTCATCGATCACCTTGATTCCGTTGACCTCACCGCGGAGTTCCTGACGGCGAGCGACACCGGTAAAAGACGCCAGCGCACGTTGGATGATTTCCACCGGAAGTCCATAGGCAAGTCCGACCGCAACAGCCATCGCCGCGTTGCGGACATTAAATTCCCCAATCAGGGATAGGCGAAAGCGATGGCCAGCCATGGCGAACTCCGATCCGGCGCCGTTGTGGCGAACGTCAGTGATCTGGTGAGTGGCTTTTTCATTGAAACCTACGGTGAATATTCGCGTCAGCGATCCGGTCACAACTTCTGCGCAGTTCGGATCGTCCGCGTTAATGAAAATATATCCTGCGCTGGGCACAATGTTCACCAGACGCCGGAAGCTGAGTTTGATCTCATCGAGATTGGCAAAGATGTCAGCGTGGTCAAACTCGATGTTATTGATGATGACGGTCTCTGGAAGGTAATGAAGGAATTTGGAGCGTTTGTCGAAGAACGCGGTATCGTACTCGTCTCCCTCAAGAATGAAATAGTTCGAGTCACAAAAGGCCGCGCCTCGGCCCAAATCCCTGGCGATTCCACCGATCAAAAAACTCGGGTCGCAGCCGGCTTCGCGGAAGAGCCAGGTGACGAGCGAGGTCGTGGTTGTTTTGCCGTGTGTCCCCGAAACGACAATATTGGTTTTGCCTTGGAGAAAGAAATCCTTGAGGGTCTCCGGAAGCGAGCGATAAAGGAGCCTGCGGTTGAGCACGGCTTCCAGTTCAGGGTTCCCGCGGCAGAGGGCATTTCCGACAACGACCAGGTCTGTTTCCGATGGGATGTTCGCCGGGCTGTAACCGCGCGAGATTTCAATCCCTTTTGCGGCCAGGAAAGTTGACATGGGGGGATAAACATTATCGTCTGATCCAGTGACGATGAAACCCAATTCCCGGAGAGCTGCCGCCACAGAGCCCATAGCCGTTCCGCATACCCCTAAGAAATGAATGTTGTGAACTGGTTTTTGCATGAAACGTCGCTCCGGCCGTTAGAATTGGCTTACTTTCAAATACCAACGTGATCAGTTTCGCAAGTGAAGAAGTAAACGGTCATCGCTATTCAGGTGCCCCATTCTTGAGATGTGCCTCTGCGCGCACCGGGCGTACACGTTCCTGACGAGGTGGATGTGCTGCCGAGCGGGATAGCAACTGTGTTTTGAAGACTGCGCTGAGGGGTATGCGTGTTACTGGAGGAATCGGGGGACGCTTTCCCCCGAACCCCCTGGGATTTTTCGCTTTGGGCTTGCACCGGCAGCACCAGCCTGGGGCTGGTAGGCCGCGGGCCGGCCACCAGCTGCCCTCTGCAAGGCCGCATCGGCGCTCGAGGTGCGTCCCCGCAGTGCTCTATCCTCCGGTGCGACCTGGAGACTTTGAGCTAGGGTGGAGCTCAACGTCAATTACTTGTTCAGACTTTGTTGTATACTGGCTGGGCGTCTGGGGAGCCCTTGTGCTCCAGTTGCTGGCGTAGCAGGGCGTTGAGGCAGATGAGCAGTTTACGCATCACCGCGGTC
>JAFAMB010000026.1 GCA_019233825.1 Verrucomicrobiota bacterium | reverse complement strand
GTGATCGTATTTTTGGCCACGGTGCTTCATGCTGGTGGAATCGTTGATCCGGGAATTTGGCGCGGCCGCGATATTAAGAAAGGAAAGCGGGATTGGCAAGTCGGCGCGCCGGCAGAAACTCCGCCGCAATACGGATCGACTAGTAGTGAAACGAGTAGTTACGGTGGGAAATTTCGAGCGACTGGACGACCGAACCACTCGCTATTACCCGTTATCCCTCAAGCTCTTCCCAGATCCGGCGACAAGGCCCCGACAACGAGAGGTGCTCATAGAATATTATCGGAAGGGCAAAGTTGACGAGGCTGTCCGTGCCTTCAAGAAGAATTATCTGGAGGTTGTCCAACGGATGGTTGACCATCTTGAGAGGGGGGAGTCTGGCGGTGTCGGTCACTAAATTTTAAGGCAAATCGACCGCGCCGATGCTGTCGCGTCTTCCGGATTCCAGCCCACTGCAAACTAAAGGAGTGGACGGCGTGGATATTGGGCGACGCTAGGCAGAAGCCCAGCATTGCGCAGACGCGAATAATATGATTAGGGCACAGTTATCAGTTGCCTGTTTAAATTGGGATGTTGTAGGAAGAATTGTTGGTAAACGACGGAGTTAACTTCGAAGACATCGCTAATTAAAATTCATTTGTCAGAGAGTTAGTAGCCATCTACGAGTGCCTCCATGAGAGCGGAACTGTTCAACGTGCAGAAGATCATCGTAACAAAGGAGTCAGGGATTACAACAGTGGCTCAGCTGCGGAACAAATCGATTGCGGTTCAGGCCATAGCCGATCCCAATGAGCCGATTGCGAAATCATTAATTGCCGTCATTTGTGGGTACGGATGCGCCAGACGATTCGCCGAGAGGCACTTTCTCATCCCGGCGTGCTTTGTTAGCCGGTAGCCATTTGAGGTGCCCCTCGGCATCGCGGTGCCAGATCTTGCCATCCTCATCGGGCTCGCCTTCCTTGATCGCGTGCCGGCGCTTTAGCGGCGGCGTAGGCTGCGCGACGACAGCGTGGTCGTTGTACTGCTCCTGCACCGGTTGAGGTGTTGGAGCAGCCGCTGCCGGAGCTGGCGTAGAATTCGTGCTGGGAGTCGGCGCGGGGGTCGGAGTGGGCGCGGTGATGTATTTGCTCAAGGTCCAGTAGGACCTGTCGTCACCGGGAAAATGAAACTCGCAGGGCGATTCCGGGTCGGTACCTAAGCTCATGACGATGACGCTTTGGTCGCCACTGATTGTATGTCCTCCGTCAAAGTACATGCTGCCACTGATCAAAACGCCATTTAAAGTGCCGGCCCTGCTTTGCTGAAAAATTCCGCTACCTATCGAGATGAGGCCAACCAGGGCGATCATTGATTTTTTCATTTCTTCCAAGGGAGTCCATCGCCTTAAAACTTTGTACACGTCCTTCTGATTCACTGTCGTGCCTAACGCGGTGATGATTTGGTCTTGGGTCGCCTGCATCCATTCAAACACGGCCAGCCTGCGGACCTCGCACGCTCAGCACACCGGCCCCCATAGTTTTACTCTGCCTATAGTTCGCGCAAGGTCAGCGCCCTGGATGTGTTCCCTTTGCGAACCTTTCACGCGGCGCAGTTTTGGCAGCATGGTTGCGTACCGTCTCGAGCGGGCGCACCTCAGGAGAACCTTTCTGAAGCAAAAGAGTTCTTAGTGCGCGCTCGACAGCGCCCAGATAATCAGGAGAGAAATTATGATCACCGACACGACATGCAAGGGTTTGATGGCGCCGTGCGGTGCGCGAGCCGGGCTGCTGGTGTTCCGCTTCTCGTCTCCGATCCTGAGCGAGCCGCCGCGCTTGGCGAGGTCCGTCCAGAGGCTGGGGGATATGCGGATGCGCTTTCGGAAGCGGAAATTCACCGTTTTTGGGAAACCAGCTCTGCCATCAGTTGAAGGTCGAGTTTCTTTAAAATTGCCGTGCATGCTCTGTCTTCGCAGTGCCCTCCTCAACGCTGATCTCGGCTCTGGTAACGTTTTCGATGACTTCTTTACAGATCGTTCAATAACCTAAATCCGGATGTATCTCTATCTCCGCTCCAGGCTCAGGGATCCTGAAGCTGTTCCACGGTGGCTGCTACGACGGCCGCCGTCGTTCCGCAGACGCGGGACAGGGGCGGAGTCGGGAACGAGCGGCGCTCACGTATCCGCGCTCTGCTCAATGTCCTCTTGGGAGACAACCGGTGCGATGTCCTGGAGAGTTTCGCCTTCTCGAAGGTCCATGAGCTTCACACCCATGGTATTCCGGCCGGCTTCGCGCACTTCGCTGACTCGGATTCGGACCATTTGGCCGCCCGTAGTGATCAACATTAACTGGTCGGAATCACGGACAGTTAATGCACCGACGACGTTGCCCGTACGCTCGCCGGTCTTCATCGTGATGATGCCCTTCCCGCCACGAGATTGGACCCGATATTCTTCGAAGCCCGTGCGTTTCCCAATGCCGTTTGAGCCAGCCACGAGCAGTTGAGCGTCCGGAATGACCTTGGCAATTGCGACGACTTCATCCCCATCTTCCGGCCGAATACCCCAGACCCCGACCGCATTCCGTCCCATATCCCGGGCCTCGGCTTCGTGAAATCGGATACTGATGCCACGCCGTGTAATCAGCACCACTTCATCCGACCCATTAGTAAGAAGTGCGTCGATTAGTTCATCCCCTGGCTCAATCTGAATCGCGATGATCCCGCCCTTGCGGACATTGCTGAAGTCGGCCAAGTTCGTCTTTTTGACGATACCGGACCGCGTTGCAAACATGATATGCAGGGCCGAATTCCAGGTGCCGCCAACACCTTCTGAATCACCATTTTGGTCCATAGCTTCGATTCGGAGCGTGGCAGCAATCTTTTCTTCGGGCCGCAGCTCCAGCAGATTCGCAATGGAGCGGCCCTTGGAAGCACGACTCATTTCGGGGATCTCATAGACTTTTTCCACGTAGCACCGGCCCGTCTGCGTGAAGAACATCAGAGAATCATGGGTACTGGCCGTGAACAGGTGTTCAACGAAATCTCCCTGATCTCCCGCCATCTGGGCTTCGTGAGTGCTCATCCCGATTACACCGCGTCCGCCGCGCCGCTGGGCCCGGAATTCACTCTCGGCAGTCCGTTTGAGGTAGCCCCCGTGGGTAATAGTAATAATGCACCCCTCTTTGGCTATGAGATCCTCGATGTCTATTTCGCCCTGGTCAGGGAGAATCTCGGTGAGTCGTTCGGATCCGTATTTATCCTTTATTCGCCAGAGTTCTTCCTTGATGATGGACATCACCCGGTCTGCACGTCTCAAAATGTCAAGCAGATCATCAATTTTTCGGATGATCTCGGTGTACTCGCTGATGATTTTCTCGCGTTCGAGGCCGGTCAGTTGGTAGAGGCGCAATTCCAGGATCTGCTCCGCCTGATGTTCGCTGAAAATATACCGTCCGTCGATCAACCTGGTTTCGCTTCGGATCCGAACGCCGATATGCTCGACCGTCTCGCGACCAAATTCATAGGCGAGAAGTTTGATCTTTGCTTCTTCACGATTGGCGGAGCCGCGAATGATTTCGATAAAATCGTCAAGGTTGGCTAGAGCGATCAGATAGCCTTCGAGCGTTTCGGCTCTGGCCTCGGCCTGGCGGAGGAGATATCGGGTACGGCGCAGAACGACATCCCGCCGATGTTCAATATAGCAAAGGAGCGCTTCTTTGAGTGACAGCAGCTTAGGCCGGCCATGGTCGATGGCGAGCATGTTTACGGCAAACGAGCTCTCCATTGCGGTGTGCATATAGAGATTGTTCAGAACGACCTTCGCGTTGGCGTCCCGCTTCAGTTCCAACTCGATGCGCGTATTTTCGTCGGAGAGATCTCGTACATCGCTGATATCGGTAATAACCTTTTCCTGAATGAGCCCTGCAATGCGTTTGATCAGTTCGGCGCGATTGACGTTGAATGGAATCTCAGTGATCAGGATCTGTTCGCGTCCGTTCCTTGTTTCTTCGATCGTGGCTTTGCCGCGGACCTTCAGGCTACCCCGGCCGGTTTCGAAGTATTGCCGGATCCCGCTAGTGCCATAA
This sequence comes from Verrucomicrobiota bacterium, assembly GCA_019233825.1. Taxonomy (GTDB): domain Bacteria; phylum Verrucomicrobiota; class Verrucomicrobiia; order Chthoniobacterales; family JAFAMB01; genus JAFAMB01. The sequence continues at coordinate 35,711 of JAFAMB010000026.1, read as the reverse complement.
ATTGTGCATCTGGTCGGAAAATCGGGGCCCTTGATCAGGCCCAACAATCGATCGGTGCCAAGGTCTGGATCATCTATCAGCGCGCAAATGCCGTCCACGACCTCACTGAGGTTATGGGGCGGAATGTTGGTGGCCATGCCGACGGCAATACCGGTCCCGCCGTTGACCAGCAGATTAGGAAAGGCGGCCGGAAAGACAGTCGGCTCGGTCGTCGTATCGTCATAGTTCGGAACGAAGTCAACCGTATCCCTTTCCATATCCTCCATGAGGACGGCGCCGAGAGGGGTCAGTCGTGCCTCGGTGTAACGCATTGATGCCGGTGGGTCACCGTCCATGGAGCCGAAGTTTCCCTGGCCTTCGATGAGGATCTCTCGCATTGCCCACTGTTGTGCCATATGCACAAGGGTAGGGTAGATGGCCATGTCACCATGCGGGTGATAGTTACCCATCGTTTCGCCCACGATCTTGGCGCACTTGCTATGTTTCCGATTCGGCAGAAGGCCGAGTCCGTTCATCGCGTAGAGAATGCGCCTTTGCGAAGGCTTCAATCCGTCTCTAGCGTCCGGCAGCGCGCGCGAAATAATGACCGACATCGAGTAGTCGAGAAACGACTTCGACATCTCTTCCGCGACGTTTACGGGTTCGACTTTTTCATTTGGATGAATTGGCATCGGGCGGCCGGCTTTGGGTTTTGAGTTTTGGGTTTTGAGTTTTGAGTTTTGGGTTGGGGCCTAGCGTGCAAAATCATCTCCTGGGAGGAGCAACGAGCTCATTATGGGCTACGACCTGCTCGAAACCGTAAGCAAAGCGGCTTACCGCTGCACTTAACTTGGAATCCGGAAGACCCAAAACTCAAAACTCAAAACCCAAAACTCAAAACTCAAAACCCGTTATACGTCCAGGTTTCTGACGTTGAGTGCGTTGTCTTCGATGAAAGCGCGGCGTGGTTCGACCACGTCGCCCATCAAAATAGTAAACATCTTGTCGGCCTCGCCGGCGTTATTCTCATTCAAGTCGACCCGCAGAAGTTTGCGGCGAACCGGGTCCATGGTGGTGGCGAACAACTCCTTTGCGTTCATTTCACCGAGACCTTTGAACCGTTTGATTTGAACTCCCCGGCGGCCAATTTCCTTTATCGCCTCGAGAATCTTCGGAATCGAGAAAAGCGGGGTCACGCTCATCCGGTCCCCTTCTCCCTCGATTAGTTCAACGATCGGCTCGTCGCTGGCAGAATAATGATCAATCGTCATCCCGCGTTTTTCGAGTTCCTGAAAAACCTTCGCGACCGCATTCGACTCGTGAAGCTCGACCCGTCGCGCCCGGCGTCGCAAATGCGGAGCCACCGTGGCGCTCCCGTTGCTGTTGGCAGCGGAAGCGGCGGTTGGCGGCGGACTGTCGCCATCGTCGCCGGCAGCCTCTTCCTCGTAGAGATTGAGATCAAGGTTTTGAGCGGCAAAATCCCGTAGCGCACTCTCGTCGTGGAAATATTTGACGTACTCGTTGTTTCCCTCCCGGACTTTCACGAGGTACTCAGGAAGCGTTCCAGAATCCGGATGCCGGTGAGATAGATACTCTTCGAAGTCTCCGCCGTGGCGTCGAATTGAGTCACTGAGCTTGGACAATCTTTCGAGCAAATCGAGAACTTCCCCGAGCTGTTCCTTCGTGAACTGGCGGCCGTCTGCCAAGTGCTTCAGTTGGACCTCCTCAGCTCCCAAGGAAATGAGTATCTTGTTCAGCTGGGAGTCGTCGTCGACGTACTCTTCCCGCTTTTTCCTTTTTATCTGATAGAGCGGCGGTTGCGCGATGTAGATGTGACCGCGTCGGACGAGTTCCGGCATCTGGCGATAGAAGAAGGTGAGTAGAAGCGTGCGGATGTGGGAACCGTCCACGTCGGCATCGGTCATGATGATAATCCGGCCGTAGCGGAGCTTGTCGAGGTTGAAAGACCCTTCGCCGTCTCCCTCTCCGATCCCGGTGCCGATGGCGGTGATCATCGTCTGAATTTCCTGGTTCTGCAGCACCTTGTCCAAGCGGGCCTTCTCGACATTTAAGAGCTTGCCGCGGATTGGAAGAATGGCCTGGAACCGGCGGTCACGTCCCTGTTTAGCAGAGCCGCCGGCGGAGTCGCCTTCCACAATGTAGAGCTCGGTAAGGGCGGCATCGCGTTCGGAACAGTCCGCGAGTTTACCAGGCAGACCGCCACCCGTAAGTGCGGTCTTTCGCACCGCCTCCCTCGCTTTTCTGGCTGCTTCGCGCGCGCGCGCAGCCATCAGGCACTTGTCGATAACCTTTTTTGCGATACTCGGATTTTCTTCGCAAAACCGGCTCAGTCCCTCATAGATGACAGATTGAACAACCGGCTTGATCTCGTTGTTGACCAGCTTCCCCTTTGTCTGGGAGCTGAACCGCGGATTAGTCAGCTTAACGCTCAATACGCAGACCAGCCCTTCTCGCAGATCGTCTCCGGTGAGATCAGGATCTTTCTCCTTCACCAGATTGTTGGCCTTCGCATGATTCTTGATGGCGTTGGTCAGCCCAGTCTTGAAGCCCTCCAGATGCATTCCGCCATCGCTATTCGCGATGGAATTGGCAAAGCACTGGATATACTCGGAGTAGGCGTCGGTGTATTGGAGAACGATGTCGACGTAACAAACCTCCATTTTGTCGTCGACCTGGAACTCTCGCATCCCGCCTATGACGATCGGTTCGGGATGAATGAGCTGTTTGGTCTCACCCAGTTCCTTGACGTACTCCCGTATCCCCTCGCTATAAACGAAGATCTCTCTCCGGTGCGGTTCTGTGCGCTCATCGGTCAGATGAATCTCCAAACCTTTGTTAAGAAAGGCGAGCTCGCGCAGCCGGGTTGCCAGGATCTCAAATTTGAACTCCGTCGTGATAGTAAATATTTCGGGGTCCGGCAAAAACGTGATGAGTGTGCCGGAATGCTTTTTGTTTTGGACCTCGCCTATGACTTCGAGCTTGCGTGTGGTTTTGCCGCGGGAAAAAGCGATCAGATAGACTTTACCGTTGCGGGTCACCTCAGCCTTGAACCATTCCGACAGGGCATTGACGCACTTCGCGCCGACTCCGTGCAGGCCTCCGGAGAACTTGTAAGCCCCCTGACCAAATTTGCCGCCGGCATGGAGGTTGGTGAGAACCAGTTCGATGGCCGGCATCTGAAACTTCGGATGCATCTCGACCGGGATGCCGCGCCCATTGTCGCGAACAGAGGCTGAGCCGTCAATGTGGATCGTCACATCGATCTTCGAGCAAAAACCGGCGAGGTGTTCGTCGATCGAGTTGTCTAAGACTTCAAATACGCAGTGGTGAAGCCCCCGCTCGTCGGGATCTCCAATATACATTCCTGGCCGTTTTCGAACGGCCTCCAAACCTTCAAGTTTGTCAATTTGCGCCGCGCCGTAATTCGAATTTTCAGACATTTCCGAGAGACAGGTCTGAACTCATGGATGAGACCTGGTGACTACAGAGTTTAGAGCTAATAGTAGGGCTGGAGGAAACGATTTGCAAGCATTCAGCGGGCCCAACTTGTTGTGGATCTGCTGCTGCACTATCCAATATTTTGGGCTTCGGGGCCAGTTGCTCGGCCTTCTTTTCGGATCTTGTTTTGGTGGATTTTTCCCTTCTCCTTGAATGTGCATGGGGCGTCCGCCCGCGCTCCCGGCAAGATCCGTGGGTGGGACGTCAAGTTGATCCCGGAATTCAGGCAGGCCTTGGAAAAACTGTCACCCACGCTAACTTTCCAGTGCGATGGCAAGCTATGACTTTGTGGTGATCGGTGGAGGCAGTGCCGGCTATTTTGCGGCGACTACGGCGGCGCGGTTAGGGTTGAAAACGGTTTGTATCGAAGGCGGAGATCAGGTTGGAGGGCTTTGCATACTGCGCGGTTGTATGCCAAGCAAAACGCTAATCGAATCTGCAAATCGTTTTCTGACGCTGCGGCGAGCGGCGGAGTTTGGGTTAAGCGCCGGACACAGCGCGTTCGATTCGAAGGCCATTATTCAGCGGAAGCGAGATTTAATCGGCGGATTCGCCGATTACAGAGTGTGCCAATTGACCGGCGGAGAGTTTGAGTTTATGCGGGGTCGCGCCGAATTCAGAGATCCCTACCACGTGCAAGTGCAACTAAGGGTCGGGGGCCAAGAAGAGATCGCAGGGAAGACATTTTTGATTTCGACCGGGTCGGTTGTCAATGTAGTAAAGCTGCCAGGGCTTTCCGAGGTCGGGTTTCTTGATAGTGATACGGCGCTGGACACCGATCATTTTCCACGTTCGGTGGTGATTTTAGGCGGCGGAGCGATAGCGCTCGAGTTCGCTCATTTTTATAACGCACTCGGTTTAGAGGTCACCATCTTGCAAAGGAGCAAGCAGGTCATCAAGGAAGCAGATCCAGATGTCGCGGAAGCATTGGTCTCGGCGTTCCGGAAGCGTGGAATCAAGGTCATCTGCGGGACTAAGCTGGTGCGCGTTGAACGAACCGCGACTGGTAAGCGTGTCCGGTACGAACAGGATGGCGAAGAACAAGTTGCTGATGGAGACGAAATCTTCTATGCACTTGGCCGTAAGCCCGCCGTACAGGGACTTGGTCTGGAAAAAGCCGGGGTCGAGACAAACAAACAAAGCGCGGTGGTCGTCAACGCCAGCCTCCAGACGTCGCAATCCCATATCTTTGCCGCCGGCGACGTGATCGGTCTCTACGAAATCGTGCACATCGCGATTCAACAAGCTGAGTTGGCTGCCAGGAATGCCGGGCGGTTACTGGAATGCAAAGATCTGGCTAAGATCGATTATCGTCTCAAGATGTTTGCTATGTTCCCGGAGCCTCAGGTCGCCGTGGCGGGCATCAGTGAGCGCGAAGCTGCGGAACAAAGGTTGGAAGTTCGGGTCGCAAAATACCCTTTTAACGATCACGGAAAGTCCATTATTCGGGGTGAGACCGAAGGTTTTGTCAAACTGATCACCGATGCCAAGAGCGGCGAGATCATCGGCGGTGCAGTGGTCGGTCCGGAAGCTTCGGAGCTGATCCATGAAATTGTCGTCGCAATGCATTTCCATGCAACTGCAGCTACGCTGGCCTCAATTCCCCACTATCATCCGACGTTAAGTGAAATCTGGACCTATCCGGCCGAAGCATTAGCGTGACTGCCCGCTTCAGGGTTCCGGTTTCTGGTTTCTCGCTGCACCGGGTGCAAACGGCAGCAACCACGGAATCAGAAAAATAAAAGGGCGCGCATGTAAAATGCCAAAAACCAGAAACCCGAAACAAGAACGATAGAAGTCGTTGACACTGCTTTTGGCCCCCGTCATAGTTGCGGGCGTGCTGAAGAAGTTTATCCCCCAAAAGCCAGGACAAACGCCACCTGGGGAAGACGCTGGACCAGGGGAGGATTCGCCAACTCCGCCGGCTGCTGAACCGAAAATTGTAACACAACCAATACCTGTTATGGCAGATATACCTAATAAGAACAACCTCTCGAAGGACGTCGAAATTAAAGGCTCGATTAAGTTTGCAAATGAATTCGTCTTTGACGGAAATATTGAAGGTGAGATTTCATCCGTCGACGGGGTGCTGACAGTTGGCGAGAATGCAGATGTTCGCGGTGAAGTGAAGAGCAAGACCGTGATTGTAAAAGGCAAAGTACACGGCAACATCACGGTACAAGAACGGTGCGAGCTGCATTCGCGCTCGCAATTGATCGGAGACTTGAAGGCGGCTCGTCTGGTGATCGAGGAGGGTGCTACGTTCGTCGGCAAGTCCGAGGTGACGCCGAATAAGAATATCGTCAAAGATTTAGGTATCCCGCATAAGGAAGAGCCGCAAAAAGTTGGTGCTCCACGTTAAGGAGTTCTGAGTGGCTGCTAAAGGACGGATCGAAGTACAATGTCCTCATTGCGGTAACATTCAGTTGGAGCCTGAACTTGCGAAGTCTACCTACTGCCGAAAATGCAGCGGTTACATTCAGCTGGGTAAAGGTCGAAAATCGAGTGAGCCGCAGGAGGCAAAGAAACATCCTGGGGTCTTCCAGAAGTTGGAAGGACTTCTCGGTGTTCAGCGCACGGTTATTGCCCGTTGCTTCGAATGCACCGGAAAGCGTGAGGTTCCCAGCAACGCGACATCGACTATCTGTCCACAGTGCGGCGCATACATAGATCTCCAGGACTACCGGATAATCGGTAATTACAGCCGCTCAATTCGGACGCGGGGTAGCCTGATCATTACCAGCAAAGGCGACCTGAACAGCAACCGAGTGATCTGCGAGTCGGCTGAAATCCAGGGATCTATGCGTGGAAGCCTGATTTGCAGCGGCGACGTCCACATTAAGCTGAAGGGCAAGCTCAGCGGCAGCATCGAGGCCAAGACCGTCCACATCGATAAGAAATGCGAGGCGGAATTTGTTCGCCCGATCCGGGCAGAATTGGTCAACATCGAGGGAATTATTTCGGCGCGAATCATATCCACCGGCAAAGTAGTGATTCAGAAAACCGGCCGCCTGACCGGTGCGGTGTTTGGTCGCGGATTCTCGGTCGAGAAAGGGGGCGAGTTTTTCGGCGAACTTTCTATCGGGAATGTCGAGATGACACAGGGCGAATTGCTTGAGGCGCCGAGTCGTCCGCCGGAATCGCGAAGAGAACCCGACCTGGGCGCGGATTTCAGGTTGGTTCCTGCATAATCCAAAAGATCTATGGCTCAGGCAATTTCGCGGCCGAAGCCGTTGGCGATGGTGAGGCCGTTTTTTCCGCTTTCGGCTTTGGGATTTGCTGGGAAAGCTTGTCTGCTAATCTGCCGGCCTCGCGTCCCGCGATGCCGGCCGCGATGCTGTCCGGGTAGCGCTGCACGACACTTTCAAATAATTGCTGCGCTTCCTTAAACTGACCTTTTGCCTCGGTCAGCCGAGCCTGATGGAATAGTGCCATCGGTGCCTGATAGGAATTGCCAAATTGAGTTGTCACATCCTTGTAATACTCCAGTGCTTTGGCCGGAAGTTTCTCCAGTTCCGCGTTCGCGGCCAGCCCCATGTAACCATCGATCAGTAAAGGATGTTTCGGATATCGGTGGATAAATGAGTCGTAAGCGCTATCGGATTCCCGGTATTTGGCTTCGTCCCTCAGCTTCGCCGCGATTCTCAGGTAAGAGTTACCGGCCGCTATCGCGTTGGGAAACCGGCGAATCACAGCCTGCCATCGTTCGACCGAATCAGCCGCGGCGTAGGCTGCTTCGGCTTTCTGAGTCTGTATTGCCTGGAATCCGAAATAGGCACCGCCGCCAAGCAGGGCTGCGGTCAAGACAATCGCGCCAATAAGGATTTTTTGTTTATGAAGCGCCCAGAAAATCTCGGGATCGAAACTGGAAACCGGGTGCGATGGCTGGGTAGCGGGCTGACTACTCATTTGGACTAAGTAAGTGGACAAAAGAATGACTAACCGCCGACCTCGGCTCTGGCTTCGTCAGCGAGCGCGGTGCTGAGGTAGCGTTCACCGGTCGAGCATGCGACTGTCACGATGAGTTTACCTTTGTTTTCCGGACGGTTGGCTACTTGGAGCGCCGCATGAACGTTCGCTCCGGAACTGATTCCTGCCAGGATGCCTTCTTCTTTGGCCAAACGTCGAGCCATGTTCAACGCATCTTCGTTGGAAACCGTGATGACCTCGTCGACAATTTTCAGATGCAGATTGTTCGGAACAAAGCCGGCTCCGGTTCCCTGAATCTTGTGCGGACCAGGCTTCAACGGTTCGCCCCGCAAGGTTTGTAGAATCACGGCCGAATCTTTCGGCTCAACCGCGATTGCTTTGAAGGCCGGCTTCCGCTCTTTGATGACTTCGGCGACGCCGGTGATCGTTCCGCCCGTTCCAACGGCTGAAACAAGAATGTCGACTTGCCCGTCAGTATCAGCCCAAATCTCTTCAGCGGTCGTTTTTTGATGGATCGCAGGGTTGGCAGGATTGTTGAACTGCTGAGGCATCCAGGCGTTCGGAGTCGTTTTCAGAAGTTCCTCCGCTCGAGCAATAGCGCCTTTCATGCCTTCGGATCCCGGTGTGAGAATCAATTTGGCACCCAGCATGGCCAGCAGCGTGCGCCGTTCCAGACTCATCGTTTCAGGCATCGTCAAAATCAGCTTGTATCCCTTCGCGGCACAGACAAACGCCAGGGCAATCCCGGTGTTTCCGCTGGTGGGCTCGACGATCACGGTATCGAGATTAATGATGCCCTCTTGTTCAGCTGCTTCGATCATGGACATGCCAATCCTGTCCTTCACACTGCCGAGTGGATTAAAGAATTCGCACTTGATCGCGATCGTGGCTTCGACGTCTCTGGTGATGCGATTCAGCTTGACCAGAGGAGTGCGACCTACCGTCTCGACTATATTGTTAAATAGTTTACCGTTCGTTTGCATTGCCTATGGGGTTATGTTTAAGGGACAGGCGGGAACTGGTTACATACGCAAACCGGAGAACCATTCAAGTCGCGAACGATTCCGTACGATGAGAAGGGGTTGCAAGCAACGCCCCTCCAATCATGCCAAGCTGTTAAGAGGGTATCTCAGGAGGGAGCCTGAATCGAATGAAAACGAGAAAGGAAAGCCAATGGCGGAGTTGTTAAAGCCAGAGACAGTTCAGGTGCTGTTAGACGAAGTCCCAAAATGGAAGCTCGGCGACAACAATATCGAACGCACCTTCGAATTCGACGGGTTCCAACCCGCGATTGAATTCGTAAACAGACTGGCGAAGGAAGCCGAGGGAATGAACCATCACCCGGACATCGACATCCGATGGAACAAGGTAAAACTGGTGTTATCCACGCATTCCGCGGGGGGGTTGACCGATCTGGATTTCATGCTGGCCACAAAGATTGATAAGCTAGCCTGAAGCGGTCGAGGCCCGTTTCGGGAAGTCCGGACGGGCCTCGCTTTTGTGGCATAAGCCGAATTCTGTTCTCGCTTTCGCGAGATGGCGATCATTTATCTCACTCGGTTTCCCAAGTGCCCAGCACCACCCAGCCCCACTTTCAGGTCCGACCTCGGCGGGTCTTACTGCCGGATCTGAAAATGGGGCTGGGTGGTGCTGGGTGCGACTATGACCCGAGGGTTTCCTCCCGCACTCGCAGGAGAAGGGGCAGGCAACCCTCCCTCTGCTTTGTCTTGCACCACATGGGGTTTTTCGTGCGGCTACGCTTACGCGAAGGTCCGGTGGGCTCTTACCCCGCCTTTTCACCCTTACCCAGCACCACCTTTGCGCCATTTTGACTCGAGTGCCCTCCCGGTCCATTCAATGGCGCGAAGGTAGTGCTGGGCGGTGTATTTTCTGTGACACTCTCCGTCGCCCGGGATTTGCATCTCGAGCGCCCTCGATTTCACGAGGCATGCCGCCTTCCGGTGTTCGGACTTTCCTCTGGCAAAACGGGTGTCAAGCCAGCGATCGCCCGCCACGGCCTGTAGAATAGCATGAAGCGAGCCCGTTTGCCAGCCAGTGCTACCGTCCCGCCCGGTGGGGACGCGCCCCTCTGCAGGGTAAGGGCGCTTCGCTTTGATTTTATATAGTGAAACTCGCGAAATCTGTGCTAATCTTTTCGTCCATTTCCCAGGGGATTCTGGCATTGGCTTTCAGGAAAAATCTCTTGCGCGGAATAGGAAAACTAATATAGTCCACGCTCCCTCGCGTCTGGCGGAAATGAGGGTGATGCTGCCAGAGCGGCTTTTTTAATCTCCGAACGATTGGGACTAAACCGGATTTTGTTAAATGCCAACGATTAACCAGCTCGTAAGAAAGGGTCGCCGGAAGATGGCGGTGAAATCAAAATCACCAGCCCTCGCCGACTGTCCGCAGCGACGGGGAGTCTGCGTGCAGGTGATGACGCGTACGCCGAAAAAGCCGAACTCGGCTTTGCGGAAGGTAGCCAAGGTTCGTTTGACGAACGGCTACGAAGTCATCGCCTACATCCCTGGCGAAGGTCACAATCTGCAGGAGCACTCGATCGTGATGGTTCGCGGCGGTCGTGTCAAAGATTTGCCTGGTGTTCGTTATCACGTCGTCCGGGGAACCCTGGACAGCCTCGGCGTAGATGGTCGTCGCCGCAGCCGGTCGAAATATGGAGCGAAACGTCCGAAGGAGGGAACGGAAGCGGCCGGAGCCGGCAAGGCGAAGAAGATGTAACATTCAGCGGAGATGGGTCTGAGACCCGTTTCCGTGGCGAAGGAAACTTATGTCACGTCGTCGCAGAGTCATTCATAAGATTGAATCAGTAGACAGCAGATACGGCAGCCCGGTGGTGGCGCGTCTGATCAGTACTGTCATGCGGAGCGGCAAGAAATCTGTTGCCGAGCGGATTGTTTATGAGGCAATTGAAAGGAGTCGGGAAGGTTCGGATTCTGTCGATCCACTCGATACGCTGCACAAGGCCTTGGAAAACGCCAAGCCACGTTTGGAAGTGAAATCCCGGCGAGTGGGTGGCGCAACTTACCAAGTCCCGGTCGAAGTGCCGCAGGAGCGACAGGTCTCACTGGCCATGCGATGGATTGTTAATTTTGCAAAGAACCGCCGAGGGACCATGGTGGATAATCTGGCAACGGAGATAAAAGACGCCGCGCTGGGTCAGGGGAACGCGATCAAGAAGCGTGATGACACGCATAAAATGGCGCAGGCCAACCGAGCCTTTGCGCACTTCAGGTGGTAAACCGGTATGTCTACATCTGTTTTAGAGATAGAGAAGGCCAGTATTATGACGACCAACCCTAATTCTCCAAACCGCGCCTACCCCCTGGAACGTACTCGAAATATCGGCATCAGCGCCCATATCGATGCCGGCAAGACGACGCTGACCGAACGTATCCTGTTCTACACCGGGATGATTCACAAGATCGGCGATGTGGATGACGGCAACACGGTGACCGACTGGATGGAGCAGGAGAAAGAGCGGGGCATAACGATTACATCGGCTGCGACCACCTGTTTCTGGAATCAGCGAAGGGAAGAAGGGGTTTTCAAGCTCTTTGAAAACCAGAAGCAGCGGATCAACATTATCGACACCCCCGGCCATGTCGACTTTACGGCGGAGGTCGAGCGGTCATTGCGCGTTCTGGACGGGGCGATCCTGGTCTTCGATAGCGTGGCTGGTGTTCAACCTCAGACCGAAACCGTCTGGCGCCAGGCCAACAAATATCATGTTCCTCGGATCTGTTTTGTTAACAAAATGGACAAGGTCGGCGCAAATTTCGACAACGTTGTGAGGGAAATTCGTACCAAGCTCGGTGCGAATGCGTGGCCGATTTTGATTCCGCTAGGTAAGGAAGATCATCTGAAGGGACAGCTCGATGTTATCAACAAAAAGGCGATCATTTATTCAGACAGCGATGCCTTCGGATCGACGTACGAGGTCACTCCCGTGCCGGAAGAGCATAGAGAGATGATCGATCAGGCCTACAACGACCTGGTAGAACAAGTAGCCAACCTTGACGACGAAGTCGGAACTCTCTTCCTCGAAGAAAAGCCGGTAACGCCAAAAGATCTGAAAGCTGCAATCCGTCGGCTGACCATTGCAAATCTGTTTATCCCGGTCGCCGGCGGTTCTGCGTTTAAGAACAAAGGTGTTCAGTATCTGGTTGATGCCGTAGTCGACTATCTTCCAAGCCCGCTCGATATTCCGCCGGCCAAAGGGATTGACCCGGATACGCATAAGGAAAAAAGCGCTCCCACCGATGATAACGGAGATTTCTGTTCTTTGGCGTTCAAGCTATGGAGTGATCCGTTTGTGGGGAAACTCGTCTTTTTTCGGGTATATTCTGGAAGCCTCTCGAAGGGTGAGACGGTCTACAATCCCCGCACCGGCAAGCGCGAACGTATCAGCCGTCTGATCCAGATTCAGGCCGACAAGCGGGAGGACATTCAAACCTGCTATTCGGGCGATATTGCTGCCATTGTGGGGATAAAAAACATCACAACCGGCGACACGCTTTGTGATGAATCGAATCCGATCCTCCTGGAGCCTCCGTCGTTTCCGGATCCGGTTATTTCGATGGCGATTGAGCCGAAAACAAAGCTCGACCAGGAAAAAATGGCGAACGCTCTGCAGAGGTTGTCCGAAGAAGATCCGACTTTCCGCGTGTACACGCACGAAGACACTGGACAGACCATTATCGCGGGAATGGGTGAGCTGCATCTTGAAATCATCCGCGATCGTATGCTGCGGGAGTTTAAGGTCGATGCGAACGCGGGAAAGCCACAAATTGCCTATCGCGAAACGATTACGAGAAACGCTACGGGCGAGGGCAAGTTGATCAAGCAATCCGGTGGCCGTGGTCAATATGGACACGTCGTGGTGAAAGTTGAACCGCGGGGACGAGGAAAAGGCGTTACGATCGAGAACAAGATTGTGGGCGGCGTAATTCCCAAGGAGTACATTCCTGCGGTCAAGAAAGGGATAGAAGAATCGCTTACGAACGGGGTGATCGGAGGGTACCAGGTCATCGATTTCTACGTTGAGATCGTCGATGGATCGTACCACGATGTTGATTCGAATGAGTTGGCGTTCAAGCTCGCTGCGATCTTCGCCATGAAGGATGCCTTTAAAAAGGGGAATTCAATCCTGCTCGAGCCGATCATGAAGGTGGAGTGTGTTACCCCGGATGAGTACCAGGGCGACATAATGGGTGATCTGAACAGGCGTCGTGGCCGCATCGTGAGCATTGAGGCAAAGAATTTCGCGACCATCATTCATTCTGAAGTGCCGCTCGCCGAGATGTTTGGTTATGCGACGGCAATCCGGTCCCTTTCAAAAGGACGCGCCTCCTATTCGATGGAGCCGTCTCATTTTGAGCCGGTCCCAGCTCAGATCGTCGCGGCGGTATTGGATCAGAAAGGAGTCTGAATTATGACGAATGGTCAACGCATCCGGATCCGCCTTAAAGGTTTCGATTACCGCATGCTGGACCAATCTGCGGTCGAGATCGTCGAGACGGCAAAGCGCACGGGCGCCAAAGTGGCCGGGCCGATTCCATTGCCGACAAAGGTCGAAAAATTCACGGTGAACCGTTCACCTCACGTCGACAAGAAGTCGATGGACCAGTTCGAGATGCGCACTCACAAGCGGTTGCTCGATATTATCGAGCCGACCGCTAAGACGGTAGACGAGCTACGGAAGCTCAATCTGCCCGCCGGGGTAGATATCACCATTAAGATTTAACCGTTGGCCCAATAGAGCATGAAGATCGGTCTACTAGGTCGAAAAATCGGAATGACGCGTGTCTATGACGCGAGCGGAAAGGCCACGCCTGTTACGGTCATCGATGCCGGTGGCAATACGATCCTCCAGATTAAGACCCAGGAGCAGGATGGCTACAACGCAGTTCAGGTAGGTTTTGATGCGCAGAAGGAATCGCGTGTTCCGAAGCCATTGCTCGGACATTTCAAGAAAGCGAATGCTGAGCCCAAAAAATTTGTGAGAGAATTCCGCCTGCCTGACGGTACACCGCTGGACGGGGACCTGAATTTAAGTGTTAACCAGTTTGAGGCGGGCGAATTTGTCGACGTGATCGGCCGCTCGAAGGGCAAGGGCTTCCAAGGTGTCGTGAGAAAGCACGGATTTGCCGGTCAGCCAGCCGCGCACGGGTCCAAGATGCATCGCCGGAACGGCGCCATCGGAAACCGTTCCACTCCGGGCAGAGTTTGGAAAAATATGGGGATGCCGGGTCACATGGGCGATGACCGGGTGACGATTCAAAACCTGCGGATCGTTCAGGTGCGCCCGGAGGAAAACATTATCCTGGTCTGTGGCGCAGTTCCGGGGTCGAACGGGAGCTACGTCGTGGTGCGCCCGGCGAAGAAGAAAAGCGCGGCCGGCGGAGGCAAGACCGAATGAGTGCAACAGTTTTGACGATTGCAGCTGCCAAGGAAGCAAAGATTGACGTAATCGAAAATGGTCGCGGCACGCAGGCGGTCCACGATGTCGTGGTCGCAATGAGGGCAAATCGCAGGAGCGGTTCGGCAAACACCAAGACTAAGGCGGAGGTCGTTTATTCTGGCAAAAAGCCGTGGCGGCAAAAAGGTACCGGCCGCGCGCGTGCAGGCTATACGTCATCTCCTGTATGGACCGGTGGCGGTGTGGCCTTTGGCCCGAAACCGCGGGACTATTCGAAGAAGGTCCCAAAGAATGTTAAGCGACTCGCTTTGCTGAAGGCGCTCAGTTCGCGGATCGTTGCGGGGGACGTTCTGGTCACCGAGGAGATCAAGGTTACGGCACCGAAGACCAAGGAGTTTATGGCTTTTCTTAGGTCGCAGACCGCCGCACACAAGGTGCTCTTCATTTCAACGCGTTTTGATGAAAACACGTACCGGGCCGCTCGTAATATCCGGCCTGTGCTTTTGAATACCGCTGCCGAGGTGAATACCGAACAACTGCTCGCCTTCCAGAAGATTGTGGTGACCAGCGAAGCATTGGTCGAACTAGCGGAGAGATTGGCATGAACGAACCGACGAATTTGATTCACAACATTCGACTGACGGAGAAGGCCAGCCTGCTTGGCGAAAAGAATAATCAGTACGTTTTCCGTGTCGATCCTCGAGCGAACAAACTGCAGATCAAGCGGGCAATCGAGGAAATTCTTGGCAAGAAAGTGGTTCGGGTGAACACCTGCCAATACGCTGGGAAGAAGAAACGTGAACGCCGGGCTGATTTTGGCAGGCGAGCCCACTGGAAGAAGGCGATCGTGACGCTCGCTGAAGGGGAGAAAATCGATCTCGTTTAGGGAGGAGTCCGGAAGCAATGGCACTAAAGAAATTCAGGCCGCTCACTTCGACACAGCGTTTCAAGCAAACGCCGGCATACGACGAGATCACCAAAGACAAGCCGGAGAAGTCTCTGCTGGAGCCGCTCAAACGAAGCGGTGGACGCAACAACAAAGGGCGCTTGACTGCGCGGCACATTGGCGGGGGCCACAAACGAAAGTATCGCGTCATCGATTTCAAGCGAAGGCTTCGAGATGTCGAGGCCACGGTAGAAGCGATTGAATACGACCCGAACCGTTCGGCGCGCATTGCTCTTCTCCAATATCCGAGAGGGGAAAAAGCCTACATTCTGGCGCCGAATGGGCTGGCGGTTGGCTCGAGGATTGTGGCCGGGGATAACGTTGCACCAGAACTTGGAAATGCGCTGCCGCTAAAGGCAATCCCGCTAGGGACAGCCATTCACAACATTGAGATTATTCCTGGCAGAGGCGGTCAGGTGGCCCGCAGCGCCGGTCAACAGGCGATTTTGAGCAACCGCGAGGGCGGTTACGCGCTTGTGCGTCTGCCTTCCGGGGAGATTCGTCGAATCCATGAGAATGCGTATGCGACGATCGGGCAAGTTGGGAACGTTGACCATATGAACGTTTCCAGCGGCAAGGCAGGACGAAGTCGTTGGCTGGGCCGGCGTCCGCACGTCCGCGGTATGGCAATGAACCCAATCGACCATCCGATGGGTGGCGGCCAAGGCAAAAGCAAAGGCGGTGGCGGGCGACATCACCCGGTGAGTCCGTGGGGACAGCTGGCCAAAGGGTTCAAAACTCGGCGCACTCATAAGACCAGCGACTCATTTATAGTGGAGCATCGGAAAAGCAGGAAAAAGACGAAATAGTGTATGGGTAGATCGCTGAAAAAAGGTCCCTTTGTTGACGTCAAGCTGGTCGACAAGATTGAGAAGATGAGCGGTGCCGGCCCAAAGAAGCCGATCAAAACCTGGTCGCGCCGCTCAATGATTACGCCCGATTTCGTCGGTCACACTTTTCTGGTGCACAACGGCAAGATATTTAACTCGGTGTTTGTGACTGAGAATATGGTAGGGCACAAGCTTGGCGAGTTTTCGCCGACCCGAAGCTTCAAAAAACATGGTGCCCACACGGCTAAGGTTGCCAAGTAAGGAGCGTCTGAATTTGACGGAAGAGTCATGCAGGTAACATCGACCTATCGATTTGCACGGATCTCGGCGTTCAAGGCGCGCGAGGTGACGCGGGAGATTCAGGGCCGATCAGCGTCTGATGCCTTGGACGTGTTGGCGTTCAGCCCGAATAAAGCCGCCCTATTGGTTAAGAAGACATTGAAGAGTGCGATCGCCAACGCCGAAAACAATGCAGAACTCAAAGTGGACACTTTGCTCGTGAAGGAGGCTGTGGTCGGTGAAGGGCCAACGTTCAAGCGGTTCCGTGCGCGCGCCAGGGGGAGTGCGAGTCCACTCCGCAAACGGACGAGCCATATCCGGATCGTATTGAGTGACGAGCTAACTCCGAAAGCACCAATCAAACGCGCTAAACGGCGTTTGGCCAGTCGCGAAGGATCAACTGCGCAGAAACCGAAGGCGGATCGTGATTCAGTCAAGGAGACGCTGGACTCGCCCGCTTCGCGCGAGAGCGCTTCCCAGAAGGTTACGGAACCGGTGCAGCCGCCTGAAACGGTGAGCGAGACCAAACCGGCCGAAGAGAAAGAATAAGCATGGGACAGAAAGTTAATCCGATCGGGTTCCGACTCGCGCTCAGTAAAGAGTGGCGGTCACGCTGGTATGCGTCTTCGAAAGAATTTCCAGATTTCTTGCATGCCGACCTGAAGATACGCCAGTTCGTGAAGCAAAAACTCGCCATGGCCGCGGTCGCGAAGATTGTGATCGAACGGGCCTGGAATAGCATCCGGGTCACCATTTATACGGCTCGCCCTGGGATCGTGATCGGGCGTAAAGGTGCGGAAATCGAGAAAATGACTGAAGAGATCACCCGAATGTCGGGTGGCAAGCAGGTCAAGATTGATATCCAGGAGATCAAGACACCTGAGTTGGATGCGCAGCTAGTCGCAGAAAACGTAGCGTTGCAAATTGAGCGCCGTATTTCGTTTCGTCGGGCGATGAAGAAAGCGGTTCAGACCACTATGGATTTTGGGGCATTGGGCATCAAAATTCGTTGTTCGGGCCGGCTTGGAGGCGCGGAGATCTCACGGGCAGAATGGTATCGCGAGGGGAAGATTCCCCTGCATACACTCCGTACGCCGATCGATTATGGGTTTGCTGAAGCGGACACCGTATACGGAAAAATCGGTGTGAAATGCTGGATTTGTAAACCGGAGCCGGTGGCTGATCAGCAGCCGCCAAGGAAAGAGACCGGGCATGAGGCCGTGCCTGGTTCCAGATAGTTTTTAGGAGGCAGACAACTTATGCCTTTGTTGCCGAAGAGGGTAAAATATCGTAAGACGCAGCGCGGCAGTCGGGCGGGCAGCGCTTCGCGGAATATCAGTATAGCGTTTGGTGAATACGCGTTACAAACGCTCGAGCGGGCTTGGATCACGAACACGCAGATCGAAGCAGCGCGCATTGCGTTGACGCGCAATATGAAAAGAAAAGGGAAGCTATGGATAAAAATTTTTCCGGACAAATCAGTCACGCAGCGGCCGCCGGAAACCCGAATGGGTAAAGGCAAAGGTAACCCCGAATACTGGGTCGCGGTCGTTCGCCCCGGGAACATCCTTTTCGAATTGGACGGCGTCACGGAATCGGTCGCGCGGGAATCTCTGCGGCTGGCTGCAACGAAGCTCCCGGTTCGAACGCGATTCATCAGCCGGCAGCACGCTGCGGCTGCTTGAATGATCGGAGGCTGGTTTAATGAAGATAAAAGAATTACGCGAATTAAGTAACGATGAACTGCTCGCTCGCCGCTACGAGTTGAGGAAAGATGCGTTTAACCTCCGACTGCAACAGCAGACGGGGGCGACGGAGAAGCCGAGCGTGATCCGGAGCAACCGTAGAGAGGTTGCCCGGATTGAAACGATCCTGACTGAGCGCACCCGGAAAGCCGGCGTGTGACCCGGACGGACGAGCTTCCAGCCGTTTGTAGGAATAAGAAAGTGAAAAGATGAGTGAAGAGACTGTAAAGGCTGAAGGCGGGGAGGAACTGCCTTTGGTGACGTCAGGCGCCGCGGCTCGGACGGAGCCTCGCCCTACCGAGCCTCACCCTACCGAGCCTCGCCCTACCGAGCCTCGCCCTACCGAGCCTCGCCCTACCGCGGCGGTCGAGGGCGCCGGTTCATCCGACGAACACACTTCAACCTCGGAATCCCCTTTGGCGGGAGCTCCGGCGGCTCAACCGCAGCAGTCTGAGACTCCGAAGCGGCATCTTCGGAAAACGCGTGTCGGCGAGGTGGTGTCCAACAAAATGAACAAGACGATCGTGGTCGCGGTTGTTCGTCGAGTTCCACACACCAAGTTTGGGAAGATCGTCAAACGAACCAAGAAGTTTTACGTGCACGATGAGCACAATCAGTGTGCGATCGGGGATCTGGTGCGTGTCGAAGAGACCCGCCCTTTGAGCCGTCTGAAACGGTGGCAACTGGTCGAAGTATTGAAACATTGACGGCAGGAGGGGCAAGACCATGATTCAGATTCGTTCCAGATTAGATGTGGCCGACAACACGGGCGCCCGGATGGCGACCATGATCGGTGTCATCGGGAAGCAAACTCCTTATGCTTCGGTCGGCGACGTGATCACGTGCAACGTGAAAGAAGCCGCCGCGAATGGCACCGTAAAAAAGGGGGAGGTTGTTCGCGCCGTCGTCGTCCGAACGAAGCAGCCCGTGAAACGGGATGATGGGTCGTACCTGCGGTTTGATAACAACGCCATTGTCATCATCGATAAGGATCTGAACCCCAGGGGCACCCGCATTTTCGGGCCGGTTGCTCGCGAGTTGCGCGAGAAGAATTTCATGAAAATCATATCGCTCGCTCCGGAAGTGTTATGAACAAGCCAAAGTTTCACGTAAAAAAGGGCGACGAAGTGGAGGTGATCTCCGGCAACCATCGCGGAGCGTCGGGCAAAGTCTTGCAGGTTTTACCAAGCAAACAGCAGGTATTGATCGAGGGAGTCCGCCTCATCAAGAAGACTCGGCGCAAGTCGCAGGATAATCCCAACGGGGCCATTATTACCCGGGAGGGTCCGATTCATATTTCGAATGTGAAGCTGATCGAGACTCGGAGTGCCAAGCCTGCGAAAAAAAATCGGGAGGAATAAAGGATGCAAGCCGAACTGTACAAAGAATATCAGGAGCGAGTAGTGTTGGCGCTTCGCAAGAGCCTGGGTTACAAAAATATTCTTCAGGTGCCCAAGGTGGATAAGGTCGTGGTGAACACCTGCATTTCGGCTCAAGGCAGCGACCTCAAACAAGCGCTCGAAGATGCGAAAAGGGAGCTTTCATTGATCACCGGCCAGAAGCCGGCCGAAACAAAAGCGAAAAAGAGCATTTCCAATTTTAAACTTCGCAAGGGTCAGGCGATTGGCGCGAAAGTGACTCTGCGCGGGGACCGCATGTACGAATTCCTTGAACGCCTGATTAAGATGGCATTGCCGCGAATCCGCGATTTCCGGGGAGTCTCTCCCAAGGCATTTGACGGTCAGGGCAATTACACACTGGGTGTCCATGATCAGTCGATTTTTCCCGAAGTAGAACTGGACAAAATTAAGCACAATGTCGGGTTTGACGTTACGATTGTCACCACGGCGAAAACGAATGAAGAAGCCAAAGCTCTTTTGATCGAACTGGGTGTTCCGTTCAGTGATAAGAAGCAGCTCACCAGGACTCAGTCGCAGGAGAATGATAAATGAGTAACCTCTCAGATCCAATCGCGGATTTTCTGGCACGGCTGCGTAATGCGGCGCGTGCGCACCGGAGCGACGTATCGGTGCCTTACTCTCGAATCAAAGAGGAAATAGCCAGGATCCTGAAACAGGAAGGATATATCTCTGAATTCGAGGTCGATACGCAAAGCAAGCCTGCGTTGATCAAAGTGACGATGAAATTTGTGAATCGCACCCCGGTGTTGACCGGTCTGAAACGAATGAGCAAGCCCGGGCTCCGAAAATATGTGGGCTCGCACAATATTCCGCGGGTACTCGGCGGAATGGGTGTCGCAATTCTTTCGACGTCACGAGGGATTATTACGGGCCGCGAGGCTCGCAAAGAGCATGTGGGCGGCGAGTTGCTGGCTCTGGTGTGGTAAGGAAGGTTTGGGTATGTCGCGTATTGGCAAGAAATCGATCGAAATTCCTGAAAAAGTAAAAATGGCTGTTACCGATTCGGGTGCGATCAAGGTGGAAGGTCCAAAGGGTAAGCTGGAGTGGGTTTTGCCAAAACAGATTAAACTCCGGGTGGAAGGAAAGCAGGCAGTTTTGGATCGGAATACCGAGTCCAGGGCTGTAAGGGCGCTTCACGGGCTCTCCCGTAGCTTGATCAACAACATGGTGATAGGTGTGAGCCAGGGTTTTCAGAAGGGACTAGAAATTCACGGTGTGGGTTTTCGCGCGCAGGTGCAGGGGAAGTTTCTGAATTTGAATATCGGGTTCTCGCATCCGGTCGCCTTCCCGATTCCGGATGCTATCAAAATCACAGTGCAGGAAAACACCAAGATTTTGATCGAAGGCATCGACAAACAAGTGGTCGGTCAGGTGGCCGCCGACATTCGATCGTATTATCCGCCGGAACCATATAAGGGTAAGGGCATCCGGTATGTCGGCGAACAGATTCTCCGGAAGGAAGGCAAAACGGTCCAATAGCAACTATCCGAGTAGAGGCAGGTCTGATCCGTCTCCTGATAGAAATGGCAACGATAAATCACTTAAAGGTTCGACATCAACGAATTCGCCGGCGGGTTGTTGGCACGGCTGAGCGCCCTCGTCTCGCAGTACACTTCTCCGGACGGCATATTTATGCGCAAGTGATCGACGATTCTGTTGGGAAAACCGTGGCTGCTGCTTCGACCGTCGAGGCGGTTGTGAAGGGAAATCGGCGGACAAATGCAAATGTGGCTATGGCGCAAAAACTTGGTGCGCTCGTTGCCGAAAGAAGTTTGCAAAAAAACATAAAGACTGTGGTATTTGACCGCGGAGGGTTTAGTTACCACGGGAAAGTGAAGGCGTTGGCCGAGGCGGCTCGCGCCGGAGGATTAGAGTTTTAATTTCGGAGGCCTGGAGGCTGGGCGCTATTATAGAAACATTATGGCAACGGAAGTAAGAAGTCGTCGCGGTGATAGTTCATCTGGTGATCGGAATGCCCAGAAGAGCGACACGACGGAGAAAGTGGTCTTCATCAATCGTTGTGCAAAGGTGGTGAAAGGAGGGCGCCGTTTCAGTTTCAGCGCCCTGATCGTCGCTGGGGATCATAAGGGCCGCGTGGGCTATGGCTTCGGCAAGGCGAACGAAGTTTCGGAGGCCATTCGCAAGGCATCTGATTCCGCGCGCAAATCGATGGTTTCAGTAGCTGTCCAGGAAAATACCATCCCTCATGAAGTGATCGGAGAATTTGGCGGTGGACGGGTCCTGTTGCGGCCCGCTTCTCCAGGTACCGGGGTGATCGCGGGTGGGGGCGTCCGGGCTGTGGTAGAAGCTGCGGGCATAAAAGATGTGCTGGCCAAGTCGCTCGGCTCGAGTAATCACGCCAATGTGGTCAAAGCTACTATTGAAGCATTGCGCGGGCTCCGGCGCCGCCAGGATGTCCTGAAGCTGCGGGGCAAGGAAACGAGATAGGGAACTGCTCCTGCGCTTCCGGCCGACCAAAGAACCTGGAAGTGCACGAGCGCGTCTCTAGCTACTAGCAATCTATAGTTTATGCGGTTACACGAATTAGCATTTCGTCCTGGAGCGAAGCATCGGGTCAAGCGGCTCGGGTGCGGTGAAAGTTCAGGTCACGGCAAGACCAGTGGAAAAGGCCATAAGGGACAAAAGGCGCGTTCTGGCGGCAGTATCCGAATCGGCTTTGAAGGTGGTCAAATGCCGCTCATCCGGCGGCTGCCGAAACGGGGGTTCAACAATGCCGCATTCAGAACCTCTCTGGCAATTGTTAATATTGGCGACTTGGAGCAGTTCGAAGACGGTACTCATGTAACCGAACAGCTCCTGCGTCAGAAGGGGCTCGTTAACGGAAGTTTTGACGGTCTGAAGATTCTGGGCCGAGGCGAATTAACCAGGAAGTTGACAGTCGAAGCCGACAAGTTCAGCGAAACGGCGCGCCAGGGCATCGAGAAGGCTGGGGGAGCAGTGGTTATTCGTAGTTAATCTCCAGTCATTCTGCTCATGATTTCTGCATTCACGAATATCTTTAAAATTCCGGAATTGCGCCAGCGCATCCTCTTCACGATTGCGATGTTTGTCATTATTCGAGCAGGCGCTGCAATTACGATCCCGGGGGTGAATGCCCATGTCTTGAACGAGTGGTTCCAAAGCTCCATGGCGAAGTCGACTGGCGGCGGCGTGGCCGCGCTTTTCAATATTTTTGCCGGAGGCGCCCTGGAGCATTGCGCGGTTTTCTCCCTGGGTATTATGCCGTACATCAGCGCGTCGATCATGATGCAGTTGCTGACTGCGGTGATTCCGCGTCTGAACAAGCTGGCTCGGGAAGATGGCGGCAGGCAGAAGATTACTCAATACACGCGGTATGTGACCCTCGGCTTGTGCATCTTTCAGGGATATCTGCTGGCCGTCTCTATGCAGAATCCTTCCTCAAATCCGTTCCTGCAGGGAATCGACGCAATAACGGCGCGCCTCGGCCCGTTGGTCGAGAACCCCGGGTTTGGCTTTCAGTTTATTGCTACGCTCACCTTGAGCGCGGGAACGATGTTTATCATGTGGATTGGCGACCAGATTACCGATCGCGGGATTGGCAATGGAACGTCGCTGATCATCACAGTAGGGATCGTCGCCTCACTACCGGGCGCGCTGGTGCAGGTTTGGAATACTTTCGTACCTTCCGGCGGAGCTCCTAGCCGGGTAAGCCCGATAGTGCTGGTGGTAATGCTCGCGTTCCTGGTTTTGGTTGTTGCGTCGGTGATCGCCCTGACGCAAGGGCAGCGGAAAATCAGCATCCAATACGCCAAACGAGTGGTGGGCCGGAAAGTCTATGGCGGCCAGACGCAGTTTCTGCCCCTGAAGGTCAATTCTGTCGGGGTGATGCCACTGATCTTTGCCCAGGCGATTCTGCTTTTTCCTTCTACGATCCTGAGCATGGCGTTCCGGAACCAGGAATGGGCGGTTATCCTCTCCAATGCCTTGGCGGTCGGCGTCTGGCACTACGTTTTGACGGCGGCGCTGATCTTTTTCTTTAGCTACTTCTGGGTCGCAATTCAGTTCCAACCGACTCAAATCGCTGATGATCTGAAAAAGTACAACGGATACATTCCCGGATATCGCCCGGGAAAACCGACGGCTGAATTTCTGGAGTTCACGTTGACTCGATTGACTTTTGCAGGAGCTCTTTTCCTGACTGTTATCGCCGTGATTCCGGAAACGATGATTACCCTGCTTGGAGTTCCGCGAATGACGGCGCGGTTTTTTGGAGGAACGAGTCTTCTAATCATCGTGGGCGTCCTCCTGGACACGATGCGGCAGGTCGAGACTCACCTGATTCAACGGCACTATGATGGTTTCTTGCGCAAGGGTCGCATCCGGGGCCGCTTTGAGCGCGCCGTAGGCGGAACCGGGAGAGTAGTCAAGGAGAGCGTTTTGCTGTGGATGTGGTTGGTGTTCGCGGTTTTGGCTGTGGCCGGGGTGGCCGTCTCGATATTTGTCAACCAGAGATAGCGCATCAGGGTGAAGAAACGAATCATTCTTCTAGGGCAAGACGATTGGTTATTAATAATTTGAGCCGACTGATAATGGAATGATCCCGATCAAAACACCACAGGAAATCGATCGGATGCGAGCGTCTTGCAGGCTGGCGAGCAATATTCTAGAGGAGCTTTCCTCTATGCTGTGTCCAGGGATCACGACGAGAGATGTGGATCAATCTGCCGCGAAACTGATGGAATTGGCCGGTTGCAGGAGCGCCTTTCTCGGTTACAGGCAATTTCCCGGGCATATCTGCATCTCGGTGAACGACGAGGTTGTTCACGGGATCGGAAGCTCCCGGCGGATTCAATATGGGGATATAGTGAAGCTGGATATCGGCGTCATTCTCAATGGCTTCGTCGGTGATACCGCAGCTACGATACCGGTCGGGGTGATCAGCGATGACGTGCAGCGACTCCTTGGCGTCACCGAGGACGCTCTGTACAAGGGGATTGAAAATGCTCGCGAAGGTCGCCGTCTCGGGGACGTCTGCGCGGCGATCCAGGATGAAGTGGAGTTGAACGGATTCAGCGTGGTCAAAGAATTCGTGGGTCACGGAGTGGGTCGCCACCTTCACGAAGAACCGCAGATACCGAACTATCGCACCTCCGGGGCTACTGCGAAACTAAGAGCCGGGATGACTTTGGCGATTGAACCGATGGTCAACATGGGTCGTGCCGCAGTCAAAGTATTGGATGACGACTGGACGGTCGTCACAGCCGATCACTCTCCATCCGCGCACTTTGAACACACGGTTTTAGTGACGAAAGGTGAACCGGAGATTTTGACATGGCGCGAAAAGACGTCATCGAAGTTGAAGGCAAGGTAGTAGAGTTGTTGCCGAATACGATGTTCCGCGTCGAACTGCCAAACGGACATCGGATTTTGGCGCATATCTCCGGAAAAATGCGATTACATTTCATTCGGATCTTGCCAGGAGACAAAGTTATGGTAGAGATGTCGCCTTACGATTTGACGAAAGGTCGAATCACCTTCCGGCAAAAGTAAGGTCAGAAACGCTCCTGAGAGGGTATCTCTCGGGTTGCGTTTTTTTGTCCCCTGAGGACGAATTTGGATGAAAGTACGACCTTCGGTTAAGCGGCTCTGTGAGAGCTGCAGAATTATAAAAAGAAGAAATGTGGTCCGCGTGGTTTGTAAGAACCCACGGCACAAACAACGACAGGGCTAGGCCGGCTGGTTGCAATCAGCGCCGGCTGATTGGAATCACCCGGAGGGCCCGCATACTAAATATGCCTCGATTACTTGGAGTTGATATACCCGGAGAAAAGCGGATTGAAGCTTCCTTGCCGTATATTTATGGCATCGGCCCCAGAACGGCGAAGAAGATCCTTGAGCAAGCGAACATCGATCCGAATCTACGCGCCAAAAGCCTGACACCCGAACAGCTGGGTGAAATTGGTCATGCCATCAATGCCAGCGGATTACTTATCGAGGGCGATTTGCGCAGAGACATTCAAGGAAATCTGAAACGTTTGCAGGCCATTCGATGTTACCGCGGGATCCGACACATTCGCGGTCTACCCGTGCGTGGTCAAAGGACCTCGACAAACGCTCGCACTCGGAAAGGTCCGCGGAAGACTGTCGGCGTGCAACGCAACAAAGATGCAAAGGCAGGTAAAGTCTAATCCAAGGTAGCTTCGAAATGGCCGACGAAACCACGACACCAACACCCGCTCCGAAAAAGGATTCGGCGCCTACTGCGCCTCCGGCGGGCGCCCGCGAGGCGTCGACACCGGCTCCGAGTGGTGAACAGGCGAAAGCAACGCGCGCTCCCAAAGTGAAGTCGAAAAAGGAGGCGACTGCCCCGGAGACGGCCAAAGTGAGTCTTTCGCTTGAGAGCGGAGATGCCGATAAGCCGAAGATCATCAAAGCGAAGGGCAGCAAAAACGTCTCTGCAGGAGTCGCTCACATCCTGGCAACTTTTAATAACACGATTGTCTCGATCACCGATCTAAACGGCAGTGTCATTGGTTGGTCGAGCGCGGGCAAAGTGGGTTTTAAGGGATCCCGTAAGAGCACCGCTTACGCAGCGCAGTTGGTCGCCCAGGATGCGTGCCGCCAAGCCATGGGGCATGGCCTGAAAGAAGTTGAAGTGCTTGTCAAAGGCCCGGGCGCAGGGCGTGAGTCCGCCGTTCGCGCAATTCAAGCGATCGGTCTTGATATTTCGGTTATCCGGGATGTAACACCGGTGCCGCATAACGGTTGTCGCCCGCCGAAACAGCGTCGCGTCTGATTTCGCGAGGAAGAACTTTATCATGGCTCGTTATACTGGTCCCAAATCGAAAATTAGTCGTCGGTACGGAATCGCGCTTTTTGGTCCGAGCAAAGCCCTGGAGAGGAAGAATTACCCGCCCGGTATGCATGGCCCAAAGGGATCGCGCCGGAAGCAATCGGATTATGCTACTGCTTTGGCCGAGAAACAGAAACTGCGCCACCAGTATGGCTTGCTCGAACGGCAGTTCCGTCGTTACTTTGAGACCGCACTGCGGAAACGCGGCGTCACCGGTGAGACGTTGCTGCAGATGCTGGAGACCAGACTCGATAACATAGTTTACCGCCTCGGATTCGCGAATTCTCGTAACGCGGCTCGCCAGCTGGTATCTCACGGACATGTCACTGTGAACAATCGAAAGGTGAATGTCGCTTCTTACAATCTGAAGGCCGGCGATGCTGTCGCGATCAAAGACAAGCCGGGTTCTCGGCGCCTGGTCACGCGCAATCTAGAGCTTACGCAGATTCAGCCGGTGCCAGACTGGCTGGTCGTGGATAAGGACCAATTCCAAGGTAAAGTGATGCGAATTCCTTCGCGCGAAGAGATCGCGCCGATCGTGAACGAGCAATTGGTCGTTGAGCTTTATTCCCGGTGAGCCTGCATCGCTCACAAATCTCTGAAGATTTGTGAGGGATGCAGGCTACTGAATACCCGAATGAATTGGTCCTCGATATGTTTCTGCGGCATCTCCAGATACGCTCCAACGGCGTCGAGGATTGACAATTTGCCGGCCCGCAGCGGCGGTCCGAACAGGTACTGAAAAGGCGTCAGGTGAGGGCGGGCAGACTCTAACTCCCTCCGGATCACGTAGGCGAGGGGCCCCGCGCCATGATAGAATTTCACTCGCTCGAATTCGGCGACGACTTTGTCGACCGCGTACTCAATCCTGCGAATATCAACTTCCCAATGATTTCGATTCCACGTGATGAGCCCGTAACAGGCGCGCTGGTCGCCATCGAATGGAAATCCAACTGAGCCAACATTGACTAGCAGCGTGGCACTGATCCTGCGGACAAGAGGGAGATGAGAGTGTCCGACGCAAAGAAGGCCAGGCGGGTCGGCACCGATCATTTCCTTAGCCTTAGCCTCCGAAGTGGTAGGAAAAAACCCTTCGTCGTTCGACCGCTTGGAACCGTGGGCGATCGTGATAGAAAGTTGGTCTGGACCCGTCAATGACGTCGCGATGGGCAACTGTTTGATCCAATGCACGGAATCGTGTGTCAGATTAGCCGTCCACCGTGCAGGCAGCCAATTGTAGTAGTCGGAAATATCCAGGACTCGAGAATCCTGGCTCTGCCTGATCACATAATCCTCGTGATTTCCGCGTAGCAGCGTCCAACCGCTCTCGGCGACGAACTTCGTGACTTCGCGAGGATTCGGACCACGATTCTGGAAATCGCCTGCCACGAATACGAGGTCGGGACTTCGCCGCTCGATATCCGCCACGACCGCTTCGAGAGCCGGCAAATTTCCATGAATGTCCGCGAGCACGGCGATTCGCATCGGACCACAAGATTACCTGAGGTAGTGATTTTGAACAAACTCGAGCGCTTTGCTCAGGCTCATTCGATCCAAGTAGTGGGCGAGCATCGGATCGGTATCGGACGGCAACCTTTTCTTCAGTTCCTCTATCCGTTCAGAGGCTTGCCTCAGTTTTGTCAGGTGCCCTGTCGGGTCCTGCTCCCGAAGCTGGCTATCCGCAATAACTTGCAGCCGGTCCCGCAACGCCTTCGCGAGTGTGCCGTAGTACTCATCCATGCCTGCAAAATGTCACTCAGGCTGAGCCGCGTTCAAGATGTTTCCCAACAGATTCATTGCCGGTCAGAAGCTCTTTCGCTGTAGGAACAATCAAGCTGAAACGGTCGACGGTAAGTTCGCGCAATAGCTGCTCGAGCGCCTTCAGGCAGATTTCCGATTGCTTTCTTTCGTGAAACAAAATGATTGTGCCTGAAACGAGGGAGCGTTTGATCCGGCAAACGATTTTCCCAGAATTAGCGATCCGGGTGTCATAGCCTCGGGCGCTCCATCCGACCAGCCGGAGACCGCGGGTTGCCAAAATCGGATGCAGAAACGGGTTCTTCATGCCTGCCGGCGCACGAAACCAGAGCGGAGTAGCAATCCCGAGAGAAGTGATCGTTCCTTCGAATCCGTCAATTTCCCGTGCAAGAGCCTTCGGGCCGAGTCGCCAGAAACTGAATTGAGGATGGGTCTGAGTATGATTGCCGATGGCGTGACCGGCAGCCAAGATCATAAGAGTTAGCTCGGGATATTTGGCTACTTTTTCGCCGATCAAAAAGAAGGTGGCGTGAGCGTCGTATTTTTCTAGCAAAGCAATAACCTGTGGTGTGGTGCTGGGATCAGGCCCGTCATCGATCGTCAGCCAAGCCGTTTTAGCCTTGGTGCAGTATTTCGTTAGGACCGGCCCGAATCCCTGCAGTGACGGCACCAAGGTCACCATCAGCAGCAACAAATGAGAAACAAACAAGATCCACAATCCCCAGATACGCCCGGCTGCTACCAACATAAACGTCAGGAACGGTGCCAGCATGATAAACCAGATGGTCGCAGTTGGACGGAATCGCACGGCGCCTATGAAGCAAAAGAGAAGAAAACTGGCAAGTCCACATTCTCCGGCTCTGTGGTAGGGACGCGCTCCGCCTCGCCCTACTGGCCTTCCTGATTTTTGCGGGCTGGCCGGTATCGCGCTAGGGTAAGGAAATGATTCGACGGCCAGAACTACTTAGCCCCGCAGGCAACTGGGAATGTCTTCGTGCGGCCGTTGCGAATGGAGCCGATGCAGTTTATTTCGGCTTGGACCGGTTTAACGCTCGTCTCCGTGCGGATAATTTCCAGGAGGAAGATTTGCCGGAAATTATGGGATACCTTCATCGGTATGGGGTACGCGGCTTCGTTACGCTGAACACGTTGATTTTTACAAATGAGCTTCAAGATGCCGGGCACATGCTGGTCCGATTGGCCGAAGCGGCCGTCGACGCGATCATCGTGCAGGATCCGGGCTTAGCTCGTCTTGCTCGCGAGGTTGCTCCAGACCTTGAGTTGCACGCTTCAACGCAGATGACCATCAGTTCTCCGGAGGGTCTGGAGTTAGCAAGGGAACTAGGCATCACTCGTGCTATTGTCGCGCGGGAACTTTCATTGCGCGAGCTGAAGCGGTTTCCAACCAGCGAGTTTCCCGTTGAGGTTTTCGTGCACGGTGCGCTTTGCGTTGCGTACTCCGGCCAGTGTTTGACCAGCGAGTCACTAGGCCAGCGCAGTGCCAACCGCGGTGAATGCGCTCAAGCCTGCCGACTGCCGTATCAACTCATTGTTGATGGCCGGCCGAAGGATCTCGGCGACAAAAGATATCTTCTTTCGCCGCAAGATCTCGCGGGGATTGATGAGATCCCGGAGTTGATACGTCTCGGCATCGCAAGTTTCAAGATCGAAGGAAGGCTGAAGTCACCGGAATATGTAGCGGCGGTAACCCAAGTCTATCGGAATGCGATTGATCGCGCGATGGCAGCGCTTCGCTCCGAAGAGCAGGTCGCCAAGGTTTCGGCCGGAGATCGTTACAGTCTGGAGATGACTTTTTCACGCGGTCTTTTCTCTGGCTGGCTTCGGGGCGTCAACCATCAGCGGCTGGTGAACGCGCGATGCGGCAAGAAGCGGGGACCGTTTATCGGGCTCGTCCGGGGAGTTGGAAAAGATTACGTCGAGGTGGACCCGGAGGCACAGCTCAAACCCGGCGATGGCGTGGTGTTTGATACCGGAGATGATACCGAACAAGAGCAAGGCGGCAGGATCTACGAGTTTCGATTCGGCCGTCTCTATTTCCAAAACGGCCGGATCGATTTTCAGCGGTTGAAAGTTGGTCACCGTTTGTGGAAAACGGATGATCCTGCTCTAAACAGGCGGTTACGGCAAACTTTCGCGCGTGATCCTGAGCCGGCACGGACCCCGGTAGATATGGAAGTGTCAGGCCGGGACGGTGAACCGCTGAGGCTGCGCGTAATTTCAGGGGAGCATACCGCTGAGGCGGATTCAGAAGTAAGGCTGAGCCTTGCACGAACATCGGTTCTCACCGAGTCGATTTTGCGCGAGCAGTTGGGTCGCTTGGGTGATACCGGGTACGTATTACGGACTTTTAATGCAAAACTGGAGGGTGACGTATTTATCGCGATCCGTTACATTAACCAGCTCCGACGCGATGCGATCGGCAGGTTGGTGGCCGCAACTGCTGCTCCACAATCTGCCCTGAACAAGGCGTTCCGACCGTCCCTGGTAGCGGCGGAAGATCGGGTCATCTCGGGCCGACCGCGGCGCTCGCCAGAGTCAGCTTTAGCAGACCTTCTCGTCGAAACGCCGGCCCTCGGAAACAAGTCTCCAGAACTCATCACGCTCTGCCGGTCCTTCGAGCAGATCGAGGCGGCGATCGAAGAGGCGATCGAAACGGTCTACGTCGACTTTGAGGATGTCCGGCTCTACCAGAAAGCGATCGAGCGAACAGGCGATCGTGCGCAGGTCTTTCTTGCTACCCCGCGGATTCAGAAACCCGGCGAACAGGGTTTTTTTCGGTTGATCGAAAACGCTCGGCCGTTCGGCGTGCTGATTCGAAACCTCGGCTCAATTTCCTTCTTTCGCGAAAAGGATTTCCGATTGCACGGAGACTTTTCACTGAATGTCGCAAATCCTTTGACGGCGCGCTTTTTCCTGGAGCAGGGCCTTGAACAGCTCACGGTTTCCTATGATTTGAGCGTTAAAGAGGTGTTATCGTTACTCCGGTACGACCCGGCGAGCCGGTTTGAACTCACGATTCACCAACACATGCCAATGTTTCATATGGAGCATTGTGTGTTCGCTGCCTTCCTTTCTAATGGCACCGATTACACAAATTGCGGACGCCCTTGCGATCGGCACGTGGTGAAGTTGCGTGACCGGGTCGGCTCCGAACATCTTCTGAAGGCGGATGTGGGTTGCCGAAACACGTTATTCAACGCCCGAGCGCAGACCGGCGCTCAGTACGCCCAAGCGTTGCTGGGAGCGGGCTTGCGGCGGTTCCGGATTGAGTTCCTGACCGAAAACCGTTCCGAAGCCCGTCGCTTAATCCGCTTGTACCGACGGCTACTCCAGGGAAAGATTCCTGGGGAGGAAGTCTGGCGCGATTTGAAGGTGCATCTTCAATTGGGAGTGACGAAGGGAAGCCTGGAATGAAGTCGACCGTGGCACTGTTCTTGTGTTTGGTCCCGACGGTTTTTCAAGTTTTGACAGCATGAAGAAATCACCGCTCACAAGCATTCTTTCGATTGTTTTCATTGACCTGATCGGATTTGGCATGATCATACCGATCCTGCCTTTGTACGCGCAACGCTTTCAGGCAACCGAATGGCAAATCGGGATCCTGCTTGCTTCTTATTCCTTCATGCAGTTTCTAGCGTCGCCGGTGTTAGGTTGGTTTTCCGATCGTTATGGTCGTAAACCGGTTCTGCTTTGCAGCCTGGCCGGGTCGGCTGCCGGCTATTTCCTGATGGCCAATGCCGCATCGCTTACTATGCTATTTTTAGCGCGAATTCTTGCCGGCGTAGCCGGTGCCAGCGTCGGTACGGCTTCAGCCTATATCGCCGATATCACGCCGCCCGAAAACCGTTCAAAGAGGATAGGATTGATCGGTGCTGCTTTTGGGGTCGGTTTCGTTCTCGGTCCCGCGATCGGCGGTATTCTTAGCCACTTCTCGGTAATCGCACCGTTCTGGTTCGCGGCGATCCTCTCGGTTCTGAATGCAATTCTGATGTGGATTGTGCTTCCGGAACCGGAAAGGCATGCGGCGCGCCAAAAAGGCCCGTTGAATTTGTATGCATTATTCGAGCAGGCCGGCAGCTGGCGCCTCGGAGTCATCACGATCACCTACTTCATCGCCATCGCCGGCTTTGCGATCGTGACGGTCATTTATCCGCAGGTCAGTAATCGGCGATTCGGACTAAATCAAAGCCAGATCAGTTATATTTTCGTAATGATGGGTCTCATCGGGGCTGCGATTCAAGGTGGCGGCATTGGGAGGCTCTCCAAACGTTTCGGAGATGCCAACTTGGCGATCATCGGCTTTGCTCTGATGGCAGCCAGTATGATAGTGATGCCGTTCGCAAGGTCAGTACCAATTTTCCTTTTATTCAGTGTCGGCCTGGCGATTGGCAACAGCTTGTCACAGCCGACCGTTAACGCCCTGGCCTCCAAAGGTGCCAGCGCGGCTCTCCAAGGGCGGGTGTTGGGTGTCGTCCAATCAGCTGGAAGCTTGGGACGCGTCTTCGGTCCGGTCCTCGCTGGATTCCTGCTGGCCGGGGATCACCTGCGTCCAAATGCCCAATACGGCAACACGCCGTTTCTGGTGGGTGGAGTCATCATCGCCCTGGCATTTGGTTTGGCGACTACTTTGCGCGGGCAGGAGCCGGCAGCGATTGAGAAGCGCTATCCTGTAGAACTGGATAGAAAGTAGCTTTTCGGGATTCCGCGCCCCGTCGAGCAGCCCTAAACGCCCCGCCAAGTGCCGCATTCTCAGATCCAAACCGGGTTCTGAATCAAGAATCTTCTTTCAGCCAAACTGCCAGATCTTTTGCCCAATAGGTAATGATCATATCGGCGCCGGCCCGCCGGAACCCTGTCATTATCTCGATGACGGCGCGTTTCTCGTCCAGCCAGCCCATTTTAGCAGCGGCTTTAACCATCGCATATTCACCGCTGACGTTATAGACAGCAGTGGGTAGTTCAAAGCGCTCCTTCACGCGCCAGAGAATATCCAAATAGGGCAGACCTGGTTTTACAATAATCAGATCCGCACCTTCTTCGACGTCCAGAGCCACTTCGCGCAGTGCCTCCAACGCATTCGCCGGGTCCATCTGGTAGGTGCGACGGTCGCCAAACTGAGGCGCGCTCTCAGCAGCCTCCCTGAACGGGCCGTAAAATGCAGAACAGAATTTTGAGGCGTAGCTCATGACCAGGACGTTTGTAAATCCATGGCTGTCAAGCGCGGTCCGGATAGCGCCTATCCGACCGTCCATCATGTCACTTGGAGCCACAATATCTGCGCCCGCACGGGCGTGGCTGATCGCAGTCTTAACCAGGAGCTCAACGGACGCATCGTTCAGGACATGATAGTGCCCCCCTTCTTTGCCGATCACGCCGCAATGTCCGTGCGAGGTGTATTCGCAGAGGCAAACGTCGCTAATGACGATCAAATCAGGCGCGGCCTGCTTAATCGCGTGGATGGCCCGTTGAACGATTCCACTCTCCGCGTACGCCTGGGATGCAAGTTCATCTTTCTGTTCGGGAATCCCGAACAATAGTACGGCAGTAATCCCGAGCTGAGCGATCGATTCAGCTTCATCCTTCAGGGTGCTCAAAGAGAGCTGAGCGACGCCCGGCATACTCGCTATGTCAAATCGGCCGGGGATCTTTTCGGAAACAAAGACAGGATAGATCAGCTGGTGAACGTCCAGGCGAGTTTCCCGAATCATCCGTCTCATTGGGTCGGTCGAACGCAGCCGGCGCGGCCGATGTATCAGGTGAAGCATCCTGAATGTTAGCGGAGAATGCATGCGTGCGGCAACTTCGACTTAAGAGGGTCCGGAGATGGGGGAGATGGGGGGGAAGGCCGCAGAGGAGAACGTTCTCCCTTCAGCGGGCCCTCTTTAACCTGTTCCGGACGTTGCCCTGCGCTATAGTTGAACGCCACCGCGGCTCCCCCCTTCGCTATGCAAAGATTTCTTCTGGTCAATTTGAACAATACTTCAACCAAGCTGGCTCTCGCCGACGAGGAAAGGCTGCTCGCTAAAAAGGTGATTCGCACCGAAACGCTGTCGATCCCAGCGGTCAGCCGTGCCATCCGGCAATGGAGTTTTGACCACACGCTTATCGCGTCGGTCGTTCCCAAAAAGACCTCGATTTTTCGGAGTTTGCTCCGTGTTCGCATGAAGGAACTTACTCCCGACCTTGATCTCGGGATCGGGATCGATTTCTCAGATCCGCGCGGGATCGGTGCGGACCGGCTAGCCAACGCCGTGGGGGTGGCTGCCCGCTACGGCTGTCCCGCGATTGTGGTTGACTTCGGAACAGCGGTGACGTTTGACATTCTTTCCCGTAAGGGCGTGTACGAAGGGGGAGTAATCGCCCCCGGACTCAGGGTGATGACGGACTACCTGTTCCAACGCACTGCACTCTTGCCTAAAATCGATCTCGAAGAGCCGGTGACTGTGATTGGTAAAACAACAAAGGACGCGATGCTCGCGGGCGCGATTTATGGTTACCGTGGCTTGGTTCGCCAGATCGTAACGGAAATTGTCGCGAAACTGGAGGGGAAAGTCAGAATCGTCGCCACGGGGAGTTATGCCGATCTGATCGCAGCTAAACTTCCGGAGTTGCAAATCGTCGATTTGGATCTCACTCTGGAAGGATTGCGTCTGATCGCGCTAAGAAATTTGAAGTCATGAAAACCCCTACAGCAATTGGTTTTGACATGGGCGCCACGAGTACCAAGACGGGCGTTGTTAAGGATGGCAAGATCGTCACAAGAGGCGAAGTCATCCCGACCCGGCAGGATGGGAACACCGCGGCGCTAATTGACGCTTTCGTTGAAGAGATTCTGCGTCTGAAAGAGATACACCCCGATGCCGATGCCGTCGGGTTTGGAGTTCCCGGGATCATCAATCCGATCGAAGGGGTTGTGGTGAATCTCACTAATGTAAAAGGATGGCACAACGTCCCTTTGCGGTCGGTTATCATGGAACGCACCAGCCTCGTCGGGAACCTGGAAAATGATGCCAAGGCAATGGCGTACGCAGAGTGGAAACATGGGGCTGGGCAGTCGGTGCCAAACGTTATCTGTGTGACGCTGGGGACAGCGGTTGGTGGGGCGCTGATTTTAAACAGCCGACTATACCGTGGAGGAACGTGGGTAGCCGGAGAGATCGGTCAGATGTCAATCGATTATGCGGGTGTCGACTTCGTCTATGGCAATAAAGGGGCTCTCGAGGCTTACGTCGGGCATCGCCAGATCTCGGCGCGAGCCAAAGAGATCTATAAGGAAGCCGGGAAAACCTTGTCCGATGAAGAAGCACATCTGGAGAACCTGGCAAGAGCGGCAGATGAAGGGGACGAACTCGCTGATAGGCTTTGGGCCGACATAGGGCTCAAGATTGGAGTCGGCCTCACGAATGTGATCTGGCTGGTCAATCCTGACCGCATTGTCATAGGAGGCGGTGTTGCCAATGCCGGAGAGAGATTGTTCGGGTACATCCGGCAAACGATCAGGTCCCGCTGCGAAAAAACGTTTTGGGAAAAACTTGAGGTCTTGCCGGCGACACTCGGCAACGATGCCGGGATTATCGGCGCGGCGACACTCGCTCTCGAATCCGAATTCCGGCCGACCTAGCTTTTTAGCCGCGCAATGCGCTTGGCGGTAGAGTCACGCTCCCGCGCGACCGGGCGTGAGCGACCGGCGACGGTTACGCGGGCGACCCTTGGTCGCGCAGGAGCGCGACTCTACCGGTTGGAAGGGATCGATCCTACAGGAGATCCTCAGTTACTACGCTGCGCTGCTCGCGGGAGCCGAGGATTTTGGCCTGTTGAACGACTACTTTTGGATCCTCATTGAAACGGTAGCCGTGGCAGCTCGGGCAGGTCGCAACACGCCTGGTCACGATCGAATCACACGCCTCACAAACCTTGTAAAGGTGCGGTTCCTCAGCGATTTTCGCCGCTTTCGCCGCTCGCTCGGTGAGAGACATGATCTAGTTTCGTCTGATTTGGCTCGGATGCAC
>JAFAMB010000077.1 GCA_019233825.1 Verrucomicrobiota bacterium | reverse complement strand
GGCAGTTTGATCGCGATGGGTGTAGAACAGCGGGGTTCAGCCGCCTCGCTGAGAATCCTTGAAAGGCAAGACCAACGCGAAGTCAACGGAGAGACGCCGGAATAAAACTTGACCTGTCTGCAACATCTTTTGCCTTTCAAGGATTCTAGAGAGACTTAAACCCAAATCCCGAATTAGAAACCACTCGGCTTGCGTCCGCGTCACTGTTCCTTCGACAGACCCTTTTTCTTACTCACTGGAGCGGACGGTTGCGGTCCGGTATTATCGGAAGGATGAGCCATCTCATAAGTAGAAGCACCGAGTTTCGTTCTACGCTCCTCTTTCAGGCTGGCTCTCAGCGTCTGGACATCATCGTTGACGACGGTTGGCTGGATGAAAACCAGCAGCTCGTCTCGTTCCCGGCTGTTAGTAGTGTACTTGAAG
Organism: Verrucomicrobiota bacterium; assembly: GCA_019233825.1. GTDB lineage: Bacteria > Verrucomicrobiota > Verrucomicrobiia > Chthoniobacterales > JAFAMB01 > JAFAMB01. The sequence continues at coordinate 15,583 of JAFAMB010000077.1, read as the reverse complement.
AAATTACCGAGGTACGGCACATCCATGAGATACGGAATACCGCTGTAATCTTTGGTTACCTTATCCTGAATGAGGCCACCCAGAACTATCGTCGCACCGCTAGGGACTGTTATCGTCGTCGTCAAGCGCTGGCTATTAACGATCGGGACCTGGTTTCCGGAAATATTAACATTGCTGCCGAGGGTATCATTAATCTGAGCGATCTTGAGCGTTACTTCATTATTTGAGTTGATCAAAGGGATCACCTCGAGCCGCAGTTCTACGTCTTCGTACCCAACGGTCGCGGCGACTGCGGTGCTGCTGCTGTTGTTGATAACACCGCCGGTTGTCCCGGTCGTTAAATTGCTAAGCGTACTTTCGGGTACCGGAACACGCTGACCACTGGAAATGACCGCTCGCTTATTATTTGCAGTGTAAACCGCGGGCCGCGCCAGGATCTTGAAGTTGCTACGAGAGTCTGTCGCTCGAACGAAGACGGTAATGGCGTCGTTGATCGCACCGTAAATGGTCAACCCCGATAATGCGGGAGTGGTAGCGGCCGTCAGAAAGTGTCGGGGGTCCCCGATGACTTGCCCATTGCTGGCAATGATGCCTGGGGTATTCAAGTTAGTAGAGGCGACACCGCCATGCTGGCTCATCTTCTTGAAAGTTTGCAGCCAATCGACGCCGAACTGAAAGTCGTTCGTGAGTGTGAGTTGGCCAATCACGGTTGAAAGATAAACCTGCTGCGGCCGGCGGTCGAGGCGATCCAGAATCGTACGTACCTTGCGAACGCTCTCCGGTGGCCCAATCACCAGGATCTTATTGTCTTTAGCATCCGAAATGACTCGGGACCGGCCAACAATCACTGCCTGGGGTCCCAGTTGTTCATTCGGTTCCTGAAGCAAATCTTGCCCGGCTCCAACTGAGCCCGCCGTACCACTCACCGGACTATAGCCTCCGGTACCTGTCGAAGAAGTGCCGCCACCCAGGTTAACGGCCCGATTCTGCGGTTGCTGCGGGTTTTGCTGCGGGCTCACCCCCTGACCGGCCTGAGTCTGGTCTTCAGCCAGCAGATCGTGAAGCACCGGCAGGACTTCACCGGCAGAAATGTATCGCAGATGGTACTCCAACGGTTCGGTTGCACCGACGGCTGCGTCAAATTCGCGAATAAGCGTCACAAAATAAGACAAATTCTGCGGGCGTGCTATCACGAGGATGCGGTTGGTCCGCGTGTCAGGAATGATTTGAGCTTGTCCTGAGAGCAGCCCGGCGTCGGTGGCGCCTGTGGCCGAGATCTGCGCAGCAGCGGCAGCGGGTTGACCGGGTGCCGCCGGAATTTGTTCCCCTCCCGGCCGCCCCCTCCGCTGGTACTCCATCAGTTTATTGATCGTGTCGGCGACACGCTCGGCGTCAGCACGCACCAGCGGAACAAATTCGGCGACCGTCTTTGCCGGCGGAATATCGATCAGCTCTTGAAGTGCTGCCAGTTGGCGAATGACGGTAGTGCTCTCCGTAATGAGAAGAGCCTGCGCACTATTGATCGGGACGAATGAAGTGTAGGCTCTGGGCAGAATATGCGTTTGGAATACGGTCAGCGCTTCGGTCGCTGAGATGTATTTGAATGGCATGTAATAACTGATGACCTGCTCACCGTCCGGAATAGACTCAGGCCCGGTAAACAGGCGAACGCCTTCACTGCGCGGGTTCTTGCCGGTGTTAATATTGATGACCTTGACACTGTTCGGTTCCTGAGCGGGGACCATGACGATGTTGTTGAGCAACAACGATGCTTCGATCAGCCGGACAAGTTCGCTTTTCGGCACAGGCTGCGGAACTGAAATCGTAATCGGCAAGGCATTGGCTGCCAGATTGCTGTCCTTTATCAACACCTTGCCGGTCAGCTGCTCATATTGCATCAGAATCGTATCAACACTCGCGTTGACCGCTTGAAAAGAGCCTAGAGGTTCCTGCTCGGTTGACGGCTTCGGTGTCGATTGTTCAACGATCTGCTGGCCTCTCGCCGCCGACAGATTGATGGTCAGAGCGAGCAGCAGAAAGCAAAAAAGGCGAAGATCCAAGAGATTCACTGTAGCTGGGCCTGGTTCGAAGAACTCTGGTTTGGGGCCGGCACAGCCACCGGTTGTTCATTTGAGGGTGGTGGAGTGATCCGCTTCCGGCGTACTTCTGAGGCCCTTGGCGGCATGGTTCCGTTTTCCGGCCGCATCGGCGCGCTTCCCGGTGCCGGCTGCATCGGCGCGGTTCCTGGTGCCAGCGGCGCGGTTCCTGGTGCCAGCTGCGCGGTTCCTGGCGCCGGCTGCGCGGTTCCTGGCCGGGCTGCCTGTTGCATAGCCTGCTGCGCATTCTGCGGCATTTGCATTTGACGCGGCGTTCCAGCTTGGCCCGGCATTCCCGGCAACTTGCCTTGGGCCCCGGCGCCGCCTGCAGGCGGTTGACCGCCTGCGACCTGAGGGCCGGCCGTTGGCATTTCAAGACGAAACTTCACGGAACCTTGTTCAGCGCCGTTTGCCAGAACAGCCTCGGCCTTTTTCGGGTCCATGTCTCTGTGGATCCCAACCAGCCGCAGGTTCTTGGAATTTGGATCTTTGGTAACTTTCTGAACTTCGTTGGTCTCGGTGTTCTGGACAAACACTACGTCCTGGCCGCCGTCGTTGAGCCAGCTGAGGAGGATCAATTTATCAAACACCGTCGGCTGCGCCTGCTGCACGGCGGGCGTTACCAGCGTGAATGGATTTCGCTCCCAGACTTTTTGATAGCGGACCACTTTGAAACCGGCCGGCACCTCGTCATCAGCGTGGCCGGTGAACGACCCTGTGACCGACAATAATGTCAGTACACAAAGCGCATATAGACCGGGACACGGTTTAGGGATTCGGAGCATACCAGCGGGCAATCTCCAGTTCGAGGGTGACAGTAGGAGGCTCGTTCGCGCTTTTCAAAGAAAAAGTGGTGACGGCTTGGAACAACTCCGGTTGCTGGATCTGCACAAGCCATTTTATAACGTTCTGAAGAGCGCCGGCCAGCTTGAGTCGAACGGCAACCGATTGATAGTTTGGTGTTGATTTATTCTCGCCAAAGCTTTGCTCCTGAATGTCCAACTGATTGGCTTTGGCGCTCGTCGTCAACGACTCAAGCAACTCGGATTGCGGCACCCGATTTTGGCGGATGCGAGGCTGGGAGGCCTCTATCCATCGTTTCCGATCCAGCCAAAGATTCTTTTCCCTCAGCCAGATTTCGTTGGAGTGCTCCTGGCCCCGAAGCTCGGAGACTTCCCGGGAGTACGTAGAAAGCAAGTCGAAAAGGTAATCGAGCCCGTAAAAGTTCGCCATCGCAAAGATGGCCACGATCAGGATTGTCGACAGTCGTTTTTCGCTTTTAGTTAATTTTCGCAAATTTCGGGTCCCCTTCGATAGCGAATTCAGCTCGACCGTCTGGTCTCAGGTTCGGGCTCGGCATACTCCAGGTGAACATCTGCAGATCGGGATTGGCTTTGATATCCTCGGCGAACTTGAATGCTGCGGGAGCTGTAGTGGCTTCACCGCGAACGATGACCTTTCCTTTTTGGACTTCGAGTCCGGTCAGACGAAGGCCGTCAGGCGGCAACAACTGTGAAACCTGGTAGAGCAGTTCTACGGGGTACAGCTTCGGATTGACCGCCCACTCGACCTGGCGCCACCGCTCGGCGGTCCCCTCAATAGCAGCCACTGTCGGCGCCTGCGCCTGAATGCGCCGGCTCAGACGGTCGGCAACGAAGCGTTGCCAATAAATATATCCGACCAGCCCGAGTATGCCCAGGAGGTAAACGGCGGTCAGAACGCCAATCCCGAAGCTGATCAGTCGCCGCCGCCGTTTTTGCGCGTGCAGCAAAGAAACCTCCGGCGGCAGAAGCTTTGAGTGGATCGCCGGCAAGCTGGGAGGTGGTACCGCGTCGCGCGTTACTTTCAGGCCAAGACATCGTTGCAGGCGATCGCCTTCTTCTGCACTAAAGTCTCCCCACAGGGTAATTCCGAGCAACCGGTCGCACAGCCGCTGGACGTGAAGCTGAAACACAATGCACTTCAGTTCAAGCGCGGCCGTCTCGGAAAGCTCGCGATCGCTAAGGACCTGAAAGATGACCGGCTCTCGCCCGCGCGTTGCCGCAACTGCCAATCGCCCCTTTTCGCGCCAGATAATTAATCGATCCAGCGGCAACGGAAAGGTGTATGCAGCCGGTTCAAATCGACTCGCCTGCTCGAAGGTCAATTCTGCCGGAAATTCGGGCTGCAAAATTGTCGCCACCGCGAGCGTCTGGTTTTCTCGCGTATCGATCACGCGGTATTCCACGACGGCATCGCCACTGTTTTTACTGATCAGCCCGCGTTTCTCCAGCTGCAGACGTAGAATTTCGGGAATCACCGAACGGTCGCTCGTAGCCAACCAGGCAGGAAAAGCGACGGTGCGTTCAACCGGCAGGGCAACCACAGTCGCTCCCGGCGCCTCGGTCGGCGTGGAAAGACGGCGAACGAAGCGCGCTCTTTTGCTCTCCGAGAACGCCCAGAGCTCCCATTCTTCGCCATCGACCGCCCGCAAAAAATGGGTATGCGACTTTTCTATTTTTCCTGCCATGACAAATAACGGACCGGCGTCGTATTACGAGTAGCGATCACGACGACCGTCTTTTCGTAGCCAGCGATTATGCCCCTGCTCTCGATTCGGTCAACCTCGCTGTTCAGCGACAGTAAACCCTCGACTACTTGGAATTGATCGGGGCTCATGCCAAGCGCGGCGCGAACCTCATCCATGCTGGTGTACACACGATCGTCCGCAGTGAAAGGCTTGCCGTCGGGACCCCATCGGTACTTTACAAATTGATCGGCGGTAGCCGGCGAGACGCCGGTAATTAGTTCGATCATGTCAGCCTCGGCAAGATTGACGTCGATCTTGCCATCTCCCCAGATCGTAAAGAAATTGGCCCAGTCCGGCTGCTTTTCCATGATCGGACCGAATTCGGGTACCAGGCTCATTTCTTCAACCGCCGCGAATTGTGGACCGAGTTGAGCGGTGCTAGTGCTTTGCAAGGCCGGTTGAGTCCTCAGCGGATCAGAAAGATACTTGCGCAGGCCTTCGACAGCGGCCTCGGCGGCTTTTGGAGCCACTCCCCAACGAGTAAAAAGGTTCTCGAGGAGATCAGCGCGACCAGCTTGCAGGACAGAATTAATATTCAGCTTGGTTGACTCGCTGGAGATCGTGACCTGAAACCGGCCGCCATCAGGCGTTTGCTGCTCAAGTAACGATCTGTCCTGATTTTGGACCTGAGGATGGATACCGAAGGCCAAACCCGACTCGGCAAGTTGCCGTGCTTTAAACTCCTTGTTCACCGCGCCGTACTCGTCAATGTCATTCTTCACGAACGCAACGGTTGCCGTAATCAACCCGGTGAGGAGCATGATCGCAAACAAGACCAGAAGGAGCGCGGAACCTTGATTCCGGCGGCGGCCAACCGCGGCGCTGCAATCCGCTGAACCAGCAGCTAAGACCCTGTTTGAGTTATTGGCCATCGAAAAACGCAGCGCTCGGTGTGATTACGCCCGGCGAGTTTGAAAGTGATTTCCACCAAGTTTGGTTTCCTCCCGGTATCCGGCCATTCCAACAGCCACTTGGCGGCGTTCGCATCGTAGAAACGCCAACTGAGTTGGTCAACATCGTTGACCAGCGCGATCCAATCACCCTTCCGTCCGGTTCCGGCGTCGGCGTAACTTTCTAAAGCGTTCCCGGACTCCTGCAGAACGCTCAGGGCGAACCCCCCATCCGGTTGCGGTCGGCTCGCGATAACGACATCTCCGAACTGCGCACCGGTTTTCAGCCAGGAAAAGTTGAAGGGAGCATACCGGAAAAGCAGCTCCATTGACTGGTTGCCTTTTCGGGTCTGAAACAGGCACGTCTGCGGCAGGCTAGAGAAATTGCGCCGGAGCAACTCACAAATTCCATCCACTTTTTGCTGTTGTGTCTCCAGAAAGTTGATATTGGAGGTCACGCGCAATGTGGTCTGAATGATCTGAAAAACCATCACCACGACGACGCTTAGAACCGCCAGGGCCAAGAGGACTTCCAGAAGGAGGTAGCCGGAGACCGTTTCTCGTTTCCGGTTTGTCGTTTCTGGCTTCTCGTTTCTCGGTAGGCCGAGGCTCCGCGGTAGGCCGAGGCTCCGTCCGAGCCGCGGCCTGGCATCGGCGGAATTCGCCGACCCCAAGAAACGAGAAACCAGAAACCAGAAACCAGAAACGTTATTTCTCATGGTTGGTAAACGATGAGCGCCGCACTCTCAGACCGGTCCTGACCGGATGATCTCCAAGAAGCCTGCACTTTGATTTCATAGAGGTTCGGCAGGAGATCTCCCATCGCCGTCCTTGCCTGTACGGCTCGGATTTCTCTTTCGTAGCGGACGCGGCCGTCGCCCACTTGGAGCTCTGATTTGCCTGGCTTCAATTTCATCGCGGCGGTTTCGTCCAACAAATTTTGGATTTCGAGCCGTACCTGGGATTCATCGCGAAGCATGATGGAAACATCGACGGTTTGTTGCAGGGCGGTGGTGAGCGCAACGGCGACGACACAGAAGATCGTCAACGCGAGCATGACTTCCCAAAGGACAAACCCGCGGGAACGGTTTAATTTAGGGTTGACTACGATGGTTATAATAGTTGCATTAAGCGCTTGCCCTGGCGCCAAGCCGCCAGGGGCTTTGGGTCCAACTCTACGCGCCAAGAACTCGAAACGTTTCTGAACGGACACGACCGACAGAACCTTAACACTAACTATCCCATTATCACTGGATAAATGATTCTTCGTTTTCTATGGTTGCGGTGAGCGGATCGGCCCGGCAGCGTATCCAGTCGTTTCTGCGCTGGAAGAGAAAGGTTATTGGTTCACAAAGACCGTTTGCAGAGAAGATCCAGCGTGCGTCAGCTTCTTTGCGGAACTCGCGGTCGCCCAATCGTTTGATTGCGAACGTCACTTCTGAGGGGAGTCCGTAAGTTACCGGCTTCTTTTCGGTTTCCTTGCCGTCATCCACTGCACGGAGGACGTATGAGTCATTCAGCAGAAGCACTTCATAGGACCTATCCTCCATCATGGCATTGCGCCGCGCGGTCCTGGCGAAGGCTTGCAATTCCCGGATAGGCGCTTGCAACTTTTCTTCGTCGAACAGGTGCGCAGCCGGGGGCACCGCGACCACAAAGAGTACCGCAATGATGAAGAGTACTACGCAGACCTCGAGAATGGTGAAACCCGCCGTTCGGCTCTGGGGGTAAGGCCAGACGAAGCTTTGCCTGAGCGACCTGATGCCCCGGCTTCTCATTGCGAGAAAATCAATTCACCCGCCGGTAGATGTTATTAGGTCCTTCTTTCCGATCAGGTCCAAATGAAAACACATCTATCCCGGAAGGGTCTCGTTTTCCCGGATTGCGATATTGGTACGGACTATTCCAGGGGTCGACTGGGACGCCGTCCATGAGCTTTGTCCAGTTTGCCGGCTTGTTTCCTGTGGTCGGCATACTGACAAGAGCCTCTAATCCCTGACCCTGATCCGGCATTTGATAGTTACGCGCTTCGTATAGCTTCAAGGCGCTGTAAATGTTATTGATATCTTGCTCCGTGCGTTGAATCTTTGCGACGTCGAGGGCTCCGGTCATCTTGACGATTACTCCGCCGGCGATCACCGCGATGATGGCAACGACCAGCATGATTTCCATCAACGTGTACCCGCTTGCCCTCGGACTAAAAACTGGGGGCTTCTTCATAACTCAGAACTCTTCATAACTCAGAAAAATTAGTCTGCCAAAAATAATTCATGGGATGGGCAAGTCAATTGGGGAGGTACTCGATCTGCAACAGGAAGTCTCTGATCGCGACCTGAGCACCGGGCGGAGTCTGAAACTGGAAATGATTATCGCCGACCAGGAGTTGATCTCCGCTTAGCATGAAGACACCCTTTCGCCAGCCTGTGAAACGCATGGCGCCATTCTCCGCCTTTTCGTAGCCCGGATCCGTCAGATCTGGAACTTCGAGCGCCAATTTACCGACCACGCTGCCGTTCAACCAAAGGGTCACAGTTTGATCAAGTTGTAATCCGTTGACGAGCACCTCGAGTCGGGCGCGGGCTAGTTTGTCCGGAATTGAAATCGCAAAATCTATCCCCTTCTCGATTCGCTCCGCCTGGTCGGTCACCGAGGTCGTCAGGATTCGTCCCTGCCAGGAATCGGCGATGGGCGTCAACGGGCTGCCATCCACTTCTTCGGGAGCAAACATCTTCCCTCCAGTCGTGATGAGGGCGCCATTCGGGATGTTATCGACCAGGCGTACAACTCCAGGACGTGCCCAGTCCAGACGGACGCGCAACACGTTGAGCACATCCTGGCTCGACTTCAAGATCACTTCCCCGGGTCCGGCCATCGTTGGACGGTTGATCAGCAAGGTCCGCTGGTTGGGCAAACCGATATTTTCAAACAGATTTGGCGCTAGCAGTTCACGTTGACCGAGTGCGTTCTGCCAATAAACGCTGAGAAATCCTCCGGGCTCTTCTTGAAAGACGACGGTTAGTGCCAGGTCGTCATCGTCAGGGCCGGGAACAACGGGAAAGGACAGTTCTGATTGGGCCTTTGGAAAGGCCAACGGTCGATCGGGAATCCATGAGGGGAACTCCAGTCGCCCCGTTGCTCTCAGATCGAACGTGAACGAGTCAGCAAGACAACCATCAGCGACAGCCAGAGAAAAGATTCCGGCCGCCACCATGATGTGACTTCGATTCATGCGGCGGGATTTTTAAATCCTGAGACCGCTGAGAGGCAAGAAAATCCGTCAGTCTGGTGCGCCGGCGACTGCGACTGTCACACTTACGTGACTTTTGTTAGTCACTTCTTTGGCGCAACGTTATTTAGTTGAGTGTTGGTGCGGTGTCAGTGCCAGCGCCAGTGTCAGTGGCAGTGTGCGGACGCTGGCCTATGTCCTCGATCTTTGATTTAAAATCGGTTTGGATCCGGGAATGCGGTCGGGGCGCGCTCCCGCGCGATCCGGGCCTGCACGTTCAAAAAACGCATCGAGGAAGGACGGGTTACGGAGAAACCGGCAACGGCCCCAATTGACATCAACCGTTCCATCCTCAGATTAACCTGCATGAACATCACTGATCTCACTCAACGTCCTCCGAGGAGCCCCCGCGTGAAGCTGGGCGGTTATGTCCTTTTACCGAGGATGCTCGACAAAGGTCGGGCTCAGTTGGCCGGTAAAGCAGGTGAATACAACTTTGCATGCCCTCTGGACCAACGTTTCCTGTCGTTCACAGGTCTAAGCGCGGAAGACATCGCAAATCTCCTGAAACAAGGAAAGTCGGATAGCGAGGTGTTGGCCTGGATCCGCGAACATGTGAACAAGGACGAGTGGGAAATTTCCGCCTGGTCTGCATACCAGAGCGGGCGAGGCCCATCAGATAATGAGAGCCGCGAGCATTACAACGAATCGATTCAGAAGCTCGCTCCGAATCGGGACGATCTCGTTACGTGGTTCGATCTTCTCGAAGTCGATGACTACGTGAGTTTCGGCGGCGCGGCCTAAGCCGCAAAATCCCTCCTGAAACCTGCATCGCTCCTAGTGCGGCGCAACCGCAACCAAATCGTCCTCCAAATCTGGAAGTGCCACCGCTTACCAAGGTCCCCGGCTCGGACGGAGCAGCTACCGGCCGGGGAGCGAGAGGCATCCCGCGTGAAAATCGTCGCAAACCGCAGCAAGACCGACAGGTGGCTTTACAAATCTCTCAGGATTTGTGAGCGACGCAGGCTAAAAGCCTGGTCGTTCCCTTACATTCGTTGATTTCATTCCCGTGCAGAACAAGACGCCAACGCTCACTATCAACGAGATCTATCGCTCGATCCAGGGGGAAAGCACCTGGGCCGGGCTGCCGTGCGTCTTTGTTCGTCTGACCTTTTGCGACCTTCGTTGCAACTATTGTGACACTGCCTACGCGTTTTATGCAGGCAACAAGATGACAATGCCGGAGATCATCGAGCGGGTTTTAGCCTTCGATTGCTCCTTGGTGGAAATAACCGGAGGCGAACCGCTGCTCCAGAAAGGCGTTTTGCCCTTGATGGAACAACTGTGTGATCTGGGGAAGACAGTGTTGATCGAAACCAGCGGCGCGCACGACATTTCTGGAATTGACCGGCGCGTCCATCGTATCATGGATCTGAAGACGCCCGGAAGCGGCGAGGCGGAACGTAATCGGTACGAAAATATTCCCCATCTTACGAGGAGTGATGAGGTCAAATTCGTTATCGGGTCGCGCGAAGATTATCTTTGGTCACGCCGGAAGATCGAAGAGTTTGACCTGGTCAACCGCTGCGGGACGGTATTATTCTCCCCGATCTTTGGCCGAATCCAACCACGCCAAATCGTCGAGTGGCTGCTCGAAGATAACCTTCGAGTCAGATTCCAGCTCCAGATGCACAAGTTCATTTGGTCCCCAGATACAAAGGGCGTATGAGAGCCAGGTTGACCAAAGATTTCTTCTTCGAATCGGCTCAAACATTACCGAAAGTGCCCGCCGGGCATAAATGCGCGCAAATGCACGGGCACAGCTTTAAAGTCGAAGTTTCGGTGGAAGGTGAGGTCGATACCGATTCCGGCTGGATCTATGATCATGCTCGGATCAGCGAAGCGATGCAACCGCTGGTAGCCGAACTGGATCACTCATACTTGAATGATATTCCCGGGTTGGAAAATCCCACGATTGAGCTGATGGCAGCCTGGTTGTGGCGACGACTGACCCCCAAATGCCCCGGCCTTTGCGAGATTGTGGTTCACGAAACCCCCTTGGCCCGGTGCAGTTACCGGGGAGATTGAGACCCGGCAAACTCGGTTGTCAGCGTTCATCGTCGTTCGTCAATGTTCGCCGCATTAAGCCGAACGTATCAGATAACCGTCTGTAAGAATCTCGGCTCTCAACCCTCCCCGGCCTTTCAGTGCATCCTCCGTCCCCGCGGTGAACGCCAGATCCATCCAATAACAGGGCCGGCACTCTTCATGCCCAAATAGCCGCACACCCTGAATTTCAAATTCTGCGCCGATCAACTCGTTCAGCCGCACACCCCGCGTGATGATGTTCCGGCGAAAAACTTCCGGGCCGCGGTCCCAAACCCCAAACTGCAAGCAAAGATCTTGATAGACCTCTTCCTCGAAAAAGGTGATCTGGCCTTTGTATTGCTTTTTGAAATCAAAGAATCTGTCGCCTGGAATCCCCTTGCCCGCCACGCAGCGAATGCGCGCCACTTCGATGATCGCGTGTCCGCCAGGGGGCTTCCCGTGCTGCCCGAAGTAGTTGTGACCGGCAGAAATGAACAAGTGACGGATCTCAAAATCTGTACGAACCACAGATAAGGATAGTGCGAGCTGTTTTTCCGGTAAAGCCGAACGATTGGCGACTAGCCCGCAAAAATACGAAGGCCGAAGCCTGCATCGCTCACAAATCGCTGAAGATTTGTGAGCGATGCAGGCTAGCGCCAATGGTTCAGCTCGAGCCAATTTGCCAGGGCTGCCAAACAAGCTTAGTCTCAGAAACACCTTGGAAAGAGCGGAATATTTCTGGTTTCATGCAGTCCCCTGGGATCCGAGATTTTGGTGTTCACAGGTTCAGCTCCGTAGATCGGCCTGAAAGCGATCTCGATCAACTTGCTGTCGAGGAACCGCTGGAAATCATTCTCTGTTTTCGCCGCCGGGGTGCGCTCGTTCGTAAGCCGATTTCGATCACAATGCGCACCCCGGGCCAGGACCAGGAGTTAGCCGTGGGTTTCCTCTACACCGAAGGGATTCTGCATCGTCGGACCGATATCGAGGCGATCAAGCAAGAGGCCGATTCCTCGGTCTCGGTGACAGTCACCGTTGATGTTGATCTGAGCCGTCTCGAGCGCCATTTTTACGCCTCGTCGAGCTGCGGAGTATGCGGGAAAGCTTCACTTCAAGCCTTGCGCATGAACCGGGAAATTCGCTTGGACCGTTCCCGACCAAAACACTTGGTTGAATTTCTCTTGAGAATCCCGTCGCTGGTTCGCGCGAAGCAGGCCATCTTCGAACACACCGGCGGACTTCATGGGGCGGCGCTTTTCAATCCTGAGCACGAGCTCCTCCGGATTTGCGAAGATATTGGCCGTCACAATGCAGTAGATAAATTGGTCGGGGCGGAATTGCTGGCCGGGCGGAGCGACTTTTCGGATCTGCTGCTGTTCGTAAGCGGTCGAGCGGGATTCGAGCTGACTCAAAAATCGATCATGACGGGAATCCCTTTCATGGTTGCAGTCGGCGCCCCCTCAAGTCTTTCGGTCCAACTAGCGCGGGAGTACGGCTCGACGCTCGTCGGTTTCTTGCGCGACAATCGATTTAATCTATACGCCGGAACTGATCGTGTGGTCGGGAACTGACTAGCCTGCATCGCTCCAAGCGCGGCGTAGCCGCAACCAAACCGTCCTCGTGCTCCCCGTGCACACCAGTGGCGTAAAAATCGTCTCAAGTCACACGAAGACCGACAGATAGCCATATAAATCCTTGGAGATTTTTGGGCGATGCAGGCTGTCCCAGCACGTGACCTTTGCGGGCTCCCTTCCGTCCTTGAAGAAGCCAGAACCCACTTCTGCATCCGAGATCAACTGGATCGGACCGCATTCGAGTGGCCACGACTAATGAATTTGCGGGCTAGAAATTTTTTCAAACCCAGTAACTTGGAAGATGCGTCTGGTTGTCCTCCTTAGTTTGCTTGTCCTCCTTTTAAGCGTCAGCATACCTTTCGTGTCGTTTGCGGACGATGTCCCGCTTGACTCGTTGCCGCAGGCCGTCCGTGAAACCATCGAGATGGAAAAAGGGGACGGAGTTGTTAAGAGCGCAGATAGTTACAGTTGGGGCAACGCGACCATCTTCAGGGTCGAGATCGATGTCGAAGGCGTTCCGGACCTCGAGTTGCAGATTGCTGGAAACGGGAAACTGATCCGGGCTGACCGCCTCAGAGATGAGAAAGTAGATAACGAGAAGGGCGAGGACGATTCTGAATAGCCGGCCCGGTTCTTGAAATCAAGTACCGGCATTGTAAACTGCAATATCTCAAGCTATTAGCGCTAAGACTCCGTGCAGTAGCCACCCCTACATACGCCGACATGAAAGTGCACAGATCGATCCGACCCGTTCCGGACGGCTGGGCACCTGGACTTTGGGCGAGTCCAAAGCCCTTTGGTGTTGGTGAAGGACATCCGAACAATTTTGCGGAAGTCTTCCGCGCAATTTGGGAGAACCGCGACAAGCTCGGCTACGCTTTTCGAATTCTGAACGAGGGTGTCTGCGACGGCTGCGCACTGGGTACGAGCGGAATGCGCGACTGGACGATCACGGGAATTCACCTTTGCAACGTTCGGCTCCGCCTGCTCCGGCTGAACACGATGCCCGCGCTCGATATCAAGTGCCTCGAAGACGTTGCCGCGCTGCGTGCGAAGCGCTCGCGCGATATCCGCGCCCTGGGCCGGCTGCCTTATCCCATGATACGCCGTCGCGGGGAACCAAGTTTTCGGCGGATTCCCTGGGAGGAGGCACTTGGCCTGGTTGCGACTCGGATTAAAGCGAGCAGTCCGGAGCGTCTCTACTTTTATCTGACCAGTCGCGGCGTACCCAACGAAACCTATTACGCCGCGCAAAAGGCCGCGAGAGCTCTGGGCACAAACAACGTCGACAACGCGGCGAGGATCTGCCATTCGCCCAGTACGTTTGCCCTCAAGGCAGCCCTGGGTGTGGCCGCTACGACCTGCTCATACAGCGACCTGATCGGCACCGACCTGGTGGTCTTTTTCGGGAGCAATGTCGCTAACAACCAGCCGGTCGTGATGAAATACCTCTACTACGCCCGAAAGGCCGGGACCAAGGTGGCTGTGGTTAATCCTTATCGCGAGCCCGCTATGGAACGGTACTGGGTGCCCTCGGATGTTGAAAGCGCCGTTTTCGGTACCAAAATCACAGACCGCTTCTTTCAGGTACAGGCAGGCGGCGATTTGGCGTTTCTGCATGGCTCGCTTAAGCACTTGATCGATGAGCGATCGATTAACCATGCGTTTATCCGCGACTATACCGAAGGTTTCGAGGAATTGCGGGCCATGCTGGAGCAGATCTCGTGGGAAGAGTTGGAGACTGCCAGCGGGGTTGGACGAGACGTAATGCGGGAATTTGCCCGGATGGTGGCCGAATCCGAGCGTGCGGTTTTCGTTTGGGGAATGGGTATCACCCAGCACACATGCGGCGAGGACAATGTGCACGCCATCATCAACCTGGCCCTGGCCAAGGGATTCGTCGGACGGGAAGGTTGCGGTCTGATGCCGATCCGTGGTCACTCAGGCGTTCAAGGCGGGGCCGAGATGGGTGCTTATGCGACGGCGTTTCCCGGAGGATTGGCTGTTAACAAGGAGAACGCTGCAAAGTTCTCAACGCTCTGGGGTTTCCCCGTTCCTGCGAAGCCCGGCATCACTACTCCTCAAATGCTTGAGGCCGCGCATAAAGGTGAATTGGACGTGCTATGGTCCATGGGAGGTGACTTTCGCGAGGTCATGCCGGGTCCTGAATCGACCGAGAACGCTTTGCAAGCCATCCCTCTCCGCGTTCACCAGGACATTGTGCTTTCTGCGCAAATGTTGATCGAGCCGGCCGATACCGTTGTACTGCTGCCCGCGACCACTCGCTATGAGATCCCCGGAGGAGTTACCGAGACCAGTACAGAGCGGCGGGTGATCTTTAGTCCCGAAATTCCGGGTCCGCGCACCGGGGAGGCCCGTTGTGAATGGGAAGTTTTTCTGGAGATTGCCCGGCGTGTGCGACCGGAGTGGACTGACAAACTGACGTTCATGAGCACTAAGGCCATTCGTCAGGAGATCGCCCGAGCTATCCCCGCGTACGAAGGCATCCAGAACCTGAATAAGCAGGGGGACAATTTCCAGTGCGGAGGACCGGAGCTATGTACAGGCTGGAAGTTTGCCACGGCGGACGGGAAGGCTCACTTCAAGGCGGTTAGGTTGCCTCAGTTCGTAGCGCCCGCAGGATCGTTTCGGGTGGTAACCCGGCGGGGCAAGCAGTTTAACAGTATGGTTCACGAGGACACCGACCCAAACAACGCCGCACCACGCGACGCGGTTCTGATGAGTCCGGAGGACGCCCAACGCCTGAACCTGGCCTCAGGTGACACTGTCGAGTTGAAGAACGATTTCGGGATATACCACGGGAAGGTCATCCTGGCCCCGATTGCGACTGGTACGCTGGAGATCCATTGGCCGGAGGGGAACGTATTGGTGGATCCGAAGGCGCGTTCGCCGCTGGCCACTATCCCGGCCTACAAAGAAATTTTTGCTGTTGCAAGGGGCGCGCTCCCGCGCGATCCGGGGTTGCAGGCCAAAGGAAGGTGGAAATCGTGATAGCAGAAAAAGGAGCTTCGAAACGCGTAACCCTGGATCGCCAGGGAAGCGCCCCTTACCGCGCAGGAGCGCCGCCGGCATGATCCGAGTCGTGCGGACCGCTGAGATCTTCGGGAGTATTCCAGTTC
>JAFAMB010000056.1 GCA_019233825.1 Verrucomicrobiota bacterium | reverse complement strand
TATCATTCTTCCAATCTTCCATCCTTCCAATCTTCCATCCTTCCAATCTTCCATCCTTCCAATCTTCCATCCTTCCAATCTTCCATCCTTCCAATCTTCCATCCTTCCAATCTTCCATTCTTCCAATCTTCCATCCTTCCAATCTTCCATCCTTCCAATCTTCCACCCATCCACTCTTCCATCCTCGGATGCAAAGCGGGACGCTTCGCTTACTCGGGCCTCTCCTGACATAGGGGTGTCACCTGGGTGGTATATCCTGCGCAAAGGAGGAGATCGGATGGGTTATCGTTTCCCATTCGATCGGCTGAAAACATGAACTACCCGTATTCAAGTTTATTTCAGGACGTCCAGTTGGCAAAGGGACAATTGGAGCAGGTTTTCGCGCCGGGACCCGATACTCCCGGCGATCAATCACCGGGCTTTGAAATTGGCGCACGAATTTGCAAAGGGAATTGCGAAGAGTACGAAGTGATTGGGAATGGATCGACAAGTCTATGCTTATGAATACTTAGCGCCGGCCGTCCGCGCAGCCCGGCGCGCGACCTACGCGATGTTCTTCGCTGACGGGCTCGGATTCGGCATCTGGGCTGGCCACATTCCCGCCTTGAAACAGAAGTCTCAGCTCAGTGATTCATTGTTGAGTACCGTACTGCTCGCAGTCGCTGCCGGACGATCGTTTCGATCCCGCTTGCGGGCCAGGCCGTGCGGCACTTCGGGAGCCGGCGTTGTATCGTCGTAAGCATTGCTTGTTATGGATTATGCCTCCTCGCAATTGCAGTAGCTCCGAACCTGATCCTGTTTGTTGTCGCGGCGCTTCTTTTCGGCGCGTCCAAGGGCGGCGTCGACGTTAGTATCAACGCCCAGGCGGTGGTCCTTGAGAGGTGCTACGGACGAGCAATCATGTCTTCATTTCAGGCGCTCTGGAGCGTTGGCGGTCTCGCTGGAGGCTTTTTGACGAGCGCGGCCCTCGCTCTGGGCTCAACGCTACTCGCTAATTTGACTGGTGTCGGTTCGTTGCTTCTGTTGCTTGACCGTCTCTGCTATTTCCACTTGATGCGGGACGCGACGCCGGGGGAGCCGGCGGGCCGGACCCGCTTTCGCCTGCCTGGCAAAGCATTGCTCTGGGTAGCGAGGCTCACTTTTATTGCCTTATTCAGCGAAGGTGTTCTGCAGGACTGGGCAGCGGTTTATATGCGGCAAGTGGTTTTGGTTCCCGTCTGGATTGCCGCGATTGCTTATGCCGGATACTCCAGCGCAATGGCTCTGGGACGGTTCGCCGGAGACCGGGTGTTGGCTTTAATTGGCGAACGCAGTCTGATGCGCCTAAGCGGTGGGTTAATTATTGTTGGCCTGGCAGCGGCTCTTCTGCTGCCAACGCCTCTCTTCGCCATTGCGGGCTTTGCGGTGGCAGGCCTCGGGAATTCCAATCTGGTACCTATCCTCTTTAGCGCGGCGGGACGCGATCCGGTGTTGGGACCTGGGCCCGGGATTGCCACCGTTACCACGGTAGGCTTTTGTGGTTTTCTGGTCGGACCGGCAGTGATCGGCCTGATGTCGAAATTTTTTGGTCTTTCAGTCGCGCTCGGCGTTGTAGCGCCCCTGGCTCCGATTACTGCTGTCTGCGGTCCGGCGATTATCCGGTGGCATGCTGCGTCCCAAGTAAACGGCTAAGCCGAACTGGAGCAAACCACAGATTACACAGGAAGAATGGGTCTGCGCTCTCATATCCCCACCTTTCCAATCATCCATCCTTCCATTCTTCCATTCTTCCATCCTTTGACATGGAACCTGGGGCCGATCCGTTGTAAGCAAGGAGATTGCACCAGGACTGGAACACTCAACATATCGCAGTCACCGGGGCCGCGTCCGGACTGGGACGGGCTATTTGCAGGCGCTTCGCCGCGCTGGGCGCAACCGTGCACGGGATCGACATCGGTCAGGGCTCCCTGGACGAGATGAGAAAGGGCCTCGGTGACCAGTTTTCTTTCGCGATCTGCGACGTCACCAATTGGGAAGAAGTGGCCAAGACGTTCGAACAAATACCACCCGTTGACGTGCTGGTGAATAGCGCCGGAATCACTGGACAGACCTCTCTGAGAAGTGATGAAACCAACCCGGCGGATGTTGAGCGCGTCTTCCGGGTCAACTTTTTCGGTTCTTATCACACATCGAAGGCGGTGATCCCGATCATGGTACAACGTGGATATGGCCGTATACTTCACATCGCGTCGATCGCCGGCAAGGAAGGCAATGCCGGAATGCTAGCCTATTCCGCATCCAAAGCTGCAGTGATCGGGATGACCAAGGTGCAGGGAAAAGAACTGGCTACCACCGGCGTGACAGTCAATGCGCTTGCGCCGGCAGTGATTCAGACGCCTATGGTCGATGCTATGCCGACGGAACAGGTAAAATATATGACCGACAAAATTCCGGCTCGGCGTTGTGGGTCCCTGGAGGAATTGGTCGCGATAGTGGAATTCATCGTCTCCCCGGCTTGCAGCTTTACAACCGGGTTCACTTTCGATTTATCGGGCGGTCGCGCCACGTACTGAGTTCAGGCGGAATTCCGAATCAGAAACCACGGATTCCGCGGATTGACACAGATTTGAATTTGAAATCGTTCTCGTCCTCGTCGTCGTCCTCGATGTACTGAGCTTTCGCGCTGGGGAACCGGCCGATCCTGCTGGAATTATTCTGTTTCTAATGCTGTGGCTCTCTAACGGATGCAGCGATAAAGGTATGCCGGGGCATCCCGTGTAGTAGTTACCGCTAATCCCTCCGAGGAAGAAATAATCCGCTCAGCCCGCTAATAGCGGCGAAGTAGCCCCAGAACCATACTATCAGTATGTATGGATTACCGGCCAGATTGATATCCTGACCGAAGGAGCAGAGAAATTATGAGGTGCGCGAATTGTTGGGAAGAAATTTTGCAGCCTTCGCCAAATCTCTCCAGGAAATCGCGTCGTAAGACGCTGAACCCCAACACGTTGTATGGATTACGACTTTACCTTATTTCGCGTTAAATACCAAACGCCAGTTCCTTGGTTAAGGGTCGTGGGGTCAGCCGTTTACTTATGACTGAAGTTGACCTTTAGGAGCGTCAGAGTCCGAGCGTCTTTGGCCTTGGTTCGACGAGTCGTCTGGGCAGCTGTATTGCTGGCCGGCATGCGGAACAGCGCCGCTATTGCACTCCGTGTGCATTTCTCACGGGGCCGTAAGAAATGCGGGCTAGGGCGTAGTGTAGAGCGCCGGCAAACCCAATCCGAGAAGGTCGCGATATCCTTGTCCTTGTTCACGCCGATCCTTGTTCACGCCGATGCTTAAGTCTTAAGTATGAGTCAATGGCTGACCTCGAAAATTTGCTGACCCCGAAATATTTGGTTATCGCAAGGAAGTTGCAATAGCATTCTCGAATGATCCCGACTACGCTTCAACGCACCAACACCTTATGGATCACAGAATTATCAAAGTGCTCGACGTTGTGGCTCTGTTGATGCTCCCGATTTCGACCTTGGAATCGCAGACTGTCCTGCAGCCTTTGCTGCGGGATCCAAGCAGGGCTGACTGGAGCTCTTTAAGCCGTTTCAGCGGGACATTGACACGTGCAGAGTTTGAACAGCGCTTAATGGAAGTGTTTGACCCCTTTCATGCTCTCGGCCCCTTCCTCCAGATTACCGATTGCTCAGTCCGGGTCTTCGCCGCTCCGGGACGAGACCAACTGGTCGAAGTCCGATTCGCCTCCTCGCCTCAACAGGTCAAACGTCCGCCTGTCACGTTCAGAACTGTTTCCGAGATCCCTCGTCGCTCGGCGTTTAAGCCTTTAGCCGGTCTTCGATTGGTGATCGAGCCGGCTGATATCGGTGGCAAGTGGGGAGGCTGGGACGATCGTTCGACTTTCTACCGAGGATATGGACGAATTCAGGAAGGTGACCTCAACCTGACCGTCGCAAAACTCCTGGAACAAAACCTCCGCCAGCTTGGAGCCAAGGTATTCTTAACCCGCCGCTCGGCTGAACCGGTCGCCACTTACGACCCTCAAAAGCTCGATGAGGAAACCAGAGAAATCCTCGCACGCCAGAGCTACACACTTCCACCGGCATTTTATCAAAGAGCCGGGAATCTTCCGAGGAACAGCGCACGCCGGTTTCAAATTGCGAAGGAGGTCCTCTTCACGAAAGTCATCGAACAACGTACCAGGGCCGCAGAAGCTCGAGATCATTTCAAACCGGATTTAACGATCGTCCTGCAGCATGATGCTTCTCCAGGAAGTGCGCGCGGCAAGTTGGTTGGCGCCAATCGCAATATTTTTTTTGTCAGCGGGGCTTATCAGGCCAAAGAGCTTAGAAGTGATCCTCATCAGCGATTGCGGCTGCTGACCAAGCTTTTCGAAAACGTTACGCCGACTGAGACAACTGTGGCGGTGAGAATCGCGGCTCGATTTCAAGCCGTCACAGGCGATTCTCCAGTAAGATACGGGAATTCGGCGAATACGCGCACGATATCAGGAGGAAATGCTTTTGTGGTTGCCCGAAATCTAGCTTTTAATCGGGAGCACGACGGCCCGATAGTCGTCACCGAGCCCTACTTTATGAATGAACCGGTTACACTGCAAAGACTGCTGGCCGGAGATTACGAAGGGACTCGACTCGTCGCAGGGAGCCCGCGTGGAAGCATCTTTCGGGAGTATGCAAACACTGTTGCGGCAGGACTTGCGGATGCGTATTCGAGATTCCGCACCGATTGATTACAAAAAAAGAAGTCGGGAGCATACCTTCAATAAATCTCACAACGTCCACACCGTGGGTAGCTTATATCGCCTCTGAAAGCGAGCTGACAGGCTAAATGATCCAGAATTATACGTGAGCAATCATGCAAGTTCTAAAGGAGGAAAATTACACGCCGATGAAATACCTCATCACCGGTGCAACAGGTAATATCGGCGCCTTGGTCGTTGAGCGTCTCCTTGGATGGGGGCATCGGCCTCGCGTTTTTGTTCGGGACACGGCGAAAGCTCGAGCGTTACACGGCCCCTGCGTCGATATCTCCGTGGGTGATCTCGCTGACGCTGAATCGATCGCAACTGCATTACGCGGAATCGATACGATTTTTCTGATCAACTCCGGTCCCGACCTGGTGGCCCGAGACGATCTCGCAGCCCGTATTGCCAAAGCTGCCGGCACGAAACGAATCGTCAAACTTTCGACCTTGGATGTGGAACAACGCGTCGGGACCGGCGTCTGGCATGTTGTTTTTCGCGGGGAGGTCATTCCGTTCCTCTTGAACTCCTGAACTCCTGCAACTCCTGAACTCCTGCAACTCCTGAACTCCTGTCTGCTCATTTTTCCCGCACCACCCGTAATCCAAGGATCTTTTGTAGAGCGTCGAAGTCCCGGTCGTTATGCGGCAGTTCGAAATTCCAGCTGATACACGCAGTTGCAATGATCACGTCGATAGTTTTGTGAACGGTCATGCCTTTGGCGCGAAGGGCGCGATAGTTCCGCGCAGCCTCAAGACAGACTTCATAACCGCCTAAGTCGTAAAACGGCAACTCGGCTAGAAACACCTGAGCCTTGCGGAAATCAGTGTCACTGCGGAACCCCTGCAGGACCTCCGTGAGGATGAGGTCCCCTAAGGCTACAAGCTCAGTATCCAGCAAAAGATCCAGCCGCTCGGTTTGCCAGGTGGAAACGCCGTTGAAATAGTCAATCCAGACCGAGGTATCAGCGAGAACCATGATCGCGTCTCATGGTTTCCAGATCTCCTTCCCAACGGAGCTTCCCCCGCAACGAGCGCACCCGTCTTTGGCGAGGAAGCTGGACAACGAGACGCAGGCCCTCCTCGACCACGGATCGTTTGGTCGCATTGGGACGTGCTTTGAGCGCTGCCGCCATGAGCTCGTCGTCGATCACGATATTGGTGCGCATGATGTGTAAAATTCACAAAAACATACACATCGACAAGGTTCTGTGTCCAGAACCTGTGCTAGTGCAGGTCAGTTGGCTGTTTTTCAAGGCGCGAGCGACGAGCAAATCTAGATCGATACGTAAGGAGCGAGCAACGCGGAAAAACAGCCAACCGGCCGCGGCCCGAGGGTTGCGTTGAAAATGGACCGGCGGCTGCGTTGCTCGTCGGTTACGTATCCCTTTAGATATGCGCCCTCTACCGCCGGTCCGGCTCGGACCGCCTTGCCGGCGGCCCATTTTGAACGCAACGAAGCCAAAGGGATTTAGGAGACGGTACACTAGGGAGGCATGACTCTCCTAATCCAAAAAGTCATAAATAAAGGGCTGACCCCTCCTCCAGAACGTTATCATGCGATGATATCGCTATGAGAACCATTGTTGACTTGCCTGATGAACAGCTCCAAGCCTTGGACGCCTACAGCAAAAAATACGGCGTCTCCAGAGCGGAAGCTGTTCGGCGAGCGGTGGCGATGTTTCTCCCGAAACAGAGGCGCCGCAGATTGGATTTTCGGAGCCACCCGGCATTCGGCTCGTGGAAAGATCGTGAGGTCGACTCAGTCGAATACCAGAGGAAATTGCGAGCGGAATGGGATCATCGCTCGTGAAAGCCGTCTTCGACACAAACATTCTGGTCGATCTGCTTAAAGGCCGCGTTGAGGCGAACAACGAGCCTGGTCGCTATTCCGCTTTGGCGATTTCGCGTATAAGCTGGATAGAGGTGCTCGCCGGTATTCGCGATACCGAAGATCAAAACCGTGTCGAAAATCTTCTGGGTTTTTTCGAAATCATTGAGCTCGATGAACCCGGTGCCCGGGAAGCGATCGCGTTGCGACAACAACATCGGCTCAAGCTGCCCGACGCCATTATCTGGGCTTCGGCAAAGCTGCGCGATAACCTCTTCGTCACTCGCAACTGGAAAGATTTCCGCCAGGGAGATTCAGTACATTCGGCGCCGGGCCGCCGAACGCGAAGAACGCTTTGTTACCACCGGCCAACTGGCGTTCTTTTCCTGCGAATCGGGGGACGCCTGGATGCTGGATCCAGTTGATCGGCTCGCCTGCCAACTCGCCCGCGACAGGGATCCTCAGCCGGTCGAGTTCGAGGAAACGAAAACCAACTTTGCGATCCGCTGGAAATGTTCCTACCTTGTCGACGGTGACGCTTTCGTTTACGCCGATCAAACGTCCGGTCGCGTCCTTGTGTCTCATCTTTCCAGAACCACCCCTAATCCAAGGATCTTTCGCAGAGCGTCGGCGCCAATCGTCACTTGTCCTGAAATTGACTATTTTTCCGGTCTGAATATGTTGCAGCTATGCCTGACAGAAAACTGAGTGTCAGTGAATTCAAGGCGCATTGTACCGAGGCGCTTCGGGAAGTGGAAACGACCGGTGAGACCCTCGGAATCACGCGCCACGGAAGGGTGGTCGCTCTGCTCGTTCCAGCGAGCGGATCGGAAGGACCGAAGTCGTTGGCTGAATGGTTAGGCAGCGGAAAAGGCATGGTGAGGTATGCACCGGACTATGATCCGGGCGAACCGGCCTCCGCACCGGAAGAGTGGGAAGCTTCGAATGAGCCTGCATCGCAGCTCTGAAGATTTGTGCGACTATCTTCCGGTCTTGATATGGTCTGCGACGATTTTCATGCGGGATGCCTCTCGTCCTCGATTTTGAAAGCTGTCACGCCCCCGGCTCGGACCCAGTCTTGCCCTACGGCGTGTCGCTTACCGGGCTGGCAGAACAACGTTAAGAGGACGAGGATGATTTGGTTGTGGCTACGCCGCGCTTTGAGCGATGCAGGCTAGAGGCTATCTTTTTGATACTCACGCCTGGATTTGGGCTTTTTCAGACAGGTCTTGCCTCTCACGCGCGGCGCGTAATGCCCTGGCCGCCAGTGCTGGAGCGTATATCGCATCGATCAGTTTTTGGGAGGTCGCGATGCTTGAGGCCAAAGGGCGCATTCAACTACCTATTCCCCTGCTCGAATGGTTTAGATTGGCGTCTCCTTACAACCTGATCAAGGTGCTCCATTTGAACCCGGACATTGCAATCGAATCCACCCACTTGCCCGGAGTATTCCATCCCGATCCGGCCGACCGTATCATCGTGGCGACAGCGCGAGTTCACAGTCTCACGATCATCACCTCGGACGCAAAAATCCGAAACTACCCGCACATATCCACCCTGCCTGCTAGCTGATATTGGACCACTGGCGTCTCATCGAGTGTCTCCGCATCGGGATTGATCGAACGGAGCGCTCTGCTGGCGGCGAGTTGATCTAGAAAGGGGCCAATTAAATGTGGTACGCCTCGGGCCACCAGAAGCGTACAGGTTTCTCCGATGACCCACTCGGTCGTCACCGCGATGAACTTAGCCCGATTGGCCTTCAGCCAGGCTTTGACTCGCTCATGGGCGCGATCGTTCCGATCCCACTGCGCATAAAACCCGCGCGTATCAATAAACACCTCAGCTGCCATAGATGAGCTGGTCCATCTCTCTGTTTGTCAACGGGGCACCAATTGGTTCAGCGCGTTCATACATGCGATAAATCGGATCA
>JAFAMB010000118.1 GCA_019233825.1 Verrucomicrobiota bacterium | reverse complement strand
CCGATGGACAGAAGGTGCCCGCCTTTGAAACCGTAAATAAGTTCTTCAATCCGCGCACCCTCATCCAGATTGCCAAGGACACCAGTTTCTTTGCGATCATGGCCGTCGGGATGACCTTTGTCATTATCACCGGTGGGATTGATCTTTCGGTCGGTGCGACCTACGCGCTCGCCTCGGTCTGCGGAGCGCTGGTCCTGACGCAATTTGGAGCTGGCGGCGGAACGGGTGCTGTGCTTCTCGGAATTCTGGTGACCCTAGGGGTTGGAATACTGGCCGGATTTTTGAACGGAGCGATGATCGTGGCTTTCAACGTCCATCCGTTCATCATCACCCTTGGAACGATGGCGATCTATCGAGGAATCGCGTTCGTCCAGACAAACGGACAGTCGGTCGGCGGTTTCCCAGAAGCGTTTCGGGCGTTCGTTCGGCGGGAATTTAATGGCCTAAGCTTGGTTCCGCTAATTGTAATGATTATTGTCATGATAATTGGGGGCATCTTTCTTTCAAAAATGGCGATAGGCCGGAAAGTGTATGCGATCGGCGGCAATGAAACCGCTAGCCGCTACAGCGGAATTCGTGTCGGAGCTGTCAAGACTCTTGTGTACACCATCTCTGGATTGACCGCAGGAATCGCCGCGGTTTTGTCTTTGGGCTATTACGGCGCAGGTTCGTCCGGAGACGGTCAGGGCTACGAGTTGAACGTCATCGCTGCGGCGGTGGTCGGCGGCGCGAGCCTGGTCGGCGGCAAAGGCACAGCTCTTGGGGCCTTGTTAGGAGCCGTTATTCTTCAAATGATCTCGAACGGTTTGGTCATTCTTAATATCCCGCAAAATTACAGCCAGATCGTCATCGGTATGGTGGTAATCGCTGCGGTGTTGTTTGACCAGTTGAATGCCTGGTTGGCTAACAGACGGTTGTTGGCCAGAACAGGCCGTATTAAAAAGGAAGTGCTCGAGTCGAGCGACACTCCAGTTTCTATAACTCCCCAAACAAAATGATCAGAAAACTAAGCTTAACTGTAACGAGCCTTCTAGGCCTGGCGGCAGTGACCGGTTTTGCCGCCGAGAAAACCTACACGTTTGGCATCATTGCCAAATCCAATAACAACCCTGTGTTCCAGGCCGCCAAGACCGGAGCCGAGGACGAAGCCGCCAAGCTGAGCAAGGAAAAAGGGGTCACCGTTAAAATCGACTGGCGCACTCCCAATCAAGAGGATCCCCAGCAACAGGCGGATGCCATTGAGCAACTGGTTAACGCAGGCGCCAACGGTATCGCGGTGAGCTGTTCCGACGCGAACAAAGTGACCGATGCTATCAACAAGGCGGTGGATAGCGGCGTGCCGGTCGTCTGCTTTGATTCGGATGCTCCGAAGAGCAAGCGTCTCGCCGATTTCGGAACCGACGATGTCGATTGCGGCCGGCAGGTGATGGCCGAACTGGCTAAGGAGATGGGCGGAAAGGGAGTGGTTGCGATTCTCGCAGGCAACCAAAATGCTCCCAATCTCCAAAAGCGGGTTCAGGGAGTGAGGGAAGAGGCCAAGAAGTACCCCGATATCAAAATCCTTGATGCCTATTATCATAAGGAGACTCCTCAAGATGCCGCAGCCAAGGTTGAGCAGGTGATGCAGGCTCATCCGGAAATTACCGGTTGGGCAATGGTCGGCGGCTGGCCGCTGTTCACTGACAATGCGCTCAAATTCGCGCCCGGCACAGTCAAAGTGGTGGCTGTCGATGCATTACCAGCCCAGCTCGGTTACATTCGGAGCGGCCATGTTCAAGTCCTGCTTGCGCAGCAAGTCTACGAATGGGGCACGAAATCAGTCGATATGTTGTACGACAAGGTCGCGGAAAACAAGAATCCGCCTTCAAGTTTCGTTAAGGGAGAGCTAATCCCCGTCACCAAAGACAACGTCGACGAGTACGCGCAAAACTGGTCAAAGTGGTTGCCTAAAAAGTAAGCGCTGAAACGATTCGGATGAATTGCGGGCTCCCGGGGTGTCAGGCTCCGGGAGCCCGATTGGTAAAGAAGTCAGGAGTTCAGGAGTGGCGTATCGGCGTATCAGCGGGTCGGCATAGCTTGGAGTGCGGACGCCATGTTCATCATCGCAGAGCGTCGGCGTCCAGAACCCCACTCCGGGCCACCGGCATACGCGATGCTCGATCGTCGCCGCTTCGCCGTCGCTGACACGCTGACACGCCATACGCCGACCCGCCGACCCGCCGATACGCCCATACGCCGATACACCCCCTTCCCCCATGCCCTTCCTCACAGTCGAACATATTTCTAAAAATTTTCCGGGCGTCCGTGCGCTTGACGATGTGTCGGTCGACTTTGAACAAGGTTCGGTTCACGCGCTGATGGGTGAGAATGGAGCCGGTAAAAGCACCCTTGGTAAAATCATTGCCGGAGTTTACACGGCCGATGAAGGGACAATTAAAATTGAGGGGCGGGAAGTGAGGCCTACCGATCCACGACATGCGCAAGGCCTTGGCATCGCGCTCGTTCACCAGGAACTAGCTTTCTGCCCAAACCTGACGGTGGCGGAAAACCTGCAGCTGGGAAGAATGCCCACGAAGGCAGGCTTCGTGGATACGCTCAAGCTGCGGGAAAAAGCGCGGTTATTAATGAACGAAATAGAGGCGGTCATCGATGTCGATACGCCTTTGGCGCAATTGACGACCGGTCAGGAACAGATGGTGCAGATTGCGGCCGCGGTCGGGGTGAACGCGCGGATCATTATTTTCGATGAACCAACCAGCTCGCTTTCCGTGCATGAAAGTGAACACCTCTTTAATCTGATCAATCGCCTGAAGGCGCGTGGTGTAACGATCATCTATGTATCACACCGGATGGACGAGATTTTCAAACTTTGTGATACGATCAGTGTGCTCCGAGACGGGAGACATGTTGCGACCGAGCCAATTGCACAAACCAACCGTGATCGAGTGATTCGCCAGATGGTGGGCCGCGAGATCTTAACCAGGAGGCCGAAGCATCTCGATCTGGAGCCGGGCGAAGAAATCCTTCGGGTGGAGAATTTATCGTCAATCGGTAAATTTGAGAACGTCTCGTTTTCGGTGCGGCGCGGAGAGATCGTCGGGATGGCGGGCCTGGTGGGCGCTGGTCGAACCGAGACGGCAAAAGCGATCTTCGGGCTTGATAAGCATGCGACCGGCAAGGTCTTTATCAAGGGGGAAACTCTGAAGCTCGGGAACGTGAACGAATCGATGCGGCGCCGGATGGGTTTTCTGCCCGAAGACCGGAAGAAAGAGGGACTGGTTCTGTCGATGAATATTTCCGACAACGTGTCGTTGCCGCATATCGATTATTTCACAAACCTCGGCTTCGTTGATCGCACTCGTGAATTGACAGAAGTGGAAAAAATGACGAAACGCCTCCGGGTGAAGGCGCCATCGATTCAATCCATCACTGCAGGCCTCAGTGGTGGGAATCAACAAAAGGTTGCGCTTGCCAAATGGATGGCGCGAAGTTGCGATCTGCTTATTGTCGATGAACCGACCCGAGGAGTTGATGTGGGCGCGAAAGCCGAGATTTACCAATTACTCGATGAGGTCGCTGGTCAGGGAGTGGCGATTTTGATGATCTCGTCCGAGCTGCCGGAACTGCTGAATCTTGCGCGTCGTATTGTAGTATTGCGGGAGGGATTTCTCACAGGTGAACTGAGCCACGAAGAGTTCTCGCAGGAGAACCTGTTGAATTTGATGGCTTAGCCTGCATCGCTCACAAATCTTCAGAGATTTGTGAGCGATGCAGGCTCAGGCTCTCAAATTTCCAAAAGCCTCTTCCTCAGCATATCCAGCGCGTATTGGGTGCAGACGCTTTTAAAGGTCCGGCGATCCGTGGGGAAAAACAACTTCTCAACCTGGGTGGCCTGTCTGCAGGATGCCAAACCAATAAACACCGTTCCGACCGGTTTCTCAGCCGTGCCTCCATCGGGGCCGGCAATTCCTGTGGTCGAGAGAGCGAAAGCAGCACCGCTCCGCTGGAGTGCTCCTTCAGCCATGGCCCGGGCGACCTCCTCGCTGACCGCTCCTACGGCAGAGATCAACTCGGCAGAAACACCAAGGGTTCGTGTCTTGGCATCGTTCGAGTAAGTCACGTTACCTTCAAGAAACACCACCGAAGCCCCGGCCACATCCGTCACACGGTTCGCCAACAATCCTCCGGTACACGATTCGGCGGTCGCAAGCGTCGCCTGTTTCGCCGTCAGCAGTTGGACGATGACCTCCTCCAGCTCCTTCTCTTCGGTCGAGAAGATACACGGCGCCAATTCGCTTTGGATGATCTCGCTTGCCGCATCAACGGCAGATCGAGAGCCGACAACGCGAACGTCGACTTCCCCCATGCGTGCACAATATCCCAGTTCCAGTCCCGGGATGGCCAGTAGTCGCTCACCTACCATGCTCTCGATGTAAGATTCGCCCAGACCGGTTGTACGAAAGGTCCGGGCATGAATGTCGTGGTCGCCGGCCAGGCGTTGCCAGATCGGTAACGCATAGGTATCCACCATCGGCTGGAGCTCACGCGGCGGTCCGGGCAAAAGGAAGAGGTGCGGAATACGGTCTTGGGCGGGAAGATAAAGTCCCGGGGCTGTTCCGAAGTCGTTTGGAAGTACTACAGCACCTTCGGGCACATAGGCCTGTCTCGAAATCCGGTCAGTCAGTTTCAGTCCGCGCCGGTCGAATCGTTCTTTGATCTTCTGAAAAATGCGGTCATCGTACCGCAACGGACGACGAGTCAGTTCGGCAACAATTTCACGGGTAATATCGTCCGAGGTCGGGCCGAGGCCGCCGGTCACAAGAATCAGGTCGCTACGGGAGGCGGACTCAAGAATCGCGTCACGAATCGCGTCGCCGTCCGGAACGGTGACCTGGCGCTGCACCCTCAACCCGAGTGGAAAAAGCCTTTGGGCGAGAAAAGAGAGATGTGTATTGATGACGCTGCCGAAAAGGATTTCCGTGCCGGTGTTTAAGACTTCCACTCGCGCAGGTGATCTCATGTGAGGTCCAGCAGGAGAATCCATTTTTTGATCATTTCGTGCAAAGCCTCGTCATCTTCTTCTTCAAAGATGTGCAAAAGATTGCGCAACATGCGCTCCAGAATCAGTTTGGGGTGGGCGGTCTGGAGATGGCTCGGGTGCAGAGTCAGCTCTTGCTTCAACAGAATCTGGGCACAATCGCGCGTCGTTAGAATGCGACCCCCATCGAACGGATCAAACAGCACGGCGCCGTGTCGAACGACGAAGTGTCCCGGGAGATTGATTCCGTCGACCACGACGGATGCTCTTCGCGCGACGATCATATACAATACTGAGAGCGAAATGGGGATGCCGAGTCTAGAGTCAATCACGCACGGAAGGAGAGAGTTGCGTGCGTTGTAGTAGTCGTCCACATTGCCGCGGAACCCGAGATCTCGACCGAAAAACTGTGCCATGGCCAGTACGCGGGAGGTTTCCGAATCATGGACCGACAGGCGATTTCGTAAGTCACGACCCCACGAGTCGATCGTTTTCTGGTACGGTTCAACGTCAACTCCGGGCATAAAGATCTGCGCCAAAAACCAGCAGCCTCGCTCCAGGTCAGCTGGATCAGAAATACTCCGGCAGATTTCTTCAAATGTCGTTTTCGCGTGCCGGATTTCAATTTCCGAGAGGATCTCCTGGATATGGAAAGTCACCTGTTTATCATCGATCGATAAGAGGTCTCGGAGATCCGGGATGATCTCTGTCCCACCTTCGGCGAGCTGCTGTTTAGTGAGATGGACCGTTTCCGGATCGTCGTCTTTGAGAAGTCGAATTATGGCCTCACGTTGCTTTAACATTGGGGGGATTACGAAACCAAATTGAGACGCGGCGCGTCACTCCACAAATTTTCCAACGCGTAGAATTGGCGTTTCGTTTGATGAAAAATATGTACGAGAACTTCAGAATAATCCATCACGAGCCACTGACTCGCCACAGAACCTTCCGATCCCAGCGGAGACAGGCACGCTTGGTCTCGTAAACCCTCGCGAATCCCGCCGCTGATGGCCTTCAGATGAGGCTCCGAAGTTCCGGAGCAGATCACAAAGAAATCCGTGAAAGACGAGATCCCGCGAAGATCGAGAACCACAATGTCCTCAGCCTTCTTATCTTCGGCCAGCCGTACACAGAGCCGTGCTAACTCCTCAGCTCCGATAGGCGTCCCCCCGGTAAAGTTTCCTGTCGTAAATATAACGCAGCACGTTCTCCGGAACCAGATACGAGATTGGCAAATTATTGGCAACCCTGTTTCTGATCTCAGTCGACGATAGGTCGAAGCGACGCCGGACAACCGGATAGCCCACGTTTAACGGCAAATCGGAGCGGCTCAAGAGCACGAAATTTACGAGGCGATCCAATTCCTTGAATTCGTTCCACTGAGGCAAGGCGGCGACATGATCTTCGCCGACCAGGAAAAAGAGCGTGTCCGCTGGATGTCGGGCTTTATACTCACGGGCCGTATGAACCGTGTAGGAAGGTGGTTCTCGGTTAAGCTCGAGCGCATCGACTACGAAAGCGGGTTCATTCTCGATCGCAAGCTTGACCATGGCCAAACGATCTTCGGCAGACGCGCTGGAGTGATTGGGCTTAAACGGCGACTCGGCCGCCGGAACGAAGATCACCCGATCGAGCGAGAGGCCTTCCAACGCTTGTCGCGCGAGAATCAGGTGTCCGTGATGAATCGGGTCGAATGAGCCACCGTATAGCGCGAGTCTACCCATCTTGGCCAATAAGGATGAAAGTCTACTAGAAAAGAGTGGTGAAGCAGGCCGGGAACCGTAACATGCGGGGCAACGTATGGAACGAAGCAACGTCGGTCAACTTCTTCTGGTTGGGGTGCCCGGATTCGAGATGGATACCGAAACAGCCCGCGTCTTCCGCAAGGTGCAGCCGGGAGGTTTTATTCTTTTTGGGCGTAACATTCGCTCCGCACCGCAGCTTCGGAAGCTGATCGAGGATCTGCGAGACTTGTCGCAAATCGAGCCGATAGTCACCATTGATCAAGAGGGTGGCAGGGTCTCTCGCCTCAAGCTGATCGGGAATGAGCCGCCCAACGCTCAGCAGTTCAGGGAAAGAGGGGATCCAACCCTCGTTCGCGAACATGGCCGGATCACCGGAGAATTGCTGCGGCTGTTCGGATTTAATTTAGACCTTTGTCCGGTTCTGGACATCTGTTTTGACGAAGAGGCAGACAACTCGTTGCGGGGCCGATGTTATGGGAAGTCGGTGGAAGAGGTGATCGAGTTTGCCGGCGCGTTTAATGACGCACTCCTCGCTACCGGTATCCTGTCCTGTGGAAAGCATTTTCCAGGTTACGCTGCGGCCGGCCTCGATCCGCACCACGGACTGCCTCGCATTGATCGAAGCCTGGCAGAACTGGACCGGGCTGAACTCGCGATTTTCCGGAAATTCGCCCGACAGGTCAGCAGCATGATGGTCTGCCATGCGTGGTATCCGGTTTTCGATGAGCAAAAGACTCCCGCTTCGCTTTCCCGGTCCATCGTGACAGATCTATTGTTGTCCGAGCTCGGTTTCGACGGACTGGTCATGACCGACGACCTCGATATGGGAGCGATCATCAATGAGGTCGGGTTCAACGCAACAATCGAGCGCGCAATTTGTGCCGGCAATCACCTGGCCATGATTTGCCACCGGATCAATTTGGTCGAGGAGGCCTTCGCCGCGCT